>CALUMX010000009.1 GCA_944321875.1 uncultured Muribaculaceae bacterium
CAGCGCAGCAGGTTGGCACGCAGGGAGAGATGATAATCAGTTGGTGTTTTGGTTTCCGACGGCATGTCGGCAAGTGTGTTTTGTTGAGCGGCTTTCTCAGCTTCTGCCTTTTCAGCGGCAAGTCGGGCTTCTTCCGCCTTGCGCTGCTCTTCGGCAAGCCGTTCCTGTTCGGCACGCTTCTCGGCTTCCAGTCGTTCGGCTTCCGCCTTGCGTCGTGCTTCCGCTTCCGCATCCGTCGCGGCTGTTTCCTTTACCGGTACCGTCATGCGCACAGTGACAAAGTCTCCCTCTGTCGCATGGTTGCGGGTGATAAAGTTTTCTTCCTTGATTTCCGCACGGATAATCAGTTCGGATTTCACACGGTTGGCACGGATGCGGGCTGTGGCCAGATTGTCGGCTTCACTACCCAGCGAGTTGCAGTAACCGTCAACCTGTAACGGCAGCTTGCCGTCAAGAATTGTGGCTTTGTTTTTTTCGATACACTCCAGCAGGCGGACAAGCTCTGTGTCATTCCCATTCCAAGGCACATAGAACATATCTTCCCTTGGCACGAAGCGGAAGGTGTAGGTCGTGTCTGCTTTCTGCTGCGCAAGAGCCGGGAAAGTCATTGCCGTCAGCCACAAAAGCAGAGTAAAAATAGTGATTTTTCTGCTCATATAAATTTTTAATTAGATGATGTTGCTATCAGAATCAGTTAAATCCAAATCGGTTATTAGAACTCCCTATATTCAAATTTGGTTAGAAATACGGACGTTTAGCCGTCTTAACACTATCATTGGTGTCTTATTGGGGTTAAACTTCATGGCATAAAGTAAATAAAAAATTATTAAAATCATGTGCGTCAAATGTCTAAAAAATAGAAAAATTGTTGTTTAGGCACATTTTTGTTGTTTAGGCACATTTCAAAATTGTTGTTTGAGCACATTTTGTTGTTTAGGCACATTTAGGAGAGCTATGCGTGGGTAGGAACGTGCCGGCCTGTGACCATTGTCCGGACAGCAATATGATGAAATAAGGTTCTTGCTGCTTGGAAAAAGAAACCGCCCCGTGAATGCTCACGGGGCGGTTGTGCGTTCTGTCTGTGCGGGGCGGTTTAGATGTCCTCGCTTACGCCGGCGAGTGCCGGGTCGATGAGTATACGTCCGCAGTATTCGCAAACGATGATTTTCTTGTGCATCTTGATTTCTACCTGACGCTGTGCCGGGATGCGGTTGAAACATCCACCGCAGGCGTTACGCTGTACGTAAACAATGCCCAGACCGTTGCGGGCGTTGCTACGGATGCGCTTAAAAGCCTTGAGCAGACGCGGCTCGATTTTCTCCTCGAGAGCCTTAGCCGTTTCGAGCAGCTTCTCCTCGTCCTGCTTTGTCTCGGAGATGATTTCGTTCAACTCGCTTTTCTTCTCGGCGAGGATGTGGGTGTTGTCCTCGAGCAAGTTCTTGGCGCTTTCCATTTCAGCGAGCTTGCGGTTAGCCTGCTCTGTATATTCACGGATACGCTTTTCGCAAAGCTCAATCTCGAGTTGCTTGAAGCCGATTTCCTTAGCGAGGAAGTCAAACTCCTTGTTGTTGCGTACGCTGTTCTGCTGTTCCGTGTATTTAGCGATAGCGTCCTGAGCCTGTTGGATTTCCACCTTCTTTGCGCTCGCGCTCTTTCTCAATTCCTCTGCCTCAGCCTGGAATTTCTTGATGCGTTCCTGCAGGCCGGCGATTTCATCGTCGAGGTCGCTCACTTCCAGCGGGAGTTCGCCGCGGAGAGTCTTGATACGGTCGATTTCGGAAAGAATAGTTTGCAACTGATAGAGGGTTGTCAGACGTTCTTCTACAGAAAGACCTTTTTCCTTGTTTTGCTCTGTTGTCATAATCTATATAAGTTTTATTGTATTTGTTTCTTTCGCCAATTCGATGCGGAGCGACGGGAATTCTGCCGACAGGATGTCGTGGAAAATCTCCTTCGTGCAGCTCTCGCTCTCAAAGTGTCCGATGTCGGCCAGCATTATCTTGCCCGCGTTTTCCGTGAAGTCGTGATACTTCAGGTCGCCCGTAACGTAGATGTCGGCTCCGGCAGCCAGAGCGTCGCCGATGAGAAAGGCACCGCTGCCTCCGCAGAGGGCCACGCGGCTGATGCGCCGGTTGAGCTCGCCGCAGTAGCGTACGGCCGGACATCCGAATACGGATTTCAGATTTTCCAGGAATTCTCCGGCGGTTGTCTCGCCGATGTTGCCGACGGCTCCGCTTCCCGCATAGCGGTCGGCGTTTTCAAGCGGAATGATGTCGTAGGCCGGTTCCTCGTAGGGGTGCGCCTTGAGCATGGCGGCTGTCACCTTCCCGAGCAGGGAGCGGTGGAGTATGGCCTCGATGCGCGTTTCCGGCTCGTGGTGGATGCTGCCTTCCTGTCCGACAAACGGGCGGGCACCGCTGAGCGCCCGGAACGAGCCGGTGCCTTCCATCGTGTAGGTGCAGGAGTCGTAATCGCCGATTCTGCCGGCTCCGGCTTCCGTCATGGCCTGCTTCACGGCCTCGCTGTGGGTCGACGGAGCGAAGACAACGAGCTTGAGAAGCGTGGACCGTTGAGGCTGCAGCACTTCCACGTCGGTCATGCCGAGCTTGGCGGCCATGCGTGCCGATACGCCCCGCCTTGCGTTGTCGAGGTTGGTGTGGGCGGAGTAGATGGCGATGTCGTTTTTGACGGCAGATATGAGAATCCTGCCCGTTGAGGAGGCGGGAGTCAGCGTCTTGATACCTTTAAAAAGAAGGGGATGATGGGAAATGATAAGGTTACACCCAAGGCTTGCTGCCTCTTCGACCGTCTGTTCCGACACATCGAGCGTGAGGAGCACTCCCTTACAGTCCTTTGTCACATCGCCTGCCTGCAATCCTGAGTTGTCGTAGCTTTCCTGGAGGGCGCGAGGGGCAAAGGCTTCAATCGCGTTAATAACACAGCGAATATCCATCAATAACTATTACGGGTGCAAAGTTAGTGATATTTCTTGAAAAATGGAGCAGTAGCCGTTGTGATTTTTTTGCAACTCGTCCGCTTTCTGCCTTACGGCTTGTGTTTTGCCCGGAAAAAGGAAAGCCCTTCGCCGATGGCGGAGGGCTTTTCCTTGTATGAAGTCGGTGACCGGTTACTTCTTCAGAATCTTGCCTTGAGCGGCGGTGTTGTCGGTGAAGACAACGCGGTAGATGTAGAAACCGTTGTCGAGTGACTCAAGGTTGATTTCGCTTGTGCCGTATGCCTGTGCGTTCAGCGCGCCGCTGGCGTTGTATACGTAGATGGCCTTGACGTCCTTGCTTGCGCTGACGCAGAGACGGTCAGTCACAGGGTTCGGGTAGACGCTGACGCTGGTGTTGCCGGCCTCGATGCCTTCCACTCCGGCGAAGTCATCGGTTACGTCGGTTACCGTGATGCTCTTGCCTGAATCGGAGTCGAGCGTGAAGTAGTAGGCTCCCAGCTCCAGGTCCTTGATGTCGACAGTCTGGTCGGTACCGTTGTTGAAAATGACGTTGACATACTTGACGGATTGGTCAAACTTGTGGTGGTACCATTCCTTTCCGCCCACGGTGACGGTCTCGGTCATCTTGTCGCCCGGCCACGGAGAGGTGATTTGAGTTTCCACCCATGCGTAGAGGTTGATGGTGCTCCATGATTCCGGTTTCTGAACGTAGACCTCAATCGGGTCTGCTGTAGTGCGGTAGATGGCGCTCTTGATGCCGGAGGCAATCTTGTCGCCGTCGAAAGCTACGGCCTGAAGACGGCAGCTTTCGCTGATGGCAACGCTTTCGCCTGATTTGATTTTCGTACCGTTGCTGAGCGACGGAGTCGTGCCGTCGGTCGTGTAGACGATTGACGGATTCTCGAACTTCTCGGCGTTGTCAATGCTGATTTTCACCGTTACGCCACCGATGTAGGTGCCGCCGTCGGGAGAGAAGGAGAGTTGGGCGCGGTTTTCTTCCAAATCCTTGACAGCCACTTTCGTCCAGATGGTGTAGAGGCCGTTGCCGGCTTTCTTGTCATCGGCGGTGTAGCCTGCAGGAATGTAAGAGTTGTCGCGGCCCACTTTGATGTAGACGTCGCCGTTGTCGCCTGTCACTTTCGCTACGATGTAGGTCTGAGTGTTGACGAGCACTTCCATGACGCTCTGGTTGCTGATGCCTGCTGACTTACGGATGGCAATCAGGTTCTTGAGCGCGTCCTTGTGCTCCAGCCAGTGTGCGAGGAATACGCAAGGCGTACCCGGAGAGCAGAGCATGAAGGCGTTGGCTGCCTCCACATCGCCCGTAAACTTGCCGCCTTCGCGGTAGGTGTCGTGGTTGTCGACAAACGTTACGGCGTAACGCTGATAAGTGTCCATGTGAACAAGTCCGGCCGGCTGGTCGATGCTGCCGTTGCGCTTCCAGAGCAGCTTGGAGAAATCGTAGTATTTGAACGCGTCGTTCAGCGCATACTTGAACGGGAAGTCGAACGCTGCCGATGTGCGGCCCGTGCGGTCAATCCAGCTGGTGATGTTGTCGTAGTTGTCCCAGTATTCGCCAACGGAGAATTGAGCCTTTGCCGACTCGTTGTAGATTTTGGTGTATTCCGGCGCATAGCCTTTCACCATGTCATAGCGCCATCCCACATAGCCGAAATCGTTTTTCAGGCAGTCAAGGTAGGCGCAGATGTTCTCCTGTACCACAGGATTGGTGTGGTCGAGGTCGCGGCAGCCGTCGAAGTTGTCGCCTGTGTCAGGCTTTCCGGTCGGTTTCGGCTGTCCGGCGGCGTTGGCCATCTCGTCGTTGCTGCAGATGGCATCCAGACCGAGCTGATAGGTCTTTCCGTTGTATTCCTCGGCAGGGAAGTCATACCAGTTGGTCGCGCCGTTGCGGTGGTTGACCACGACGTCCTCGATGAGGCCTGTTCCGAATTGCTTGTAGGTTGAAATCATCGTGCGGAGCTGGTCTTCGGTTCCGAATGATGAATTGTGGTTGGTAAACCAGTAGACAGGATTGTAGCCCATGCTTGGGTTGGAGCCTGACTGTCCGCTGTTGGGCACCCAAATCAGGTCAAAGTAAGCAGAAAGTTCAGCGGCTTGTGCCGTCAGCGATTCCCAGCTGGCATCGTCGTATGCATCCCAGTAAAAACCCTGCAACATTACCCCTTTGTAGCTTGCGGGCCATGCATATTCTCCTTCGGCCTTTGCTTTCGGAGCTACCAACAACAACACTGTTACGATGGAAAGGAAAAATTTCCAACTAATAAATTTACTCATAAGAAAATAGGTATTAAATTGTTTATTAAAGCAAGGCAAAGGTAATGTATTTTAGAGGACTATCCAATGGCTTGGATTATAAAAAATATAGTCAATTGGTTAAAAAAGAATGGATTCTTGGTCGGATTCCGACACTCCCGGCGGTGCCGCTTTTTGTAGTTTGGCAATTAATCTCTAAATTTGAAGCCGGATTTTTGATTTTTTTGACATGAAAAGAATGTTGTTTTCAATCTGTCTGGCTGTGGCTGCGCTGTCAGGCCTGGCAGAAACAAAAGAGAAGGTCGCTTATGGCGATTTCGAACAGTGGATTACCCGCTATATCCATGAGTCGTCAGTGATTGGAGGCAAGACCCGAACTCTTTATGAAATTGGACCGACTACCACAATCGACGGAAATAAGGCTTATTCCAATATGGGAGGTTCACCGTGGGCCACTTCCAACGTCTATGCGAAGGTAGCCGGAGTGGTAAAGGGCAGCAACGCTGTTTTCCCCGACAAGCGTACCGCCTCCAACAAGTGCGTGAAGCTCAGCACGATTATGGAGAAAGTGAAGGCGCTCGGCATTATCAATATGGACGTGCTCGTTTCCGGAAGTATCTATCTGGGCAAGATGGTCGAGCCGGTGAGCAGCACGAAAAATCCTTACAGCAAGCTCGATATGAGCACGCCGTTCACCAAACGTCCGAAATATCTCGAATACGACTATAAGGTGCTGATTCCGAAGAATACACCGATGATTTATTCCAGCGGTTTCGGCAAGAAAAAGACGCTGACAGGCCGCCAGAATGCCTGCGAGGTTTTCGTCCTGCTGCAACGCCGTTGGGAAGACGCGGAGGGTAACATCTACGCCAAGCGCGTGGGTACGGGCCGCGAGCGTTTCACGCAGAGCTCTTCGGGTTGGGTCAACGGACACCGCCTGCGCATCTATTACGGCAACATCGTGGGACAGCCTTACTACAAGGACTATATGAACCTCGTTTCGTCCAGCCGTCCTTACTATGCACGCAACAGCAAAGGCAAGCTCGTTCCGGTGCAGGAAGTGGGATGGGACAGCCCGGTTGCCAAGCCTACGCACATCATCATGATGTTCTCTGCCGGTTGCGGTACAGCCTATGAGGGTACCATCGGCCAGACATTGTGGGTCGACAACGTTTCATTCGTCTATTAAGGTAGCAGAAAATAAAGAAATGGTTAGCTAATGAATTTCCCCGGAGGCATGCTTCCGGGGATTTTTTTGTGAATGCAACCGGTGGCTGATATTGTTACCGACTCCGCAACCTAACGATAAGTTATTAACTACGTGCCGGATAGCTATTTTTTAAAGATTGCCGTCCGGTAAACGTAGGTATTGTGGAAAAACATCTCTATGGGATTCATAAAATTCAGGTCGATTTGTCACCGGCTTGTAGGGGCGTACCCCAGGTGCGCCCGCCCTGGCAGGGTTGCGGAAAATAGCGGCATTTTCGGGGGTGTTGTTTCGGGATTATTGGGGTGCGTGTTTTGTTTCGGATTTTCGGGGATTCGGACGCACCGGGGGTACAGTACTGTCCCAAGGAAAATTTAACATACGATTTTTCCTCATTTTCTGATGTGACAAAGTAGCAGAATGTCAGAGTTCAAAAATTACAAGATGTCCTTCATTAATATTTGATTTTTCAATATCTCAATTATAATGAGGCTAATATGTCAAGATTGTTATCGGTAAGGTTAACACAACAAATTGATGAGACAGATGATTTGAGCTATTTATGTTTCATTTTGCTAATCATGTAAAAACGCAATCTCTGACTTCGTTTCAAAATGTACCGCAACCTATTTACGCACATAAGCAATTGCAATACAATATATTATATTCAAATGTTAACAAATCCTTGGGACAGCACTGCACCGGGGGTATGTCCCTACGAGTGGGTGTAACGTGCCGTTTGTGGTGGATTTTGGGTGGATTTTGGGTGGGGTCGGGGTGGAAATGGTGGGCTGGGGACTTCTTTTAGCGTTTTTAGCAAAGCCGTGGAGGAAAATGCGTAATTTTTCCGTGAAATTTCCGTAAATTTGCGGATATGATTGATAACGCTACATTTGGGAATAAGAAGGTTGCATACCATACGCTCGGTTGCAAGCTCAACTTTTCGGAAACATCGACCATCGGCAAGATGCTTGCCGAACGTGGCGCGCAGCCCGTACAGCCGGGCGATGTGCCCGATATCTGTGTGGTCAACACTTGTACGGTGACGGAGCTGGCCAACAAGAAGTGCCGGCAGGAAATCAGGAAGCTGTCCAAACGCTATCCCGACGCTGTCATCGTGGTGACCGGCTGCTATGCACAGTTGAAGAGCGAGGAGGTGGCTGCCATTGAGGGTGTGGACATCGTTGTGGGTAACGACCAGAAGGAGAAAATCGCTGAATTTCTCGACAGTTGGTTTGCGAAGCATGAGCAGGTGGTGGAAGTGACACCGCTGAAGGACATGCGCCGCTTCATCCCGTCGTGCTCGCGCGGCGACCGTACGCGTTATTTCCTGAAAGTGCAGGACGGTTGCGACTACTATTGCAGCTACTGCACCATTCCTCGTGCCCGCGGACGCAGCCGCAGCGGTTCGATAGCCTCGCTGGTCGAGCAGGCCCGGCAGGTGGCAGCCGAAGGCGGTAAGGAAATCGTGATTACGGGCGTGAATATCGGCGATTTCGGCAAGGGTACGGACGAGACCTTCTTCGACCTGGTGCGCGCACTCGACGAGGTGGAAGGCATCGAGCGTTACCGTATCTCATCGATTGAGCCGGACTTGCTGACCGATGAAATCATAGAGTTTGTGGCTTCGTCCAAGCGGTTCATGCCTCATTTCCACATTCCTTTGCAGTCGGGAAGCGACGCCATGCTGAAGCTGATGCGCCGCCACTACGATACTGCGCTGTTTGCCGACAAGGTGCGGAAAATCAAGGCGATGATACCCGACGCCTTTATCGGCGTTGACCTGATTACGGGTATGCGCGGCGAGACACCGGAGATTTTTGAGGAATCCTACAACTTCATAGCAGGCCTTGACATCACACGCCTGCACGTGTTCACCTATTCGGAACGCCCCGACACGCTGGCGCTGAACATTCCCTATGTGGTTGACCAGCATACGAAGCACGTGCGTACGCGTCGCATGATGGCTCTCAGCGAGAAGAAGCTCACGGAGTTTACGCGCCGCTATTTCGGCCAGGTGCGTCCCGTGCTGTTTGAGCATGCCGTCGACGACCGCGGCATGATGAAGGGATTTACCGACAACTACTTGCGCGTGGAGATACCGGCCGATTTGTCGTTGGCCAACCGTTGTGTCGACGTGCGCATCGTGGGGCTTGCCGATGAGGAAGAGGTAGTGAGAGGAGAACTTGCATGAATGCCCGTCTGAGAAATATGGCCTATGCCCCTCTGGAGGGGTTGCTCCACCTGGCGGCGCTGCTGCCGCTGCGCGTGCTGTATCTGTTTTCCGACTTTCTGGCCTTTCTGGCCGGCGATGTCATCCGATACCGGCGGACGGTGGTGGAAGCCAATATTGCCGCTTCGTTCCCTGAGAAGACTGCCGGTGAGCGTCGGAAAATCGTGCGCCGATTCTACCGCAATTTCACGGATGTGTTCGTCGAGACCATCAAGCTGCTTCATGTCAGCGATGCAGAGATGCGCCGGCGCATGCAGTTTGAGAATGTGGAGCTGCTCGAACGCCTGGTGGGCGAGGGTCGCAGCATCGGGCTTTACTGTTCCCATTTCTGCAACTGGGAGTGGATTACGTCGGTGACGCAGTGGTTTGCAAATCCCGACCGCATCGCCTTCTCTCAGGTTTACCGCCCGTTGCGCAACCAGTGGTTCGACCGTTTCTATTTCGGTCTGCGTTCCCGCTTCCATTCGGAGTCGATACCCAAGAACGGCGTGCTGCGCGCCCTGCTTGCCGCCCGCAAGTCGGGGAAGGTGTTTGTCACCGGATTTATCTCTGACCAGAAACCGAGCCACAACGATGGCTTGTATCATATCAATTTCCTGAACCAGGATACCCGCTTCATCTCAGGTACGGAAATGCTGTTGCGCAAGATGAAGGCCGCCGCTGTCTATGCCGACGTGGAGAGGGTAGGCCGGGGCTACTACCGTATGCGCTTCTTGCCGATTGCCGACGACGTGTCGCAGGAGGCGGAGAATGCCGTTACCGGCCGTTACGCCCGTCTGTTGGAGCAGACCATCCGCCGTCAGCCGTCTAACTGGCTCTGGTCGCACAACCGTTGGCAGCGTCCGAAACATTAAAAATAAATTTTTCTACTGAATGAAACCGATAGGTGTAATAATTTTGAACTGGAACGGAGCCGCTCTGCTCCGCCGCTACCTGCCGTCTGTGATAGAGGGCACGAACGCCGACATTGCCGATGTGGTGGTTGTCGACAACGGTAGTACCGACGAGTCGCGCCAGGTGCTGGAAACGGAATTCCCGGAGGTGAGAACCCTCTATTTCGATACAAACTACGGCTATGCCGAAGGCTACAACCGTGCCATCGCACAGTTGGGCTATGAGTACTCGCTGCTGCTCAACAGCGACGTGGCTGTGCCTGCCGGATGGCTGGAGCCGCTCTACGATTTCATGCTCCGTAATCCCGACGTAGCTGCCTGTCAGCCGAAAATTCTCTCCGAAACCCGCAAGTCCGATTTCGAGTATGCCGGAGCGTCGGGCGGTTTTGTCGACAAGCACGGTTATCCCTATTGCCGCGGCCGCATTTTCGGCACGGTGGAGACCGACAATGGCCAGTATGACGACGTTATCGACATTTTCTGGGCTACGGGAGCGGCGCTGTTCGTGCGTACGGACGTTTATCTGACGGCGGGCGGCCTCGACAAGGATTTTTTTGCCCACATGGAGGAAATCGACCTCTGCTGGCGCATCCATCAGGCAGGTGCGCGCATCTGTGTGGTTCCCTCGTCGAAGGTCTATCACCTCGGTGGCGGAAGTCTTCCGGCCTCCAATCCGCGCAAGACCTATCTCAACTTCCGCAACAACCTGTTCCTGCTCTATAAGAACCTGCCGCCGCGTGAGGGCCGCCGCATGCTTCTCATCCGCCGCCTTTACGACACGCTGGCCTTCTTTATGTTCCTGGCGAAATTCGATTTTGCCAATGCCCGTGCCGTGGTCCGCGCCCACAACGACTACCGCCGTCAGCACGCACGCTACGACGGTTGCCGTCCGCAGCGTTCCATCATGGGCGATTATCCCTGCTTCCGCCGGAACATCATCCTCGACTACCATCTGCGTGGCCGCCGCCGGTTCAGCCAGTTGAAATAGCCGGGGGATTATCTCACCACTTTTGCCTTTCCGCTGAACTCGCTGATGTCGAGCCGTATAATCTCTGTGCGGAAAAAGGATTTCTCCGCATATTTCCGTCCGATGAC
This sequence comes from uncultured Muribaculaceae bacterium, assembly GCA_944321875.1. GTDB lineage: Bacteria > Bacteroidota > Bacteroidia > Bacteroidales > Muribaculaceae > Limisoma. The sequence goes on from CALUMX010000009.1 coordinate 10,659, forward strand.
CTGGTCGTCGGGGGAATATTTGGCGATGAACAGCTCGAGCGCATGCATCCGTTCCTCTGCCGGCAGTCGGTGGGAGGCGCGGCATTTCAGCACGATGCTCTCGTAGCCGGTGGTAAACTTGTCGGAGACGACATGGGTCTGTCCCACGACGCAGAACGACACGTCCGCACAGTGGTCGATGCAGCAGAGCTTGCGTCCCTCGGGAGCGCAGTGCAGATAGACGCTTCCTTCGCCGTCCCATACGAAATTGATGGGTATGCCGTAGGCCTCACCCTCCGGCGCCACCATCGACAGGACGCCGAATTCACCCTCACGCAGCAGTTGCCGCGCTCTTTCCTCACTCAGCAGCCGGTCCTGGCGGCGCACTTTCTCATTCTTGAACTCCATAAGCCTGAAAAATATTTGTACCGCGGCAAATGTAGTGACTTTCAGCGAAGAAACGGGATGGAAACCGCCGTCTTTGGAAAAATTATAATTTATTTTTATCCATCCCGAACCGCTTTTCGCTATTATTTTGTACCTTTGGAGTGCGAAAGATGATTAGAGTATGGCAGCATTGGACCCAAAAATCACGGTTGATTATTTTCTTGTAGAATATCCGTCGCTACGGCATTGCTTTGAACTTCCTGACGGCAGGAAGTTTGACGGCTCGCTGTCGATTGAGGAATACTGTTTCGAGTATGGGGTGAATCCTGTATCCCTTTTGGGAACGCTTGAATCGGAAATCGAGAAAATAGAGAGTCAGCCGGCAGCGCCTGCCGAGGAGCGCCGGACTGAGCCGGATACCGATATGCCTATCTCGCGTGCCAACCACGGCAAGCATCATCCGTTCATACTGGTGCTGCTGATTCTGGCCGTTGTCTTTTTCGGATTGAGCGCGCTTGCCAACTATCTGGTCGACTGGGGCTGGCTCCGTACGATGCTCGGCATCCACACCTCGCTCCATCTTCCGCACGTTTCCCTGATACTCTGCCTGCTCGACCTTGCGGCTATGGTGGGCGGTATCCTTCTGCTTTTGTGGCGCAGGATGGGAATGATTGTGCTGTTTACGGCCGCCATGCTCAACGACATTCTCGTTGTGGCCTTGACCGACAGTTTCGCTCTTGGCGTTCCCTTCGCCATCACCATCTTCGTAAGTTTCGTATTGATGACTCCGGGCGGAGTCCCTTACTATAAGCGCTATCTTCCTTAACGCCGCTCAGCCGGTGTGCGGTCCGGGCGGACCGGGGGATGGCTTTTTTCTTGTGCATTGTTGCGCGCGAGGCGCTGGGTTGTGCCTCCCCGCTTTGTGAATTGATTGAGAATATAAAAGATTGCTAACTGACAACAACTAATAGCGTTATGAACAACAGTCCGCATATTCTGGGCGAAGCGCCCATCGGAAAACTTTTGGTGCAGTACTCGCTTCCTTCCATCATTGCGATGACCGTCACCTCTCTCTACAATATCATTGACAGTGTGTTTATCGGCCACGGTGTAGGCGCGATGGCCATTTCCGGCCTTGCCATCACCTTCCCGCTGATGAACCTCCTGATAGCTTTCTGTACGCTGGTCGGCGTGGGCGGAGCGACGATTGCCTCCATCCGTCTGGGACAGAAAGACAAGGACGGAGCCGAGGACATTGCCGGCAACGTGTTCGTGCTGTGCATTATCAACGCCGTGTTCTACGGAGGCCTCGCGTTGCTTTTCCTTGACGACATCCTGCGCTTCTTTGGCGCCAGCGATGCTACGTTGCCCTACGCCCGCGACTTCATGCAGATTATCCTGCTCGGCGCGCCTATCTCTTACCTGATGGTGGGTCTTAACAATGTTATGCGTTCCACGGGCTACCCGAAGAAGGCGATGCTTTCCTCGCTTGTTTCCGTGGCGTGCAACGTTGTTATCGCGCCGGTGTTCATTTTCGTTTTCGGATGGGGCATCCGGGGTGCGGCGACGGCAACCATCGTTTCGCAGGCCATCACGCTCATCTGGATTATGTCGCACTTCCTCAATAAGAACACCTATGTGCGTCTCAAGCGCAAGAGCATGAAGCTGAAGAAACGCATCATCAAGAATATCTTCAGCATCGGCATGTCGCCCTTCGCGATGAACGTGTGCGCCTGCTGCATCGTCATTTTCATCAACCATCAGCTGCAGGCCTACGGCGACGATTACTCCATCGGAGCCTTCGGTATCGTCAACCGCATTCAGATGGTGTTTGTCATGATTATCATGGGTATCGCGCAGGGTATGCAGCCGATTGCCAGCTACAACTATGGCGCAGGGCAGATAACCCGTGTGTTCCGCGCCTTGCGGATGGGAGTCATTGCCGGCTGTATCATTTCGTCCACCGGCTTTATCTTCGGCGTATTCTTTCCTGAGATGTTTGTCGGAGCCTTTACGACTGATGCCATCCTCACGGAGCGTTCCGTTCATGCCCTGCAAATCAGCGTGCTTGCTTTCCCGATTGTGGGTGCGCAGATTATCATCTGTCAGTTCTTCCAGTCGATAGGCAAGGCAGGAATCGCCATCTTCCTGTCGCTTTCCCGTCAGCTGCTCTTCCTGTTGCCGGGACTGATGCTGCTGCCGCTCTTCCTCGACCTGTGGGGAGTGTGGTGGAGCATGCCGGTTTCCGACGTATTGTCGGCTGCCGTTTCCATTTGCATGGCGTTCTATCAGATGCGTAAGATGCACGCCCGTCTGCAACCGGCGGGACATTGATACCGGCTTTGACCGGACCACACAGAGCGGTGCGGCAAACTTAGGCATTGTGGAAAAGGATTCCTAAAATTCAGGTCGATTTGTCACCGGCTTGTAGGGGCGTACCCCAGGTGCGCCCGATGTTAGAATCAATGGAATGATTTAATGTGCTTATTTACAATCGTTTGGCTTAGGTTTTATCGGAGGCGGACGCACCTGGGGTACGTCCCTACGAGCGGGGAATCGCCCATGGAAACTATTGCATAGGCAATCGTCAGACGAATCGCCAATCGATAAGCCCTGGAAATGCCTGATGGCGGATTGAAATCAACTGATTGTTGTGGTTCTTGGATATTTTAGCGGACAGCAATATATTTTTATAGATTTATCTGTTGCTTTTTAAAAAAAATTTATTAATTTTACGGAAATCAAAAGTCAACTCTTAATATTTAGTAATTATGAAGTGAAGTGTTGCCGTGTTGTCATTTATTGACAGTCACAATACATGAAAGACTATACCAAACGCAGGGCTTATCTTTACAACATAACGCCCAACCGATAGACGAACTGCTCGCAAGGAGTTTATCCTTACTTTTCCTACACAATGAAATCAACTTTTTATTTACCTAAAAACAGAAATCTTATGAAAACAACGTTTTTGCGGCTGATATTGCCTATACTGCTGCTTGCTTGCTTTACCGGTTGCGACGAAGAGGAAGAAATGATACCAGACGGTATTTACATAGCCTTAACATGGGAGAAATGCGAAGGTCTGCAATTGGGAGAATACAACACAACGGTCGACATTCCGGCAGAAGGTATCTCATACTCGCTGGTTTGTACGAACGCTTGGGAAGATACCATTTGGCTCCAATCGGTGAAAATAGATGGCCAATCCCTTACAATTGAGAATGATGAAGATAAGCAATTACCCCTCTCGGTCGAGGGAGAATGGGGAAAAGTCGTGTGCGAAGGCAAGAATCTGCACATTACGATAGCTCCCAGCAACTACATTACGGAGCGTGTCATTGAAATTACGCCGACACAAATTGGTCATATTTATACTTTTACATTCAACCAACCACCTGTCAAAAAGTAGACCCGGGCAAAATCGCCTGCCGCCGCGAACAGCAGGGGAGCAGAACGATTTGGTTTTAAGCTAAAGGAGCCGACCCCCAAAAGAAATTTTTGGAGGCCGGCTCCTTTTATGGGGTTGCCGTAGGGTTTGTTGCTGGTTGTCAGCAATTTGAAAAACACTGCTCATAAACATATCGCAAGGAAGCCGCAAATCAGATAAGATTTGTTACCTTTGTATTTGGTGTGGCATACGCCAGCCTTTATTTAAGACTCGAATCAATATAAACACTTACCAAATCGATAGCTATGAACAAACGTTTAGTGGAATGCGTGCCTAACTTCAGTGAAGGACGCGATATGGCAGTTATTAATCAAATTACAGACGTAATCAAAGCCTCGGAAGGGGTGACATTGCTGGATGTGGACCCCGGGTTTGCCACCAACCGCACGGTTGTGACTTTTATCGGCTCCCCCGAAGCTGTCGTTGACGCAGCCTACGCGGCTATCAAGAAAGCGCAGGAACTGATTGACATGCGTCATCATCACGGCGAGCATCCCCGTATGGGTGCGACCGACGTTTGCCCGTTGGTGCCGGTGGCAGGAATCACGATGGAGGAGACCGTACAGTATGCCCGTCAGCTGGCTGAGCGTGTGGGCAACGAGCTGGCCATCCCGGTTTACTGCTATGAGGAAGCTGCATTTACCCCTAAACGCAAGAACCTGGCAGTGGTCAGAGCCGGTGAGTACGAGGCATTGCCGCAGAAGCTCGCCGACCCGGAAATGAAGCCGGATTTCGGCCCTGCTGAATATACGGAATCAGTGGCAAAGAGCGGTGGTACAGTCATCGGAGCGCGCGACTTCCTCCTTGCCGTGAATTTCAACCTGAACACGACTTCTACCCGCCGTGCCAACGCCATCGCCTTCGACGTGCGTGAGAAAGGCCGCGTGAAGCGTGAGGGCAACCCGATTACAGGTAAGAAAGTGCTCGACGAGAACGGTCACGAAGTGATGATTCCGGGAACGCTGAAGGGCACGAAGGCCATCGGCTGGTTTATCAAGGAATACGGCATCGCACAGGTGTCGATGAACATCACCGACATGAACACGACTCCGCTTCATGTCGCATTTGAGGAAGTGTGCCGCAAGGCTGAGGCACGCGGTGTGAGAGTGACCGGTACGGAAATCGTAGGTCTTGTGCCGAAATCCGTGCTCATCAATGCCGGCAAGTACTTCCTGGCCAAGCAGAACCGCTCGGCAGGTATCGCAGAGAGCGAAATCGTCAAGATTGCCGTTCGCTCCATGGGTCTCGACAACCTCGGCCCGTTCAACGCTAAGGAAAAAGTTATCGAATATCTGATTGAAGACCATACAGCCAACCGCTTGGTTGACATGACTTGCTTCGACTTCGCAGAGGAGACTGCCAGCGAGTCACCGGCTCCCGGCGGCGGTTCCATTTCCGCCTACATGGGTGCGCTCGGCGCCGCTCTCGGCACGATGGTGGCCAACCTGTCTTCCCACAAGCCGGGTTGGGACGAACGCTGGGAATTCTTCGCCAACTACGCAGAGGAAGGCCATCAGCTGATGGAAGAGCTGCTCCACCTCGTCGACGAGGATACGGCTGCATTCAACCGCATTATGGACGTGTTCGGCATGCCGAAGTCATCACCTGAGGAAAAGGCGAAGCGTGCGGAAGCGCTCGAGAAGGCTACGCTCTACGCTACGGAAGTGCCTTTGCGCACGATGAAGGCCGCAGTCCGCGCGTTCCCGTTGCTCAAGGCCATGGCGAGCGAGGGTAACCCGAACTCCGTTTCGGATGCCGGCGTAGGCGCACTGGCTGCCCGTTCTGCCGTGCTCGGCGCTCACCTGAATGTGAAAATCAACGCTGCCGGTCTGAAGGACCGCGAGGCGGCACAGCGCATTCTCGACGAGGCTGAAGGCATCGCGAAGGAAGCAGTCGCTTTGGAACAAGAAATACTGGAAATCACCGAAAAGGTAATCAACAAATAAAACCGAACAACTATGACTACTGAATTTCAGAAAGAAATACTGGCAGGCATTCCTGACGTGCTGCCTCCATTGAAACCCTATGATACGGAAGTGAACCACGCACCGAAGCGTAAGGACATCCTCACTCCCGAACAAAAGAAACTCGCGCTGCGCAACGCATTGCGCTATTTCCCGAAGAAGCATCATGAAATGCTGATTCCGGAATTCCTCGACGAGCTGAAGCGCTACGGCCGTATCTACATGTACCGTCTGCGCCCTGACTACAAGATTTATGCCCGTCCTATCAGCGACTATCCGTGTAAGTCGAAAAAGGCGGCTGCCATCATGCTGATGATTAACAACAACCTCGACCACGCTGTCGCTCAGCACCCGCACGAGTTGATTACCTACGGCGGAAACGGTGCCGTGTTCCAGAACTGGGCACAATACCGTCTGACGATGCAGTACCTGGCTACGATGACCGACAACCAGACATTGGTGATGTACTCCGGCCATCCGCTCGGCCTTTTCCCGTCGTCACCGCAAGCTCCGCGCGTTATCGTGACGAACGGTATGGTAATTCCCAACTACTCCAAGCCTGACGACTGGGAGCGCATGAATGCTCTCGGCGTATCTCAATACGGCCAGATGACAGCCGGTTCCTATATGTATATCGGTCCGCAAGGCATCGTTCACGGTACGACTATCACCGTGCTCAACGCTGCCCGTATGCACTCCGCAGGCGGTACGGCAGGCAAGCTCTTCGTATCGGCCGGTCTGGGCGGTATGTCGGGCGCACAGCCGAAGGCAGCCGTGATTGCCGGTGTGGTTGGCGTGATTGCCGAAATTAACCCGAAGGCCGTTCAGAAGCGTTACGAGCAGGGTTGGGTGGACGAAGTGTTCACTTCGCTTGACGAGCTGATGCCGCGCATCCGCAAGGCCGTTGAGGCAAAGGAGGCTGTCTCCATCGCTTACCAGGGCAACGTGGTTGACCTGTGGGAACGCCTCGTGAAGGAAGACATCAAGGTAGACCTCGGTTCCGACCAGACATCCCTCCACAACCCGTGGGCAGGTGGCTACTATCCTGCAGGCATGACGCTGGAAGAGGCCAACGAACTGATGGTCAACGACCCGGATAAGTTCAAGGCGGAGGTTCAGGAATCATTGCGCCGTCAGGTGGCAGCCATCAACCAACTGACTGCGAGAGGCATGTACTTCTTCGACTACGGCAATGCCTTCCTGCTTGAATCGTCACGCGCCGGTGCCGACATCATGAAGGCCGACGGTACGTTCCGCTATCCGTCCTACGTTCAGGACATCATGGGCCCGCTCTTCTTCGACTACGGCTTCGGCCCGTTCCGTTGGGTATGTACGTCGGGCAATCCGCAGGACCTCGCCGTTACTGACCGTCTGGCAGCCAACGTGCTGGAGGAAATGGCCAAGACAGCTCCTGCCGACATCCTCGGTCAGCTCAACGACAACCTTCACTGGATTCGCGAGGCCGGCAACAACCACCTTGTCGTAGGTTCTCAGGCCCGCATCCTCTATGCCGACTGCGAGGGCCGTACACGCATTGCCAAGGCGTTCAACAAAGCGATTGCCGACGGACTCATCTCCGCTCCGGTTGTCCTCGGACGTGACCACCACGACGTATCCGGTACCGACTCTCCTTACCGTGAGACTTCCAATATCTACGACGGCTCGGCCTTCACTGCCGACATGGCCGTTCACAACGTTATCGGCGACTCTTTCCGCGGTGCTACATGGGTATCGCTCCACAACGGCGGCGGCTGCGGTTGGGGTGAGGTTATCAACGGCGGTTTCGGTATGGTCATCGACGGTACGCCGGAAGCTGAGCACAACATCGAATCCATGCTTCACTGGGATGTCAACAACGGTATCGCACGCCGTAGCTGGGCACGCAACAAGGGAGCGATGGACGCTATCCGCCGCGAGATGGACCGCACGCCCGACTTGCGCGTGACAATGCCTAACCTCGTGGACGACAGCCTGCTTGAAAACCTGAATGTAGAATAGCCTTTTATATAAAAACAGAATGAATACACACTTTATATCACCGGAACCGATTACGGCCCTGCAATTGGTCGAATTGGTTGAGAACGGGGGCAAAATCGCCCTGAGTGAAGAGGCTAAGAAGCGCATTATCGACTGCCGCAACTTCCTCGACCATAAAATTGAAACTTCCAAAGAACCGATTTACGGCATCACTACCGGCTTCGGCTCCCTCTGCAACGTCTCCATCGACAAGGAATCACTCTGCGACCTGCAGCGTAACCTCGTGATGTCGCACGCCTGCGGTATGGGCGCGGAAGTGCCTGCCGACATCGTGAAACTGATGATTGTGCTGAAGGTACAGTCCCTTTCCTATGGTTATTCAGGCGCATGCCTGCCGACCGTAGAGCGTCTGGTGGACTTCTTCAACAACGATATTATTCCGGTCGTTTACGACCAGGGCTCGCTCGGCGCATCGGGCGACCTCGCTCCGCTGGCCAACATGTGCCTGCCGCTCATCGGCCTGGGTGAGGTGACTTACAAGGGTGAGCGCATGTCGGGCGAGGAATTGAACCGCCGCATGGGCTGGGAGCCTATCAAGCTCGCATCCAAGGAGGGTCTGGCACTGCTCAACGGTACGCAGTTCATGTCGGCCCACTCCGTATGGTCCATCGTAAGAGCACGCCGCCTGGCTGCCTGGGCCGACCTCATCGCTGCGATGAGCCTCGACGCTTACGACGGTCTTATCAGCCCGTTCCTTGCTCCGGCCCATACCATCCGTCCGCACAAGGGACAGATGGACGTGGCTCGCAACATTTACGAGCTGCTCCAAGGCTCTGAACTGATTGCCCGCCACAAGGACCACGTACAGGACCCGTATTCTTTCCGCTGCGTTCCGCAGGTTCACGGTGCCGTACGCGATGCGATTGACCACTGCGAGCGTGTCATCACGACTGAAATCAACAGTGCGACCGACAACCCTGTCGTTTGCGCCGAAGACGACCTCGTCATCTCTGCCGGCAACTTCCACGGCGAGCCTTTGGCTTTGGCCAACGACTTCCTGGCTATCGCCCTCTCTGAGATTGCCAGCATCTCCAACGAGCGTATCTATCAGCTCATTTCCGGCAAGCGTGGCCTGCCTACGTTCCTCGTTGCGAAGCCGGGTCTGAACAGCGGTTTCATGATTCCGCAGTATGCCGTCGCTTCCATCGTCAGCCAGAACAAGCAGTTGGCTACTCCGGCTTCGGTCGACACTATCGAGTCGTCGCTCGGACAGGAAGACCACGTCAGCATGGGTGCGAATGCCGCTACGAAGTGCTGCCGCGTTGTCGAGAACGTTTACAAGGTGCTCGGCGTCGAGTTGATGAACGCTACACAGGCTCTTGAGTTCCGCCGTCCGGCCAAGTCGTCACCTGCCATCGAGAAACTCTTCGAGGAATACCGCAAGGTGGTTCCGTTTGTCGATGTGGACCGCGTGATGTACACAGAGCTGGCCAAGTCAGTCGAATTCTTAAAAACGCACAGCGCATAGGCAATGAAAGTCCTGAAAAATATCAAGTCGTTAATGGGGGTATACAAATCCCCCATTAAATATTTATCGGGTAAGGCAATGGACATCATCTCGACGATTGATGACGCCTATCTGATTATTGACGACGAGGGACGTGTGGCCGATTTCGGCCCGATGGACAGCGCGCCTGAGTTTCCGGCCGGTGCCGATGTAGAGGACTTGTCGGGTTCATTCGTGTTTCCGGCTTTTGCCGACCCGCACACCCACATCGTCTATGCCGGCAGCCGCGAGCAGGAGTTTGTCGACAAGATTCACGGCCTTTCCTACGTTGAGATTGCCAAGCGGGGCGGAGGCATTTTGAACTCGGCCGACCGTCTGCACCAGACTTCGGAGGACGAGCTTTACGAGACAGCGATGGAACGCCTTCTCCGCGCCGTTGAGGGTGGTACGGCTGCCATTGAAATCAAGAGCGGCTACGGACTCTCGACCGAGGACGAGCTGAAGATGCTCCGCGTCATCCGCCGCCTGAAGGAAAATGCGCCGATTGCCGTGCGTGCCAATTTCCTGGCTGCCCATGCGTTTCCGCGCAACTATGCCAATGACCACGACGGCTATGTTGACCTGATTGTCAACGAAATGCTGCCGGAGGTGGCTGCGCAGGGACTGGCTGATTTCGTCGACGTGTTCTGTGATACGGGTTTCTTTACCGTAGAGCAGACAGCCCGCATCCTGGAAGCCGGACTGAAATACGGATTGAAGCCGAAAATCCATGCCAACGAGCTGGAATGCTCCGGCGGTATTCAGGTTGGAGTGGAGTACGGCGCACTTTCCGTTGACCACCTTGAGCATACCGGCGAGGAGGAATGCGAGGCTCTGATGGGTTCCCATACGATGCCGACATTGCTGCCCGGAGCGGCTTTCTTCCTTGGCATGCCTTACGCGCCCGCACGTCGCATGATTGACTTCGGACTGCCTGTTGCGCTCGCTTCCGACTGCAACCCCGGCTCATCACCGTCCATCAGCATGAAGTTCATCCTCTCACTGGCATCCATCAAGATGCGCATGACTCCGATTGAGGCGCTCAACGCCGCTACGGTCAACGCCGCTACGGCGCTCGGTCTTGCCGGCGAATACGGACAGATATGCAAGGGCATGAAAGCCAACATCGTAATTACGAAGCCGATGCCGTCGTTTGCTTATTTCGCTTATTCCTATACGGAAAACCTCATAAGCCGCGTCATCGTCAACAAATAAACCGTATTACCTACGGAAACAGAGCAGGGAGAGAACCGCAACGGTCCTCTCCCTGCTTCGTTTGTATAAGAAAACTCGTATGCTCCTGCCGTTTATGTGGTAATGCCTGCTTTTCAGCGTCAGGCGTTCTTGCGCTCGATGTCCTGAAGGTGTTCCATCTTTTTCGTTTCAAGAAACTCGTTGATGCCGCAAAGATGCTCGCGCACGCGGCCTCCGCCAAATTCATAGACCTTCGTAACAAGGCCGTCGAGGAAGTCACGGTCGTGGGAAACGACAATCAGCGTGCCGTCGAAATCGAGCAACGCCTGCTTCAGGATGTCCTTTGTCTTGAGGTCGAGGTGGTTGGTCGGCTCGTCGAGGATGAGCAGGTTGACCGGTTCCAGCAGCAGCTTCATCAGCGCCAGACGCGTGCGCTCGCCACCGGAAAGCACCTTCACCTTCTTTGCGCTCTCCTCGCCGCCAAACATGAAGGCACCGAGCAGGTCGCGGATTTTGTTGCGGATGTCGCCCTTCGCTACGTCGTCGATGGTCTGGAACACGGAAAGATTCTCGTCGAGCAGCGATGCCTGATTCTGCGCGAAATAGCCAATCTGCACGTTGTGTCCGAGCGTGAGCGTTCCCTCGTGGTCGATTTCCTTCATGATGCACTTCACGAGCGTAGACTTACCCTCGCCGTTGCGGCCCACAAAGGCCACCTTGTCGCCGCGCTCGATGGTCAGCGTAGCGTTGCTGAACACCTGCTTGCCGTCGTAGGCCTTGCCCACGCCCTCCATCGTCACCGGATAGTTGCCGCTGCGGGGGGATGGAGGGAACTTCAAGCGGAGTGCCGACGTGTCCTCCTCGTCGACTTCCACCAATTGGAGCTTCTCGAGCATCTTCACGCGGCTCTGTACCTGAAGCGTCTTGCTGTAGGTGCCCTTGAAACGGGTGATGAAGTCCTTCGTCTCCTGAATCATTTTCTGCTGGTCCTCATACTGCTTCAGTTGCTGCTCGCGGCGCTCCTTGCGCAGCTCGAGGTATTTCGAGTAGTTTACCTTATAGTCGTAGATGCGGCCCATCGTCACCTCGATGGTGCGGGTTGTGATGTTGTCGACGAAACGGCGGTCGTGGCTGATGACGACCACAGCCTTGCCGTTGTTGATGAGGAATTCCTCCAGCCATTGGATAGACTCGATGTCGAGGTGGTTGGTCGGCTCGTCGAGCAGCAGTACGTCGGGGTTGCGCAGCAGGAGCTTTGCCAGCTCGATGCGCATGCGCCATCCGCCGCTGAACTCGCTGGTCGGGCGGTTGAAGTCGGAGCGTTCGAAGCCGAGACCCAGCAGCGTCTTTTCCACGTCTTCCTCAAAGTGGGTGAGGTCGATGGCATAGAACTTCTCGCTCATTGCCGAAACCTGCTCGATGAGCTTCATGTAGGACTCGCTCTCATAGTCGGTGCGCTCCATCAGCTCCTGGTTCAGACGGTTGATTTCCGCCTCCATCGCATGCAGATGGGCGAATGCCTGTGAGGCCTCCTCAAAGACCGTGCGGCCGTCCTCCGTCATCAGGTGCTGAGGGAGATAGGCTACGACGCAATCCTTCGGAGCGGAGATTTGACCGCGGGTAGGCTTGCGTACTCCGGCGATGATTTTCAGAAGCGTGGATTTTCCGGCACCGTTCTTACCCATCAGGGCAATGCGGTCCTTCTCGTTGATTACAAATGAAATGTCACTAAAGAGCGTTTTGCCGTCAAACTCTACGGCAAGAGCGTCGATTGAAATCATATAAAGTAGGGATATTGTAAATTCTTTTGCAAAGATAGTGCAGCGGTTTGGTAACGCCAAATCTGAAAACTTCGTTTTCGGTTTGCCTCTGCCGGGAGGGACGTTTTAATGAATTTCTAATTTACCTCTAATTGATTTCTAACGGCGTTTGCCATGGGGCTTCCTTACTTTTGCGGCGGAAAAAAGATTGCCGAACAAACCTTAAAGAAAGGAGGAAACGATGAGAAAGATGATGAGAATGGCCGGATGGGCAGGAGCGATGCTGTCGACGATGGGATGTCCGGCATCGGCTGCTGATTTCGACCTGACCTATACGACTGAAATGCAGCTGTCGCTGACAAGTGGAGAGGCCAATTGGGTCAACCTGCTGCGCTTGGATTTCTCGCAGGAACTGAGCCACGGATTCCGTTTCGGGCTGGCGACCGTAAGCATTGCCAAAACCAGAGGGGAGCGGCTGATGGATGATTTGCAGACGTTTTCCAACATCGAGGAGGACAATTTGCCGCTGGCATTGTCGGTAATGGGAATGGAATGGCACAAGGGACAGTCCGACTGGTTTTTCGGGATACGCAACCTGAACGAGGATTATTTCACCTCGCCCGTTACCTCGCTGTTCACCAACAGCTCCTGCGGTATTTTTCCCACGCTGTCAGCCAACTTCCCGCTTGCCAACTATCCGGTGGCGTCGGTGGGCATCCATTACCGGCTGACGACGGAGCATTGGGGCGTGCAGGCGTCGCTCTACAACGGCACGGGCTACAGCGGCTTTGCCGGACGGGAAAATGTGTTTCGGGTGTGTCCGGCATCGGACGGCCTTTTAGGTATCACTTCAGTAAATTATCGGAAAAATGACAATGGCTATTATTTGGGCTACGCTCTACATAGCGGGGTGCGTGGGAGTGATGAGAATGGAGTTGAGGAGAACGTCGTGGCGGAAGCGGAGAAAGTAAGGACTGTGGTGTGGGCCTATGCCGAGCAGCAAGTGGGACGCGGGCTGTCGGTTCTGGTGCAGGGCTCGCTCGTGCCGGGTGCGTCGTCGGGTTGCCGCAGCTATGCCGGTCTGGGGCTTGTGATGAAATGCGGGGCAACGGAGGGAGGGTTGTTTGCCGACTATGCCGATTTCAGCGGAATGCACGAATGGGCTGGCGAGCTGACGTGGAAGATTCTCTGCCGTGAGTCGCTGATGGTGCAGCCCGCCTTGCATTTCGTGAGTAATTCGACCGGTTGCGATGCCGTGGCTCTGCTTCGCCTGAGCTATACTTTCTGATTGGCTGCAAAAATAGATAGCGGCTCGGCATAAAAAATCAAGCGAGCTTGTTTTTTCTGCGCTCGCCTTTCACTATCTTTGCAACAAAGACTAACTATACGGAAAATGAAAACACTGAAATTAATTTGCTTGTTAGCGTGCGTTCTTGTGTCCGGCTTTGTGTTTGGAAGCTGTTCCGACAACTCGACTGATTACCGCTATGTCTGCGTACAGCAGAAAGATGAGGACCGATGGAGTATTCTCGACTTGGAAACGGGTGAGATTCTTTGTCCGGATGAGTTTGAAAATGAGACGTCGGTCGGCTATGAGGATGGTATCCTTGTGGCACAGAACAAAAAAGGAAAATGGGAGTATTTCAACGTATCTGACCCTTCGAAGTTCCTCGGGGAGGATTCCTACTCACAGGCTGCTATTTTTGAGCCGGGTTGCGACGCAACGTTTGTGGTACGGCCGGATAAGCCGATTGCTCTGATTAACCGCGACTTTGAGGAAATCACGACATTGTCCGACGATATTACGGACGTGAGGGCGTTTGCCGAGGGTCGCGCTCCTTTCTGCAAGGACGGAAAATGGGGCTACCTGGATGAGTCGGGCAAAGAGGTGATTGAGGCTCGCTATGATTTCGTGTCGGCTTTCCGTAAGGGTTATGCGTTGGCTTTCACGGAGACAAAGATAAATCTTATCGATAAGGACGGAAAGAGCCAGGCGGCGTTCAACCGCAACCGCTATACCGCCATGGGCATTGAGGTGATGGGTGACGAGTGGCTGCCGTTGCAGAAGGGTGATGAAATCGTGTTTGTCGACATGAACGGAGAGGAGAAGTTTACTTCCCCGAAGATGCGTCCTTCCGATTTGGGTTGCTATCAGATGTTTAACGGCAAGACGGCATTCTACGACGGTGAACAGTACGGCATTATTGACAAGGAAGGTACGGTGCTGGTTAAACCGAAATACGATATGCTGCTTTCGTTGGAATATGACGATTTGTATATCGCCGAGGATGAGGACGGCTACGGTATTATCAACGGCAACGGTGATGTGATTGTTCCGTTGAAATATGACGAGTTGTATGCGTTGCGCAAGAACCGTTTCATCGTGAGCGACGGCGAATACTATATGCTGATTAACGAGAAAGGCGACCGTCTTTCCGACAAGTTGGATGACTGCTCACGTTCGAAGTTCCAGGAACTGTATAACGAGGACGTGGAGGAAGTCGTAGAGGAGGCTGCTCCTTATGTTGACGATAGTTACTACGATGCAGACTCGGTAGCTGTGGCAGAAGAATATGGCTATTAAAATAATTGCTAAGAATAAACAATCAGAGAGCGGACGGCTTTGGCTTTCGCTCTCTGATTGTGTTTGTTAAAAAAGAAAATATGAAAAAATTAGTATTTACCATCCTATTGTTTGCCTGCTTCTTTCAAGTCCGGGCAGAAATCAAACTGACTGCTCTGGAGAATCTTCCGCAGACGGGATACGTGTATACCGACACGGTGAAGAACATACATGGCCGTTTTTCTCCGTATTCTCCCTATTTTGTGGTTTATCCCGACAAGCCGTGCTCGCTTCAGGAAGCTGACAGCCTGGTGAGGGCGTTGGGGCTTGATTCTTATCTCGGACGTTATTCCGGTTCGGTGTGTGTGGTCAATCCGGTGGGCAAGACTTACGACAATCAGTCGGATTTATCGGCATTCGAGACTCTGGTCAATAAATTATCCGTTATTTCCAATCTTAAAGTCATCGGCATCGGGCGTGGCGCCACGTTTGTCAACGAATCTGTAGCGACCCATGCGGACGCGGTGGCCGGCATTGTCACGCTTGGAGGCAAG
Organism: uncultured Muribaculaceae bacterium; assembly: GCA_944321875.1. Classification (GTDB taxonomy): domain Bacteria; phylum Bacteroidota; class Bacteroidia; order Bacteroidales; family Muribaculaceae; genus Limisoma. The sequence goes on from CALUMX010000009.1 coordinate 26,034, forward strand.
CCGTTGCGCAAGTTGAAGGACGGTGCGGCAGGTGTGCCGGTCTACGTGGGCGGCAAAAACAGTCAGCGCGTGGCGGCGGCTTATGTCAAGCAGAACGATGCGGCGCTCGTATCGTCTGAAAAGCCGTTGACCGTCTATGCCAACAGCGAGGAGCCTTTGCTCCGTGTCGCTGTGAACACCGATGAGAAGATGACGCTCCGGGCTTCCATGGATGAGGCGTGGCAGACGATGCTGAGCCGTAACTATCGTTTTAATAACTACAAGCACACCTGGTATACGGGATGCCGTTTCGGAGAGTATGGCCCTTATGAGTTGGAGCCTTATATCATGCCGGAACAGTTGGGCGTTGAGCGCCGGGTCGTAGAGCAGGAGCTTGAGGGATGCGGCTTGTGCCTGTGGTATGAGTATCATCCGGCAGCGACGCTGAAGGCTGCTCCCGGGACTGTCCCGTTGGTGATTCTGCTTCACGGTAACAATAACGACCCTCGTACGCAGTCGGAAACCAGCGGTTTTATCGAATTATGCGCCGAGGAAAACTTTATTGTCGTAGAGTTGGAGTGGCAAGGCAACGGTTATGCGTTTATGGGAGCGGACGGCATTGAGCATGCCGTTTACACCCTGTTGAGGAAATATCCGCAAATTGACGCCTCCCGCATTTATGCCGAGGGATTGTCGGCCGGTGGATTTATGGCCACTTCCCTGGGTATCTCCAAATCGCATTTGTTTGCGGCCGTAGGCGGGCATTCGGGAGCGTTGGTGACCGACGGATACCGCTTTACCTGCGGTGCGGAGGCTCTGTGGGCACAGTGTGAGCAGAAACGGGGATGCGTGGAGATGCCTTATTTCTCGGTTTGCGGAACGTGTGATGAGGTCGTTCCGTTCGTCAGCAGGGACAACTGGCAGGACAACGTCTTTTTCCGTGCTTGGCAGGCTTATCAGACCATGAACGGGCTGGAGGTGACGGAGTGTCCGGATTTTGAAGTGGACGCTACTTTCGGAGTGAAATTGGCCGATAGGGAGACCATCCGAACGGAGAAGGGCATTACGATGGAAGCCGGCGTTTTGTATAAGGGCAATATACCCCTTATCAAACTGGTTGCCGTGAACGATTACGGACATTGGAACTTTAAGCCGGCGCGCGTCTGATGTGGGATTATTTCCGCCATTTTTCACGCGAGCAAGGTACAGGCCGGTTGATTTATAACGACTGAGCCGGAAATTCGGATTGGCAAAGCGCAGCGGCCGTGTTTTGGTAGATACCCATAGCTTCGGCTGACATTTTATTTCTAACAGCAGAGAGCGGCCACACGGGTCGCTCTCTGCTGTTTCTATGCAAAACCATGTTATATGTATAAAATCTGTATAAGTGAATTTTTTTTCATAAATCTTTGGACGTTAGAATAATTCCTGTATATTTGCACCCTACATCTGGAAAGTTTTTTAAATATTATTCATCTGAAATATAATCAACCAAAAGACAACTAAACGAAAAAATTAATCTTGTCATGAAAAAAGTATTTACTATTGTAATTCTGTGTGTGTTAGGATTGTCGGTCAAGTTATCGGCAGAGAACAGATGGCATGTCTACGGCGGTGTAAACCTGTCGCACATGACGGAAAAACCGCTCCTCGTCAATGATTCCTACGGCTGGGGAGCCGGCGGTTATGTGGGTGGAGGTTACGAAATCAGATTCTCGGACTATGTGAGCCTCTCGCCACAACTTGAGATTTCCTATCTGAACAATGGGGCTTCGCTCAACGTAGGCAATTTCGATTTCTATCTGAACCACTCTGAATGGCGTGGAATGTGGAACGTGACTATTCCAATTGCCTTCAATGTGCGCATTCCGTTCAGCGAGAAAGTGGGCATGCTTCTCGGAGCGGGACCTTATCTGCAGGAAACGTTTGTGCTGCGCGAGTATGGTTTCGGAACGTCAGAGAAGGTGACCAACAACGACGAGACTTTTGCGAAGCGGTTCAATTTCGGTATGTTTGGCGAGGCGGCCATCGAGACCGGCAGCCATCTGGGCTATGTGTTCCGCGTGCAGTATCCGTTCCTGCAAGAGACTTGGAGCCGCAAGACGCTTACGCTCTCCCTCGGTGTGCGCTATTACTTTTAATGAATATCAGACGGCGGTCCGCGAGACCGTATGAAAAACAGAGAGCGGGCAACCCATTTGGGCTACCCGCTCTTGTTGCGTTTATGCTGAAAGACGACGGATTAGAGCTCCAGGTCGCCGTTGAACACTTCGTGCCAAGGAAGGCCGTGCTTGTTGAGCTCAGCCATGAATGGATCCGGGTCGAACTCTTCGACGTTCCATACGCCCGGACGCTTCCAGATGCCCTTGAGGAACATCATGGCGCCAATCATGGCAGGTACGCCCGTTGTGTAGCTTACGGCCTGCATGCCTGTTTCGAGATAAGCGGCATGGTGAGAGCAGTTGTTGTAGACGTAGTAGGTCATCGGCTTGCCTTCCTTGTCCTTACCGCTGATGCGGCAGCCGATGGAAGTTTCGCCCGTATAGTTCTCGCCCAGTTCTTTCGGGTTAGGAAGAACGGCCTTCAGGAACTGGATAGGAACGATTTCCTGTCCGTTGTAGTTGATAGGCTCGATGCTTGCCATGCCGATGTTTTGGATAACGCGGAGGTGAGTCAGGTATTCCTGTCCGAAAGTCATCCAGAAGCGGGCACGCTTGATGCTCGGATAGTTCTTTACGAGGCTTTCCAGCTCTTCGTGGTACATCAGGTAAGACTCACGCGGACCGATGTTGGGGTAGGTGAGCGGCTGGTGAACAGACAGCGGGTCAGTCTCGTGCCATTCGCCGTTCTGCCAGTACTTACCGCGCTGCGTAATTTCGCGGATGTTGATTTCCGGGTTGAAGTTAGTGGCGAATGCCTTGCCGTGGTTACCGGCGTTGCAGTCGACGATGTCGAGCGTCTCCATTTCGGAGAAATAGTGCTTCGCAGCGTAGGCAGTGAAGATGCCCGATACACCCGGGTCGAATCCGCAGCCGAGGATGGCAGTCAGGCCGGCTTTCTCGAAACGGTCCTTGTAGGCCCATTGCCAGCTGTATTGATATTTTGCCTCGTCGAGCGGCTCGTAGTTGGCCGTATCGAGGTAGTTGACGCCGCATTCAAGGCAGGCATCCATAATTGTGAGGTCCTGATAAGGCAGTGCCAGGTTGATAACGAGCTCCGGTTTGTGGCGGTTGAAGAGTTCCACGAGTTGAGGCACGTTGTCGGCATCGACTACGTCGGTAGTGATGTTGCTTTTGCCGATGGCCGCAGCCAGAGCGTCACACTTGCTTTTCGTGCGGGAAGCAATTACAATTTCAGTAAATACATCAGGGAGTTGCGCACATTTGTGAGCCGCAACGGTGGCTACGCCACCCGCCCCAATAATTAAGACTTTTGCCATTGTTTGTTAATTAATTATAGTTGGTTGATAAAATAAATTCATTGTTCAGATAAGCATCATGCAGACCGTCATGTAAATCATCATGCCAATGATGTCGTTGGTGATGGTGATAAACGGGCCGGTGGCGATGGCTGGGTCGATTTTCAGTTTCTCCAGCGTCAGCGGAACGAGCGTGCCGAAGACGGCGGCAAACAGCACGACCGAGAAGAGCGACACGGAAACCGCCGTAGTGACCGAGAAATCGGGACGGAAGCAGAAAACGTTGTAGGCAAACACGAGCATCGAGATGATGCTGGCGTTGATGAGGGCGAGTCCGAGCTCGCGGAAAATCTGCGACAGGGAGTTGCGCAGCTCGAGCGAGCCGTTGGCCAGACCCTGCACGACGATAGCCGACGACTGGATGCCGACGTTACCGCCCGTACCGCCGATGAGCGGAATGAAGAGGGCGATGGCCGGGTTGGACAGGAAATTGCCCTGGAAGTTGCCGAGAATCCAGGAGTTGGACAGACCGCCAATCATGCCGATGAGCAGCCAGGGCAGGCGTGCCTTGGTCTGGTCGAGGAGTTTGTCGGAGGTCTCGATGTCGGCCGAGAGACCGGAAGCCAACTGGTAGTCGCGTTCCGTCTGCTCGCGGGCCTCATCCATCACGTCGTCGAAGGTGATGCGCCCCACAAGCCGTCCGATGGAGTCGACGACGGGCATAACCGGCAGGTTGTATTTCTCAAATGTGATAACGACATCGTCGAGCGGCTCGTCGGCCTTGACCGAATAGGGGTCAGGCTCCATGACGTGCTTGATTTTGGATGCCGATGGATTGGTAATCAGTGTTTTCAGCGGAAGGATGCCTTTCAGCCGGCGGTCGTCGTCGATGACGTAGACGTAGAAAATCTCGTCCATGTCCTCCGCCTGCTCACGCATGCGCTTCACGCATTCGGGCATGCTCCAGTTTTCCTTGACGACAATCATTTCCGTACCCATCAGAGAGCCGGCCGTTCCTTCCGGATACTTCATCAGGTCGATGATGGAGCCGGCCTGCTCCACGTCGTCGACGTGGGAGAGGACTTCTTCCTGGTCCTCCTTGTCGAGTTCCTGCAGAAGGTCGACGGCATCGTCCGTGTCGAGGTGTTCGACAAACTGCTTGGCGATATCCTTGTTCGGGATGTCTTCCAGCAACCGGTGGCGGTCGTCCTCGTCAAGCTCCATCAGCACGTCGGCAGCGAGGTCGCTGTCGAGGCTGGCAATGATGAATTCCGCCTCGTCGAGGTCGAGCTCCTTGATGACGAGTGCGATGTCGGCGGCGTGCATGTCGTCGAAAGAGGCGCGGATGGCCTCTTTATCGCCTGCTTTGATGAGTTCCTCAAGGTTTTGGAAGAACTCTTCGTCCAATTCTTTCATCACTCGTTAGGATTTAAGCATGTTGGTCAATCTAATGAATTCTGCGACGGAAAGCTGTTCCGGCCGCTTGTTGAAAATCTCGTCCGTCAGGATTTCGGGGTTGGCGGCAAGAGAGCGCAGCGAGTTGCGGAGCGTCTTGCGTCGCTGTCCGAAAGAGGTTTTGACGACGGTCTTGAAGAGCGCTTCATCGCATCCGAGGTCGGTCACGTTGTTGCGCACGAGCCGGATGACGCCCGATTTCACCTTGGGCGGCGGATTGAAGACGTGCTCGCTGACGGTGAAGAGATATTCAATGTCGTACCATGCCTGGAGCAGTACGGAAAGTATGCCGTAGGTTTTCGAGCCGGGACCGGCAGCGATGCGTTCTGCCACTTCCTTTTGCAGCATTCCGCTGCAGCAGGTGATGCGGTCGCGGTGGTCGAGCACCTTGAAGAAAATCTGTGATGAGATGTTGTATGGATAGTTGCCGATGACGCAGAAATTGCCGTCATACAGCTTGTTGAGGTCGAGTTTGAGGAAGTCTTCGCCGAGGATGCGTCCGTTGAGCGCAGGAAAGTTGCGTTCGAGATAGTCGACAGACTCCGTGTCGAGCTCCACGACCGTCAAATCGTGGCCTCTTTCGAGCAGAAACTGTGTGAGAACACCCATGCCCGGTCCTACTTCGAGCACCGGCAGCGATTTGTAGTTGTCAAGGGTTGCGGCAATCCGGTCGGCCACACTTAAATCGGTCAAGAAATGCTGTCCGAGAAATTTCTTTGGTTTTACCTTCTGCATACCAGATTTTTAGAATTGTTATGGGTTACAATCTAATTTATAAACTCGTAGAAACAACGCCCTTTGGGTTGTCTCAGAATGCAGACGAGCAGACAGCACGACCGCTGCTCCTCCATTTTAATGCAAAAATACAAAGAAGTCGTGAATTTTAAGGTATAATATTCAGAGAAATCAACAAATTTGGTGCTTGTTGGCCGCTATTTTCTGGAAGTTGGGTTGCGCCTCGACATAAAAAATCAAGCAAGCTTGTTTTTTCTGCGCTCGGCTTTCACTCTCTTTGGATAAGATAGGATGCGCCTCGGCATAAAAAATCAAGCAAGCTTGTTTTTTCTGCGCTCGGCTTTCACTATCTTTGCAACGGAAATTATAAATATTGAGCTTTGGAAAAAACTGTCGTGAAACGCTATCTGGGTCTTGTGGCCAAAATCGTAATTCCTTTGGCGTTGGGAGTGGGACTGTTTTATTGGATTTATAAGAATGTCGACGTGGAGGAGGTGAAGAATGCTCTCCGTCAGGATGTCAATTATTTCCCGATAATTGTAATGCTTGTAATCAGTACGTTCAGCCACGTGTTCCGCGCGTGCCGGTGGCGGTTGCAGCTGAAGGCGCTCGACATTCACGCTCCGCTGATGCCGCTCGTGGTGTCGATATTCGGAACCTATGCGGTCAACCTGATTTTCCCGCGTCTGGGAGAGGTGTGGCGTTGCGGCTACATTGCCAAGCGGGAGAACGCTCCGTTCACGAAGGTGGTAGGCTCGATGGTGGCCGACCGTCTGTCTGACTCGGTTACGGTGCTGACGCTGACGCTCATTACGATGCTGATTGCTTTCCCGGCGTTTGAGAAGTTCTTCTCGACGTTCCCGCAGGTACAGGCCGGACTGGAAGGTATGCTCACCTCGCCGACTGTATGGCTGACGCTGGTGGTTGTGGTGCTCGCGCTCGTTGCATTGTTCAAGTTTGGCAAAAACAACCGTTTTGTGGCCAAGGTGCGCAACATGGCGCTGGGTCTGTGGCAGGGATTCTACAGCATCACGAAGATGAAGGATAAATGGAAATTCCTGTGGTACACGCTGCTCATCTGGGGATGCTATTTCACACAGCTCTATGTATGTTTCTTCGCGTTTGACTTTACGAAGGATTTGGGCATCGTCTGCGCGCTGGTTTGCTTCGTGCTGAGCAGTATCAGTATGGGCATACCGACCAACGGTGGTCTTGGAGCATGGCATATCGCCATCGTTTTCGGTCTGTCGCTCTACGGAGTGGGCACATTCTCCCTGCAGCAGCTCGACCCCCGTGCCACGGCTTTCGCGATGCTCGTTTGGGGAACACAGACGCTGCTCCTCATCGTATTGGGAATTTATTCCTATTTCTATATCATGCTGAGCAAGCCGGACCGCCAAAAGCCGGTTCAGGCTCAGTAACCTAAAAGAACAGAAGACAATGGGTTTTAAATTAGATGATTATTTTGAGGGCTACGAGCCGGAGGAGAGCCGCAAGCCGGAAGCCAAGCCGGAGGAGGAAGAGCCCCGGAAACCGAAGCCGGAGGAAGAGGAGTATGCCGACGTGTTCATTGAGTCGCGTGGCCAACGCCGCCGCCGGTTCCGCAAGTGGTTGCTGCTGATTTTATTTGTATTGGCCTTTGCCGTAGGTCTGTATTTTTGGCTGTTGTCGGCGAGTGCCTCCGACGGCCATCTGCGCGGCTACGTCGTTAAGATAGAGCAGCGTAAGGGCATTCTGTTTGATTCCTATGAGGGCATACTGGTGGCCGACTATCCCGACCGTACCGATACGATAACCCAGATTATCTATCCGTTCTCGACGCGCAACGAAGCGTTGGGCCAACGGCTGACGGCAACGATGGCCACTGACAGTGCCGTCGTGATTACCTACGACCGCTACCGCACGGCACTGCCCTGGCGTGGCGGAACGACAACGATTGTGAGAGATGTGAAAACCGTGAGACGCACTCCGATGTCGCGTTCTCCGAAGCAGGTGGCGGCCGACACGTTGGCCAAACCGCGTACGCCTGCCAAAAGAAGCAGTAAGTGATGAGCGGCGGGCGATTTGGCAAGCTGCTCGACAGCCGGCTGTTCCGGTTTTGTGTCATCGGCTTCAGCAACTTCCTGATTATTACGGTCACGGTTTTCGTGATGATGTCGGGATTTTCGATTGACAGCCGCGTGACCAACATCTGCGCCTATACGCTGGCCAACATCAGCAGTTTCTATTGGAACAAACGGTGGGTGTTCAAGTCGAAAGGCGGCAACGTGTGGCAGGAGATTTTCTGGTTTCTCGTAGCTTATCTCTGTGCCGTCGGATTGCAGTTCGCCTTCTTTACGATGCTGATTTCCTGGCTGGATGTCAACGAATACCTTGCGCAGTTCCTCGGAATGTTTGTGTTTGGGACAGTGAACTTCCTGATGAATAAGTTTGTTACTTTCAAAACAACTTTGGAATAGAAGCATGGCATTGGATATTTTTTTGATTGTAGTGGGAATCCTCGCGATTCTCATCGGATTTGTGGGCTGCATCGTGCCGATGTTGCCCGGACCTCCTATCGCTTATGTGGGAATGTTGCTGGTGCATTTCACCGACCGCATCCAATTCTCATGGGTGGAGCTTGTCGTGGCTTTGGTGGTGATGCTCGCCACGCTTGTGCTTGACTTCATCGCTCCGGCCATCGGAACAAAGAAGTTCGGCGGCTCCAACTATGGCAAGTGGGGCTGTGTCATCGGAACGTTTATCGGGCTTTTCTTCGGATTTCTCGGCATTATCCTCGGCCCTTTCATCGGCGCCGTGGTGGGCGAGCTGATTGGCGGCCGCTCGATGGGTGCCGCGCTCCGTTCGGGATGGGGCTCGTTTCTCGGCTTCCTTGCCGGTACGCTGGCGAAGATTATCTCGTGCGGTATTATCCTTTTCTTTGTGCTGAAAGCCCTTATCGGCCTTATCTGACGTGTAGATGAAGGCCGCGACCTGGAGAAAGCATCACAAATGGTTCGGACTGCTCCTGACGCTGTTCGTGCTGATGTTCTGCGTTTCCGGCATTGTGCTCAACCATCGTGAGGCCGTTTCGTCGGTCAACGTGAGCCGTGCAATGCTCCCCGACAGCTACCGCTTCCGCAACTGGAACAACGGACTGTTCCGTTCTACGCTCGTGAGGAGCGGAACGGCGGAGGCTGACAGCATCCTGATTTTCGGCAACAGCGGCATTTTCGCCACCAACGCTGCCGGTTCTCCCATTAAGGATTTTAATAAAGGACTTCCCTCCGGTGCCGATTTCCGGCAGATAAAGGGAATGACAACTACACCCGACGGCAGTCTGTTTGCCGCCGGGCAGTTCGGTCTTTACCGTCATGAAGGCGGCCGCTGGCATGAGTGTCCTTTGTCAGCGGGAGGGCATGAGCGGCTTTCCGACGTGGTGTCGCGGGGCGATACGCTCGTCGTGGTGGGACGCTCTTTCCTGTATGTATCCCTGCCTCCCTATGACGCTTTTCAACGGTATGAGGTGCCGCCGCCTCCCGGTTACGACGGGAAAGTGTCGCTCTTCCGCACCGTCTGGCTCCTTCACAGCGGCGAGTTGTTCGGTACGGTGGGCAAGCTGCTGGCCGATGCCGTGGCGCTTGTGCTGATTTTCCTGTGTCTGACGGGACTGGCTTGCTGGTGGATGCCCAAACGCTTGCGGCGGTTGAAAGAATTGGGACGTAAGGGGCTTGGCGCGCTGCGGTTCAGTCGGTTCTCTTTCCGCTGGCACGACCGTGTGGGGCGTTACGCTTTTGTGCTGCTGGTGTTTGTGGCTGTCACGGGATGGAGTTTGCGGCCGCCTCTGCTGATTCCTCTCGCTCTTACCGACGTGCCGGCACTGCCCGGTACGAAACTGGCCGGCAGCAATGCGTGGGACGACAAATTGCGCATGCTCCGTTTTGACGAGGCGGCGGGCGACTGGCTGCTGTCGACGTCCGACGGCATGTACGCGCTTCCGTCGCTAACGGCAGTGCCGCAGAAAGTAAGGAATGCGCCCCCGGTGAGCGTGATGGGAGTGAACGTGTTCCGTCAGGAGGCGGATGGCCGCTGGCTGGTCGGTTCGTTCAGCGGGCTTTATCGCTGGAACAGGCAAGACGGAGTGTCGACCGACTATTTTACGGGAGAACGGGCTGTCGAAGAGAGTGGTCCGCCCTTCGGGAAGAGAGCGGTCAGTGGATATAGCGGTGATTTCGGCCGTCCGATAGTTGTGGAATATACGACGGGAACCGACGGATTGCCGCAGCCGGAGTGGCTGTCGGAGTTGCCGATGTCGCTTTGGAATGTGGCACAGGAAGTACACACGGGGCGTATCTATACGTTCCTGGGAAGCATCGGCACGCTGTTGTTTATCTTCTTTGCCGGCGGAGCTGTTCTGTGGTGCATCATCACCGGCTACCGCATCCGGAGCCGGAAAAAGCGACAGAACCCTGTTGAAAACAAAAAACCGTAGCACGCGTGCTACGGTTTTTTGTCTTACTCCTAATATTTCCCAACAGAAGAGTAATCTATAAAATATAATAGTGAATGGTTATTTTCTGCTAAATTATACTTTATTCTGATATTAGCCAAATATTTGTGCCTGTTTTAGGCACAAATATAAACGATATAAGTGCAATAAGCTGATAATTAGTAATGTAATTTTGCCAAATATAAGTACTAATCAAAGCGCTTCCACGCTTCTTTTCGCAGCATCCGGCGGTATATGAGGAGCTGAATGATGCCTCTGATGGCCAGATAGGTGATGAATGCGAGCCACAGTCGGTTGTTGGGGTCGGGAATGATTTGATGGACACCGAAGTAGAGGACAAAGAAAGAGGCGGAGGCAAGAAACACGGTGGTGAGCATCTGGCGGGAGGCTGTCATGCCGATGAAGATGCCGTCCCAGATGAAGGCGGCCATGCCTGCGACGGGTACGGCTGCCGACCACAGCCGGTAATGGGAGGCATGGTGCAATACGTCGGCATCGTCGGTAATAAGACCCATCACCTGGTTTCCGGCAAGTCCGTAGAGCAGGGTGAAAGCAAGCATCACGCCGCTACCCGACAGGAAAAGCGCCTTGACGGTGTCGATCAGCCCCTTGCGGTTGCCCGCTCCGACGTGTTTCCCGGCGATGGCTTCTCCCGCATAGGCGAAACCGTCCATGAAGTAGGAGTAGAGCGTAAACATCTGCATGATGACGGCGTTGACGGCGAGCGTAGTCTTGCCGCTTCTTGCTCCCGCGGCCGTGAAGAAGAGCATGACGAGCATCATGCAGAGACTGCGCAGGAAGATGTCGGAATTGACGCTGAAAAACTTGCGCATATCGCGCAGGATGCCGTCCAGGTGAAAGGGAAGCGGAATGGAATACCGCCGCATGATGCGCAGGCAGAACGCGATATTAAGCAGAAATCCGGTCCATTGTGCGATGAGTGTGCCTGTGGGGATGCCGAGAAAGCGCATGTCGAGCAGAAACACGCAGGCAAGGCTGGCAACGATGTTGACAATGTTGACCGTGATGGACACAATCATGGGGTAGGTGGAGTTCTGCATGCCGATACACCAGCCCGAGAGGCTCATCGTGCCCAGCATGGCGGGCGCGCCCCAGACGCAGATGAAGAAATAGCTGCGAGCCAGTTCCGTCACTTCGGCATCGGGCGCGATGGCCGTGAGCAACACCCATTGCAAGGGTTGCTGCAGCAGGATGATGGCGGTGCCGATGGCAAGGGCGAGTGCTGAGGCCCGGTAGAGCAGCCGTGCCGCTTCCTCGCGGTTGCCGGCGCCGAAGGCTTGTGCGGTCATGCCGCTGGTGCCCATGCGCAGGAATCCGAGATTCCAGTAGGTGAGATTGAACATCATGGCTCCCACTGCCACGGCTCCGATGAAGGCAGTAGCACCGAGGTGACCTGCAATGGCAAGGTCCAGGAGGCCGAGCAGCGGCACGGCGATGTTGGAAATGATGGCGGGAACGGCTATTTTCAGGATGTCCTTATACATGGAAATGCTATTTAAGGAGGGATAAAACGAAAAAAGCTGATGTAATTTGCATTACATCAGCTTTAGTAGCCCATAGGAGAATCGAACTCCTCTTTCAAGAATGAAAATCTTGCGTCCTAACCGATAGACGAATGGGCCATTGAAATCGAGTCAGACTCGATTATGCTGCTTGAATTTTATTCAAGTGTTTAGCAAGCTTGCTCTTCAAGTTAGCAGCCTTGTTCTTAGAGATGACACTCTTACCAGCAAGACGGTCCAACATAGAGCTAACCTTGTTGTAAGCTTCAGTAGCTTCAGCCTTGTCAGTCATAGCACGGAGACGACGAACAGCGTTACGTGCAGTCTTTGCATAATAACGGTTGCGAAGACGACGGCTTTCCGTTTGACGGATGCGTTTGATAGATGATTTATGATTTGCCATTATAAATAAATCTTTAAATTAGTAGCCCATAGGAGAATCGAACTCCTCTTTCAAGAATGAAAATCTTGCGTCCTAACCGATAGACGAATGGGCCAGCGTTTAGTTACTTCGTTTATCAAAGCGAGTGCAAAGTTATGTGATAAATTTGAACCCTGCAAGTGTTTCTGAAAATAATTGCCTAATTTAAATGTTATTAACATTTTTCGTTTCTTTGTTTCCGGCTCTATCATAGTGCTTTACAGGAGGATTGGCAGACGATTGGAGGCTGTCTCTGTTTTTGGGGTATCCGTGTGGCTTTCGGTTGCTTTCGGTGCTTGTGGCTGGCTGTTTTCCCTTCAGGAGGCAGTAACGGCATCGGTTTGCTGATTTCTCTATTTTTATAGATAAATCTATTGTTTTTTAGTAGAATATTTCTTAATTTTACAAACGTCTAATATCATATATTCGAATTGAATATGCGATTAAATGTATTAGAGGGAACGGTTGGGTGCATTTTCCCAAAGAATGCCTGACTAACAGTTGAACTGCTCTCAAGGAGTTTATCCTTATTTTTCCTATTATTATGAAGTACACTTTTTGATTTACCTAAAAACGAACAACGTATGAAAAAAACATTTTTGTGGCTGATATTGCCGGTTATGTTGTTCGTTTGCTTTCCCAGCTGCGACAATGGGCCGGAAGATGGTGCTGTCCCTTTGAAATGGGAGGCGGCTACTGGCATTCAATTTGGTGTGTGGGATGCAAAGGTTGATGTTCCTGCAGAAGGAGCTTCGTACTCGCTGGTTTGTTCCAATGCGTCGGAAACAGGCATTGGCCTCAGCGAGGTGCGGGTAGACGAACAACTTGTTGATATTGTTGATTACACATTGGCAGAGGGTGAATGGGGTAAAATCGTATGTGAGGGTAAGAATGTGACTGTCACGATAGCCCCTAACACGACCGATAAGGAGCGCGTTATCAGCGCGATACCCTCACAGGTTGGTTACTTCTATTATTTGATTTTTACACAGCAGCCTGCCGCAAAGTAGATTCAAATAAACAAACTGCCCATATTGACTTTGCGGCAGTATAGGGAACTGCACTCCTGAAAGTTGATGAAAACTTTGGGAGTGCAGTTTGCTTTTGGGGTTGGGTGAGTTGGTCGTATGGTTTGGGCAATTGTGTGGAATAATGACGGCGCGCTGTATCGTTTTGTAGGGATGTGTTTCAGAGTGCTCGGTGTGAATAAAGTGTTGGGAAATAGGTTGTTATACGCGAATTTGCTTCGGTCTTTCGGGGAGGCGGACGCACCGGGGGTACGTCCCTACGCTCGGGGAAGACACTGCGGCTCGGCAAAGCCAAACTTGAAAACTTCGTTTTCGTTTGTCTCTGCGCTCGCCTTGCACTACTTTGGATAAGATAGGCTGCGGCTCGGCATAAAAAATCAAGCAAGCTTGTTTTTTCTGCGCTCGCCTTGCACTATCTTTGTAATATGTATGAAAGGGTGAAAGGTGTGGTGCTCCACACGATAAAGTATAACGATAAGAATGCGGTCGTGAAGGTGTATACCGACACGCATGGCATCATTCCGTTTCTGCTGCCGCAGGGTAGCGGCAAGGTGGCCCGTATGCGCAGGGCGCTGTTTCAGCCGCTGTCGATTGTGGAGATAGAGACGGATATTGTGCCGCACCGCGACATTTACCGTATCCTTCAGGTGCATTGCCTGCAGCCTCTCGCCAATCTCCACACTGACCCTGTGAAGAATGCGGTGGCGCTGTTCGTGACGGAGCTGCTCTCCCACGTTATTGTGGAGCAGGAGGAGAATGCGCCGCTGTTCTCCTATGTGTCGAGTTCGGTGGCTCTTCTCGACCGGATAGAGCGGGGTGTGGCTAATTTCCATCTTTGTTTCCTCTATAATCTCGGGTTGTTTATCGGCATTGAGCCGGATGTGGCAACCTATGAGGAGGGGCGTATTTTCGACATGATGAACGGTGTCTTTATCGACGGATTGCCCTTGCACGGTCACTTCCTGAGCCGGGAGGAGTCGGCGGTGCTCTACCGCTTGTCGCGTATCAACTATGAAAATATGCACCTTTACCGCTTCAACCGCCAGCAGCGCATGCGTCTGCTTGAACTGATGCTCGACTATTACAGACTGCACAGTTCTGCCATCGGAGAGCTGCGTTCGCCGGCCATCCTCAGCGCATTGTTTGAATAAACTGATTGAGAATAAAAAACGGAAGGACCGTGAATGCCACGCCGGGCATCACGGTCCTTCTGTCGTTTATCGTGGGTCGGCTCTTAGATGGAGAGTCGGCGAAGTGTCTCAAGCAAGTCGCGGTTGATAGGCTTGTCCTTCTTGATAGCCTTGGTGAACGGTACATAGACGATTTCGTCGTTGGCCACACCAATCATGACGTTGCGCTGGTCTTCGAGCAGGGCGTCGATGGCAGCCGCACCCATGCGTGAAGCGAGGATACGGTCGTGGGCTGTCGGTGAGCCGCCTCGCTGCAAGTGACCGAGGATGGAAACGCGCACCTCATATTGCGGATATTCCTTCTTTACGCGTTCTGCAAGTGCCATTGCACCACCGGTAATCGGGCTTTCTGCCACGAGGACGATGGATGAGTTCTTGCTCTTGCGGAAACCGTTGTTGATAAGTTCTTCCAACTGGTCGACCTCTGTGGAGATTTCCGGGATGATGGCAGCCTCCGCACCGGCGGCGATGGCGCCGTTGAGGGCGAGGAATCCGGCGTCGCGTCCCATTACCTCGATGAAGAACAGACGCTCGTGGGAAGTGGCTGTGTCACGGATTTTATCGACGCATTCCATGATGGTGTTCAGCGCCGTGTCGTAACCGATAGTCGTATCGGTGCCGTAAAGGTCGTTGTCGATGGTGCCGGGGAGGCCAACGATAGGAATGTTGAACTCACTGGCGAAGATGCGGGCACCTGTCAGAGAGCCGTCGCCGCCGATTACGACGAGGGCGTCGATGCCTTCCTTCTGCATATTTTCATAGGCCGTCTTTCGTCCTTCCGGAGTCTTGAATTCGGCACAGCGGGCAGTCTTGAGGATGGTACCGCCCATTTGAACGATGTTGGATACGTTCTGCGTGCGGAATTCCACAATTTCGCCGGTTACCAGACCACGGTATCCTCTGTAGATACCTTTTACTTTGATGCCGTTGAAGATGGCCGAACGAGTGACGGCGCGGATGGCAGCATTCATGCCCGGAGCATCACCGCCGGAAGTCAGAATACCAATGCATTTAATTGACATATCTCAATGTTATTAAGTTGGCTTATATAACGTATTATTGGAAGCTGTTTAAATATTAAACCTGTTACGAATATAATTTAAACGGCTTCTTATAAACATAAGTACACGCAAAAATACAAATTTTTTTCAAAGTGCCAATTGTCTTGAATTTATTATTTGGGTGGAATTTGCAATATTAATATCTTTGTAGTATAAACAATGAATAAACAGTATGTCGAACAATTGTCTTGAAGTACGAAGCATCGTCAAGCGTTTTGCCGGTCATGTGGCGATTGACGGAGTGAGTTTTACTGTTCAACCCGGCCGGATTTTCGGGTTGCTCGGACCTAACGGAGCCGGAAAAACGACGACTATCCGCATTGTCAACCGCATCCTGATGCCGGATGAGGGCGAGGTGCTTTTGGGTGACCGTCCGATGACGGATGCCGACCTGGCACGGGTGGGCTATCTGCCGGAGGAGCGAGGCCTCTACAAGAAGATGAAGGTGGGCGAGCAGGCTGTCTATCTGGCACGGCTGAAGGGCTTGAGCCGTGACGAGGCGGAGAAGCGGTTGCGCCGGTGGTTCGACAAGTTTGAGATTGGCGGCTGGTGGAACCGCAAGGTGGAGGAGCTGTCGAAGGGTATGCAGCAGAAGGTGCAGTTTATCGCTACCGTACTCCATGAGCCGGAGTTGGTTATCCTCGACGAGCCGTTCTCCGGGTTTGACCCCGTCAATGCCGAGTTGCTGAAGAAAGAGGTGCTCGAGCTGAAGGAAAAAGGCTGTACGATTATGTTCTCTTCCCATAACATGAATTCCGTTGAGGAGATTTGCGACGACATCGCGTTAATCAACAAGTCGAAGGTGGTGCTTTCGGGCGAGGTTGACGAGGTGCGCGCCCGCTACCGTACGGGATATTATCAGCTGGTGGCTGCCGCCGACCGGCTGTTGCCGGAGATGCCTGAGCTGTTCCGCATCCGTAAAATGGAGGCGAAAAGGAGCGAGATGTGCTATCTGCTGGAGGCGGAAAACCCTGCGATGTCCAACTCCGACCTGCTCCGGCACATTGTCGACAAGGTGGAGGTGCGGTCGTTTGCCGAGCAGTTGCCGTCGATGCACGACATCTTTTTGAAAGAAGTAGGAGGAATAACTGAGGAATAATACGATAAAAAAGTCTGTTAATCAATGAAAAACAAGATATTATTAGTGGCGAGCCGGGAATTCTCGGTCAACGTCAAGAAACGCTCCTTCATCGTTACGACGATTGTCATGCCGGTGCTGATGCTGGTTGTCATGTTGTTGCCGGTGATGTTGATGATTTTTGAGGATACCGACCGTAAGACGGTGGCCGTGGTCGACGTGACGGGCGAGTATGTCTCCGCCTTTGAGAGCAACGACAGCTATCTCTATGTGCCTACCGAGAAAATGACCAATGCCATGCGGAGCGACTCGACGGATACGGATGCGGTGGTGTATATCTCTGAGAATCTGGTCGAGAATCCTTCGGCGGTTACGGTTTTCTCCCGTAATGAGGTGCCGCTAACGCTGTTGGCTGAGGTGGAGGAAGTGCTGTCCGACAAAGTAAGGGAGCAGAAAATGAAGCAGTACGACATTCCGAAGCTGGAGGCGGTGATGGCCGATTTGCAGCAGGATGTGGAAGTGGGAGCTGTGCGCTGGACCGATGAGGGCGAGCAGCAGTCGATACCGCAGGTGCTGACGATTGTGGGCGGCATCGGAATGTTTCTGATTTATATATTTGTCATGGGCTATGGAGCGATGGTGATGCAGAGCGTTTCGGAAGAGAAAACTAACCGCATTGTCGAGCTGATTGTGTCGAGCGTCAAGCCTGTGCAGCTGTTGCTGGGCAAGATTATCGGCATCGGCTGTGTGGGTCTGTTGCAGATGGCCATCTGGGCTGTGTTGCTCCTGGTGGTGATGCTCGTTGTCGGCATGGTCACGGGTATCGCCCTGATTGGCCAGCCTCCGGTCGACGCGCCTTCGATGGCAGCGGCGGGCGGTATCGACCCCGACATCCTGTCGGCTGTGACTTCCGTGGCGACCGTGCCGTTCCTCAAGATATTCATTGTCTTCGTGTTGTGCTTCCTTGGCGGCTATCTCTTCTATGCCTCATTCCTTGCCGCTATCGGAGCTGCTGTCAACGAGCCGCAGGACTCCCAGCAGTTGATGATGCCGGTTATCATCGTGCTGATGCTTGCTTTCTATATGGGTTATTACGCGATGCTCAACCCTGACAGCACGGCCGTGGCCTGGAGTTCCTACATTCCGATTACGTCGCCGATTGTGCTGATGGTGCGCGTGCCGCTGGGTATGCCTCTCTACGAGGTGATAATCGCTCTGGGCGTGCTGTTCCTCTCGGCGTTCGTCATGCTGAAGCTGTCGTCAAAAATCTATCGCACCGGAATCCTGATGTACGGTAAGAAACCGTCTTTCAAGGAGATTTTCAAGTGGTTGCACTATTGATTTCCCGGAAAAAGCATCCCCAAAAGCACCAATTCTATATTGAAAATAAGCATACAAGGACAAAATAATGTTAATGAAGTGTGTTCTTTAACATATTTTTGTCTGGGTATGTCTTATTTATGATATATGTCATAAATATTGCCGCTGATTCTCTGTAATTTTGCCCTGAAAAATTGGTTGTGTCCAAGATATTTAGAAGGAAAATACAATAGAATAATTAATATAGAGACTTATCAGATGGACAAAAAAGCTTTTTTGAAATCGGTAGGGCGTGTTGCCTTGTCGGTTGCAGTATTGGGATTTACGATGGCTTCTTGCGGTAATAAGCAAGAGCAAACGCAGCAGAATGCGGTTCCGTCGGTGGGTGTGATAACAGTAACTCCACAGACGGTTGAACTGGAAACGGTTTATCCGGCAACAATCAAAGGACAGCGAGATGTAGAGATTCGTCCACAGGTAACAGGTTTCATTACGCAGGTATGCGTCGATGAAGGCCAGCAGGTAGCCAAGGGTCAGACCTTGTTTGTTATCGACCAAGTGCAGTATCAGGCCGCTGTCAATCAGGCCCGCGCTACAGTCAACGTGGCGAAGGAGGCTCTCAACAGTGCGGAAATCACAGCCCGCAACAAGCAGAAACTTTATGAGAAGAACGTAATCAGCGAATATGAGAACCAGCTTGCGCAGAACGACCTGGCTTCAGCGCGTGCGACTCTGGCTCAGGCACAGGCGACTCTCGTCAATGCCGAGAAGAATTTGTCGTACACGGTAGTGAAGGCTCCGTCGGCAGGTTATGTCGGAACAATTCCTAACCGGGAAGGTTCGCTGGCAAGCCCGTCGTCGGCTTCTCCTCTGACAACGGTGAGCGACATTTCCAACGTATATGCCTACATTTCGTTCAACGAGCGTCAGGTACTCGAAATGACGCAGAGCGGCAAGGTGAGCCTGCAGCAGGCTCTGGACTCTCTCCCTGCGGTGAAACTCCGTCTGTCGGACGGTACGGACTATGCCGTAACGGGTAAGATGTCTACTATCTCAGGTATGCTCAGCGACAATACGGGTTCGGCAACGGTCCGCGTGCTGTTCACCAACCAGAACGGTATGCTCCGCAGCGGTTCTACGGGTTCCATCGTGATTCCGGTACATGCGGAGAACGTGTATCTCGTGCCTCAGAACGCAACCTCTGAAATTCAGGATGCGCGCTTTGCCTATGTCGTAGGAAAGGACAACAAGGTAGAGGCTCGTCAGATAAAAGTGCTCGCACAGAACGACGGCAAGAACTTCGTAGTTACGTCCGGTCTGAACAAGGGAGACCGCGTAGTGGTGGAAGGTGTCGGCGTGAGCGTACGCGAAGGCATGACTATCAATCCGGTAGCGCCGAAAGCGGCTGCCGCACAAGAACAGAAGTAAACTCATAAAACGAAACGAATATTATGAACTTAGATAATTTTATCAAACGGCCTGTACTATCGACCGTGATTTCCATCTTTATCGTGATTCTCGGTATCGTTGGAATGTTGTGGTTGCCGATTACGCAATATCCGGATATTGCGCCGCCTACGATTTCCGTACAGACCACCTATCAGGGAGCGAATGCCCAGACCGTGCTGAATTCGGTCATCGCTCCTCTGGAAGAGCAGATTAACGGTGCGGAAGGCATGATGTACATGACATCAACAGCCACCAACACCGGTGCTGCCAACATTTCGATTACCTTTGAGCAGGGTTTCGACCCGGATATGGCTGCCGTCGACGTGCAGAACCGTGTGGCAAAGGCTCAGAGCCAGTTGCCTGCCGAGGTAACGAAGGTGGGTGTCATCACGCAGAAGCGTCAGACATCCATGCTTATGGTATTCTCTCTCTATTCTCCGACCGACGAATACAGCTCGGAGTTTATTGAGAACTACATGTCAATCAACGTGATTCCGCAGATTAAGCGTGTGTCGGGTGTGGGTGACGCGATGGTGCTGGGTGCCGACTACTCCATGCGTATCTGGCTGAATCCGGACGTGATGGCTCAGTACAACATGATGCCGGACGACGTGGTTGCCGCTCTTGCTGAGCAGAACATCGAGGCGGCTCCGGGTCAGTTTGGTGAACGCGGTGAGCAGACCTTCCAGTACATTATGCGCTACAAGGGACGTCTGATTACGCCGGAGGAATTCGGTAACATCATTATCCGTGCCGACAAGAACGGTGAGGTGCTTTACCTGAAGGATGTGGCAGAACTGGAGCTGGGTCGTGCTGACTACGGTTATACCAACAAGACTAACGGCCACCATTCAGTATCGGCCATCATCTTCCAGACGGCAGGTTCCAACGCGACAGCCGTCATCAACGGTATCCTTGAAGAAATCCACAAGGCGGAACTCGACCTTCCGAAGGGATTGGAATTCAACGTGATGATGAACACCAACGACTTCTTGTTCGCCTCTATCGAAGAGGTAATCAAGACTCTTATCGAGGCGTTTATCCTCGTGTTCATCGTGGTTTACATCTTCCTGCAGGACCTCCGCTCTACGATTATCCCGGCTATTGCCATTCCGGTGGCGCTGATTGGTACGTTCTTCGGTCTGTACCTGATTGGCTTCTCCATCAACTTGCTTACACTCTCCGCTTTGGTGCTTGCGATTGCGATTGTGGTCGACGATGCCATAGTGGTGGTCGAGGCCGTCCACGCCAAGCTCGACGAGGGCTATACCTCCTCGCGTCTTGCGGCCATCGATGCGATGCGTGAAATCGGCGGTGCCATCATTTCGATTACGCTGGTCATGATGCTTGTGTTTGTGCCGGTATCCTTCATGCCGGGTACGTCGGGTATCTTCTACCGTCAGTTCGGTCTGACAATGGCCATCGCCATCGGTCTGTCGGCTCTTAACGCCTTGACGCTTTCTCCGGCGTTGTGTGCCTTGTTCCTGAAACCGCACAAAGAGGAGGATGGTAAGAAGAAGACTATTGTGGCTCGTTTCCACGAAGGCTTCAACCGCATGTATGAAAAGGTGCTTCACCATTATAACGGTTATACGCGCTTCTTCATCAATCATAAGATTACGTCGTTCGGCATCGTCGGTGCCAGCATCGTCGGCCTTGTGCTTTTGATGATGTCCACTTCTACTGCCCTCGTGCCGAATGAGGATACGGGTACGCTGTTCTGTATGGTGACCATGCCGCCTGCAACATCTTTGGAAGAGACAGAGAAGACGCTTGACGAGATTGACGATATCATCGCCTCCATTCCGGCCATCAAGGACCGTACGGAGATTGTCGGTTATAGCTTCCTTGCCGGTCAGGGTAGTACATACGGTACGTTCATCATCAAGCTGAAGGATTGGAGTGAGCGTGGAGAGAACGAGAGCGCGGAAGCCGTGCTCGGACAACTCTATGCGATGGCCGGACAGCGCATCAAGTCGGGTACAGCCCTGTTCTTCCAGCCTCCTATGATTTCCGGTTACTCTGTGACCAGCGGTTTCGAAATGAAGCTGCAGGATAAGACGGGTGGCGACATCAACAAGTTCTCGCAGATTGCCCAGACCTTTATCGGCAAGCTGCAGCAGCGTCCGGAAGTGGCTCAGGCCTATACGACCTTCAACCCGAACTTCCCGCAGTATCTTGTAAACGTCGACGTTGCGAAGACCAAGCAGGCCGGCATCAGCCCGAACACCGTACTCTCTACGCTGCAGGGTTACTTCGGCGGTATGTATGTCTCCAACTTCAACCGTTTCGGTAAGCTCTACCGTGTGATGATGCAGGCTGACCCGTCAGCCCGAATCTCTCCGGAGTCGCTCAACAATGTGAAGGTACGCGTCGGAGGCGAGATGGCGCCGATTACCAACTTCATGACGCTGGAGCGTGTCTACGGTCCTGATATCATCAGCCGTTTCAACATGTACACGGCGATTACAGTCAACGGTCTGCCGGCAGCCGGCTACAGCTCTGGTGACGTAATCAAGGCCATCCAGGAAGTCGCTGCTGAAACGCTTCCGCAGGGCTACGGTTACGAGTTCTCCGGTATGACCCGTGAGGAACAGGATACGTCGGCCAGCTCAACGGCTATCGTCTTCGGTCTGTGTCTGCTCTTCGTCTACCTGTTGCTGTCGGCACAGTACGAGAGCTACATCCTGCCGTTGGCGGTTATCCTCTCCATTCCGTTCGGTCTGTTCGGTTCGTTTGTCTTTGCCAAGATATTCGGTATCGACAACAACATCTACCTGCAGATTGGTTTGATTATGCTTATCGGTCTGTTGGCTAAGAATGCCATCCTTATCGTTGAGTTCGCGCTCGACCGCCGCAAGACCGGTATGAGCATCATCGGAGCGGCCGTTGCCGGAGCCTCAGCCCGTCTGCGCCCGATTTTGATGACCTCGTTTGCGATGATTATCGGTCTGTTGCCGCTGATGTTTGCCCACGGCGTAGGTGCCAACGGTAACAGCTCACTCGGTACGGGAGCCGTCGGCGGTATGTTGATTGGTATGATTCTCCAGGTGCTCATCGTTCCGGCTCTGTTCGTTGCGTTTGAGATTATCCAGGAAAAGATTTCTCCGCTCAAGTGGAAAGATACCGACAATGCAGAAATTGAGTCTCAGATTGAGCAATATTCACGCAATAATAAGTAACTTTACAGGAAATGAAGATAACCAAATATATCATAGCAGCAGTCGTCGTGGCACTCGCCACGACGATGAGCAGCTGCCACATCTACAAAAAGTTTGATTTGCCGCAGGAAGGACTGTCGGCAGAGGTGGCAGAGGCTCAGAAGGAAGCTGTCGATTCGACGGCGGTGGGCAATGTCGACTGGCAGGAGATGTTCACAGACCCCCAGTTGCAGGCGCTCATCATGATTGCTCTCGACAATAATGTCGACCTTGAGAATGCCCGTCTCAACGTGGAGATGGCCAACGCTCAGCTCCTCGGAGCGAAGTTGAGCTATCTGCCGTCGGTGACGTTGTCGCCGAATGCCGGCGCGATGTCTATCGCCGGTTCCAAGATAACCCGCGACACCTGGTCTTACCAGATTCCGGCTCAGGCCAGCTGGGAAATCGACCTGTTCGGCCGTCTGCTCAACACAAAGCGTCAGGCTAAGGCCTCTCTGCTGCAGAGCGAGGCTTACCAGCAGGCAGTACGCTCGCAGCTAATCAGCGGCGTGGCCAACTGCTACTACACTATCGTGATGCTGGAGGAACAGCTTCAGCTGATGCACGCCACAGCCGACCTCTGGGAGAAGAGCGTAAAGACGATGCAGGACTTGAAGGAAGCCGGCCGCTACAATGAGGTGGCAGTCGTACAAAGCAAGGCCAACTACAACAGCTTGCTGGCTTCGATTCCACAAACGGAGGAGAGCCTGCATTCAGCCTATAACTCTCTGTCGCTGTTGCTGAACCGCATGCCGGGCACGGTGGAATGGGAAGTGGATACGGCTTATGAGCCGACTTTCCCGGAATATATGGAAGAGGGTATTCCTTTGAAATATCTGGCTGCGCGTCCCGACGTGCAGGCTGCCGAGCAGTCGCTGGCCATCGCCTACTATTCGACGAACCTTGCCCGTTCGGCATTCTATCCTAACCTGGTGCTCTCCGTGAGCGGCGGCTATACGAACCTCATCGGCTCCATCATCAAGAATCCGGGCGAATGGTTCTACCAGCTTGCCGCACAGCTGACGGCTCCACTCTTCAACCGCGGTACGAACATCGCCAACCTGAAGGCTGCGAAGGCTGCACAGCAACAGTCGCTCAACACGTTTGAATATACGGTCATGAGCGCCGGTGCGGAGGTTTCGGACGCATTGGTGTCCTACACGAAGAACAAGGAGCGTGTGGGCTATATCAAGGAGCAGGTGGACAACTTGTCGAAAGCGGTGGAATACAACAACGACTTGCTGCTTTACGGCACGGCTACTTATCTGGAAGTGCTGACGGCTCAACAGTCGCTGCTCAACGCCCAGATGAGCATGCTGCAGTGCGAGCTGGCATTGCGTCAGTCGGCCATCAGCGTCTACCAGTCGCTTGGCGGCGGCCGCTTGTAGGCTAATATGAGAATGATTAACTTAACAAAACCTTAAATACAAAACACGATGATAAGTCCATTAGCATTTGTCGACCCGGCAGCGAAAGTCGGCGGCAACGTAACGGTTTATCCGTTTGCCTTCATCGACAAGAATGTCGAGATTGGCGACGGGTGCGTGATTATGCCTCACGCATGTATCATGTCGGGCGCGCGTCTCGGCAAGAATGTGAAAGTGTATAACGGCGCCATTGTCAGCGCGGAGCCGCAGGATTTCCGTTGGAAAGGCGAGAATTCGCTGACGGAGATTGGCGACAACACCGTCATCCGCGAGATGGCCATCATCAACCGCAGTATCCATGAGGGGGGAGCGACCCGTATCGGAGCCGATACCTTTATCATGGGCGAGGTCCATATCGGACATGATACGGTTGTGGCCAACAAGTGTGTAATCGGTAACAATGTGCTGATTTCAGGCGATGTGCATATCGACAGCTTCACCATCCTGTCGACAGGCTGCAAGCTGTTTGAGGGCAGCCATGTGGGCAGCTGGGTGTTCATCAAGGGCGGTTGCCGCATTTCGGGTAACGTGCCGCCGTTTGTGGTTATTGCCCACAATCCGGCACAGTACTACGGTGTCAATGCAACGATTATGCGTCACAAGAACATGTTCACGGAGGCTGGTATCGACGTAGTGGCTAAGGCTTATCGCCATATTTATCAGTGCAACGTGTCGCTCTTCAACGCTTTGCGACGGGTACGCAAGGACGTGGAGCCTTGCAAGGAGCGCGATATGATTCTTGATTTCATCGAGAAGAATGACAACAAGATTATAGCGTTGCCGAAATTTGACGTATATCAATAGCCAATCAATACAAACTATAGGACGGTGCGGGTGTGTGTCCCTGAGGGGATGCACACCCGTTCCATTTTTTCAGGGTCGCGCACAAAAAAACGTCTCCCCGCAAGTCATCCAAGACTTGCGGGGAGGCGGTATTGTAAAGTAGCGGTTGCGGCCTATTTGAGACCGAGTTTCGCAAAGTAGAAGTCGAGTACCTCGCGGGCAGCGACAAATGAGCTTTGGCGGGCTGCCAGCACGTTTTCCTGCTTCTTCTTCAGCATCGCAGCGATTTCCTCGTCGCGGTAGAAGTTGGACTTCAGATGCTCGTCGATGGTCTCATACATCCAGTATTTCTCCTGCTCCATGCGTCGGTGCTCGAAGAAACCGTTGCCCTTGACGTATTCGAAGTAGCGGTCAATCATGTCCCACACTTCCTTGATGCCCAGTTCGTAGTAGCCTGAGTAGGTAAGCACTTCCGGCATCCATCCCGACGTTGTGGGCGGGAAGAGGTGGAGCGCGCTCTGGAACTGTGCCTTGGCGAGGTTGGCACGGTCGATGTTGTCGCCGTCGGCCTTGTTGATGACGATGCCGTCAGCCATTTCCATGATGCCTCGCTTGATGCCCTGCAACTCGTCGCCCGTTCCTGCCAACTGGATGAGGAGGAAGAAGTCGACCATGGAGTGAACGGCCGTTTCGCTCTGGCCTACGCCGACGGTCTCGACGAAGATGTTGTTGTAGCCTGCGGCCTCACAGAGCACGATGGTCTCGCGCGTCTTGCGGGCTACGCCGCCGAGGGAGCCTGCCGATGGGCTGGGACGGATGAACGCGTTCGGATGGATGGACAGTTTCTCCATGCGCGTCTTGTCGCCGAGGATACTACCCTTGGTGCGCTCGCTCGAAGGGTCGATGGCCAGCACGGCCAGTTTGCCGCCGTCCTTCAGCACGTGAAGGCCGAAGACGTCGATTGACGTACTCTTGCCCGCTCCCGGAACGCCGGTGATACCGATGCGGCGGGAATTGCCGGCATGAGGCAGACATTTTTCAATCACCTCCTGCGCGAGTGCCTGATGGTCGGCAGCCTGGCTCTCCACCAGCGTCACCGCACGGCTGAGCACCGTTACGTCGCCCTTGAGGATGCCCTCTACATATTCGCCTGCCGTCATGAGGCGCTTGCGCTTGACGGGACGCATGTAAGGGTTGACTTTCGGAGGCTCGGGCACTCCGTTGTTGACCGTCAGTCCCATGAACTGGTCGCTGTTCTCGGGATGTTCGGTCGTGTTGTGGCTTACATCATGATTGAGATATTCCATATCGTTGTCTTTTTTGTTTAGTTATTATCAATAGAGCCCACTGTCCGTATCTGGGGAGTGGGGTTGAGGGGGTCGTTGCAGAAGATGACGAGTGAGGAGTTGAGCACCTCGGTGGTCAGCTTGGAGGCATCGAGCCGCAGCACGATGTCGGCCTTCTCGCCCGGTTGCAGCGTGGAAGGAACGCTGACGACCGTAACGGCATCCTCCATGCTCGTCACGCGCTGTAGCCGTAGCGGCTGGCTGCCGGCGTTGGCAACGGTGAGGCGGCGTTCGACGATGCCTTTCATCGGTGAGAAGTCCACCTTGCCGGCCACTTCTATCACCGGTCGCTTCTCGCTCTGCCGCATCGGGTGGTCGGGGATGACCTGCGCCGTCACTTCCAGCGGGAAACGCGCGCCACGGTCGTCGCAGAGGACGACTTGGTGTGACAGGAGTCCGAAATCCTCGTCCTTGGGTGAAAGTGTGACTCCGACGGTTGCCAGTTCATAGGGCGGAAGCGCCTGAATCCAGATGGCTTCTTTCATGCAGTCCGGCAGGTTCTCGAGATGCAGCCTGAGCGTGTCGGCGGTCGGATTGTAGACCGTCACGTTGGCCGTACGGCGGCTGTGCTGCTTGATTTTACCGAAGGAAATCTGCGGATAGTCCAGCCTCAGGTTTCCTGCCTGTATCGGATAAAAACTGTTGAGCGTAGAGTCGGAGGCAATCACTTTGCCTTTTATCTTCAGCATATGCGGCTCGTCGGAGATGGTGACGGCAATCAGCTTGTCAAACGTACCGGGGCGGAACTTCGGGTCAAACGCCACTTCGAGGCGCAGGCTGTCGCCGGCGGCAACGGTGCGGTGGTCGTAGGTGACCAGCGTACAGCCGCACGAGGAACGGATGCGTTGCACAGTGATGCTGTCGCTGCCGCAGTTGTGGAGCGTGAACGAGGTGTGTACCTTGCCTGCGTCCTCGCGTATCGTGCCGAAGGAATGCTCCGTTTTGTCCCATTCCACGCGGATTTCGGCGTGGGCAAGGGCGGCAGTCGCGATGAGTAACAGCAGGAACAGTCGTCGCATCATGGCCGGTTATTTTTTAGGAATTACGTTGCCCTTGATGCGCAGGTAAACGGAGCCGCTGCTCGCATTGACCGTAACGACCTTGTCGAACGGACCTTTCTGGCTCTTGGGGTTGTAGACGAGCTTAATCTTACCCTTCTCGTTGGTCTTGATAGGGTTGCGGGGATAGTCGGTCGCCGTACAGCCGCACGAGGAGCGCACGTTATAGATGATAACCGGACGCTTGCCGGTGTTCTTAAACTCAAAATTGTAGCTTACTGGCCCGTTGGCTTCTTTCACATACCCGAAATTGTGGGTTGTTTCCGAAAACTGGATGCTGTTTTTCTCCTCTGACCGGGCAGGGAAAAATGCGCACAGGGCGATTATGAATAGAATAATTTGTTTCATAGCAAATGAACGGTTCTATAATAGGAATAATGCAAACTTACGGAAAATTGTTTGGATAAACTAACAAAATCGGCAGATTGAGATGGTGAAAATTTGATAAAAGCCGTTGTCTGCAGCATGACAATTTGGATAAGTCTAAAATCCTCAACTTATAAGTAAATCATTTGTAAATATTTTGTTTTTAATACTTTTTTGTAATTTTGTGGAAAAGGGGAATCCCCAATGGAATATTATTGAGGATTTTAAGTAATGTGGAACATATTTATTGTATAATTACCAAAACCATGATTATGAAACGAATCTTTATTGTTTTAATTGTCCTTTTTTCGGTTATTAGTGTGATGGCTCAGGAACACCTTTCATTTAAAGGCATTCCTATCGAAGGGAGTATAAGCGACTTTAGTCGGAAGCTAAAGTCTAAAGGAATGACTTTGACTAGAAAGGAAGGAAATTATTGGTTTTTTTCAGGAGATTTTATTGGACGGAAAGCAACAGTGTTGGTCGCTACAGCCGATGGAAAAAATGTTTTTAAGGTAGGTACTTTTTTTGATCCGAGTGGGGAATGGAATACGCTTGTTGATACCTACAACTATTGTAAAGATTTGTATACTCGTAAATACGGACAGCCTATAGCTTCTAGAGAAATGAATCCAGCTCTTTCTGATTCCAATACGGCTTTGATGCAGGAAGTGTATCAAGGTACAGTGGTCTATTTCAGTGCGTGGGAGGTTACAGGTGGTGCGATTGAACTTTCGATTGGAAAGTCTTCCGGTTTATATGAGGGTATGGTGGCGATTATTTATCGTGACGCTCAAAATGCGGAAGTCAAAATGCAAGAAGATTTGAATGACATTTAGAATGCAGCAGTATGTTTATTGATTAAATACTACAAATTCAAAATTGTTGTCGGTATTTTATTGATTTTAAAAGAAGTAGGCCAATTCTTGTGTTTTATATTAAATTTTCATATGCTATGAAGAGTGTTATGTTACCGCTGTTATTTTGCATCTTACTGTCGGTTGGAGGTTGTGCTGAAAAGGAATCAAAGTTGGAAGTATCGGAAAAAATATCTGAGCAGTTAGTGCAGGTATCTGATATGGAGCGATATAAACTTTTTCCAACACAGAATTTGTGGACCTTTATTAAGCTAGATACACAAACAGGTCAAATGTGGCAACTGCAGTATAGTGTAAATGATAAAAGTGAGCGTTTGGAATATGACCTTAATCCTTATCCTCTGATTACTGATAAACAGGAGAAAGTCAATGGACGTTTTGAACTTTACCCGACTCAGAATATCTATAACTTTATTTTGCTTGATCAAATAGATGGTAAAACATGGCAGGTCCAGTGGGCGATTGAAGAGGAAAATCGTGTGGTTTTACCTATCAGATAAATAGATAAATATATTTGAAGAATTGGTTTTACTCTCTTTTGTGTATCTTGATGGTTTGTTATAAAGAAAATTATATTGGAATATGCAGTTAATAATTATTGTTGTTATTTGTCTTGGCGTCATTGTGGCGGTTGGAATTGCTGTAGTACGGATGCGACTTAAAAAACAGGCTAAGGAATTATCAGATCGGCTGAGTCACATTGCTGCGTATCGCGACAAATCCAATACGGAGCAGGTTGAGTCGAAGGACGTTGTGTCAACTGATATTCCGGCGGCTCTAAGTAGCTGTTTTGAGGGGAGGATAATATCAGCTGCTCAGGAAAAGGAATTTACTGATTATTATTCTCTGTATTTTCAGGAAGTCTATCCTCTTCTTCGAAAACTTGATATGTATAAGATTGCTCTGTCTGATACACTTTCTGGTCTGGTGTCTGATTTTGAACATATTAGTGAATTTGTTAGACAACATAACAACGGAGTAATTAATAGGTTGCTCGATATACACAAAGATTTTTTTGACCATTGTCTGAAATATCCGTTGGATAGTCAGCAGAGACGTTCTATTGTGTCAGAAGAAGATAATTGTTTAGTAGTTAGTAGTGCTGGTAGCGGCAAGACATCTTCAATTGTGGGAAAAGTCAAGTATCTTATCGAAATTAAGGCTGTTGATCCTAGGAAAATATTGCTGATAAGCTATACAAATAAAGCGGCTGCTGAGCTTACTGACAGAATGGCGACTGATGGATTAAGAGGTTATACGTTTCATAAGTTGGCTTTGGATATCATAGGGAAAGCAACAGGTGTCAAACCGTCGGTCTGTGACAATACAGATGCCTTGTTTATAGATATATATCATAATCTATTGACAGAACCTGGTTTTAAGAAGAATGTCTTGGAATATTTCGTGGATTATCCGGTTAATGAGGCTGACTGGGAACAGCATAAGAACGAAAGACGAGAACAGTTGTCAGAACTAAAATCTGTGCAATTGAAAGCTATGTTTCCTGATATGGATGGTAAAACAATTTATGTTAGGAGCGAGCAGGAGCAGAAACTCTGTTTTATCTTGTCGTCACTTGGGGTGAGATTTAGGTATGAAGAACCGTATGAGCATCAGTTAGCAGATGAAATGCATTCCCAATATTGTCCGGATTTCTCAATATACTTTGAGCAAAAGGGTGTAACTCGGCGTATTTATTTGGAACATTTTGGAGTGGATGAACACAGTCTTGTTCCAGCTTGGTTCGCAAAGGATAAGAATATAACATATGAAGAAGCTAACCAGAAATACAATGATGGTATAACATGGAAGAAAGCAGCTCACGAAAAGTTCGGAACACAATTATTAGTAACATCAAGTGCTGATTTCTATCAGTCAGATATAAAAGCTAAGCTTCGGAAATTATTAAAAGATGCAGGTGTGCCGATTCAGGAAAAGACAGCAGAGGAATTGTATGATTTGGTTTTGCCCAAGGGTAGTAAGCAGGAAAAAGCTTTTGTGAGGCTTGTTGTGACTTTTGTGACATTGGTAAAATCAAGTTGCAAGCCGATTGCTGATATTTTGGAACAAGCAGACAATGCGGGAGACAAGAGAAGCGGGTTTATTATCCGAAATATATTTCTTCCTGTATATGAGCGTTATGTTGAGGCGTTAAGAAACCGGGGACAGATTGATTTTACAGATGCAATATTGCAGGCGACTGAGATTTGTAGGACATCGCATCCGGTTGCATATAACTATATAATCGTGGATGAATTCCAGGATATATCGGTTGACCGCTACAATTTCTTGAAAGTGTTGAGAGAGGGGAACCCTCCTGCAAAGTTGTATTGTGTTGGAGATGATTGGCAGTCCATATACCGCTTTTCAGGAAGTGATATGTCACTGTTCAATCAATTTCCTGACTATTTCGGACCAACCGAAATAAACAAAATTGAGACAACATACAGATTTGGAGAGCCTTTGGTATCGTTGTCTTCTCAGTTTATCCAGCGTAATGGCGCCCAGATAAGAAAGAACATACATCCGTTCAATCCAGACGTGAGAACAGAATTGGAATTTTGTTCGTATGATAGGCGGGATTACTGTAAGACAATCGGCCAGCTTATTTCTTCTCTTCCTCCAGATAAATCGGTCTTTTTATTGGGTCGCTATTCATTTGATGATTATTATTTATCTTTTATGTACCAATGCATAAAGGAGGGAGACAAATTCTACTATGTGATAAGCGGGCGTAAAATCGAGTTCTTAACTGTGCATAAGTCAAAGGGACTTGAGGCTGATTATGTAGTACTTCTGCAGTGCAATAAAGACACTTATGGTTTCCCATCGCTTATTAGTGACGATCCCGTATTGAATTATGTGTTGACAAGAGGAGACCAATTTCCGTGCGGAGAAGAACGCCGATTGTTTTATGTGGCGATAACAAGAGCCAAAATCAAAACGTTTGTGCTTTATGATAGGCGTTTCCCTTCTGTCTTTGTGAATGAGTTCTTACATCCAGAGAAAGTATCGGTGGAAAGTTATGTGAAGCATCCTAATGCCAATAAAAGATGGACGGATAAGGCTGATCAGTTCTTGTTGAAGTTGGATAGTGAAGGTAAAAGTGTGAAGTACATAGCGGCAAAGATGGGAAGAAGTCAGACTTCTATAGTGATGCGATTGAATAAACTCAAGCAGTAACGGTACCGGTTTGCCCAGATTTACTCTCTAAAACAAACACGCTATTGGATGTCTGTTGTGGAATAGTGACCTTCAGAGCGAATAATTTGTTGACAAGAGAATTTTAATTGGTTTCGTTGTTGTGGAAAGTTTTCTGTACAAAACTACTACAGTTGTCAGGAATTGTGGTAGTTTTGTACTATGTACTTATTTTGATGGATTATTATGAAAAACATGGTTTTAGCGTTGGTTTGCGTGCTGGTGGCGTTGGTGACGCAGGCTCAGACTAAGGATGTGCCGACCGGGGCGATTCCGTTTATTTTTGACAGTCATTTGTATCTGCAGGTGACGTTGAATGACTCTGTTCCGGTCACTGTCATCTATGACACGGGTGCGGACTTTCTGTATATGGATGAGGATTATCTGGCGTTGAACCGTCTTCAGGATGCGTTCGGAAAAAAAGGCAAGGCCAAGATGGGTGGTGCCGGGAACAGCGACCCGAAGTCCGTTGATATATTCATTGAGCCGGTGAAGATTAGGTGTGGTGAAATGACTTATCAAAACAGGCCGACTCCTGTCATCCGGTTGCGCGATATTCTCGGACGGTACGTTGACGGGTTGTTGGGAAATACGCACTTGCTGAGTGCGCCGCTGGAGATTAATTTCAGTAAAGGCTACCTGCGACAGCTGGATGAGCCGGTTTCAGCAGATATGCTTGACGGTTACAGAAAGCTTGACGTGCGGTTTGAGGATAACCGCATCGATGTCAAGGCGCGTCTGCAAATCGATTCCCTGAATGTGGTGGAAGGCTGGTTCAGAATGGATTTGGGCTGCGGTTCTGCCATCGTACTCACCAATGAGACGGCATCCTCGCTTGTGCTTAACGATGTGCCTAAGGCTTATTTCTCGACGCAGGCCGGCGGTGTGGGTGGCGGCTCGGACGATGTCTCGGTAAGGGCGGCTCGGTTTGAAATGGCAGGTACGCTCCAAAATCTTGTCATAGACTATTCGCTGAACGAGAAAGGGGCTTTGTCATCGGGCAGACCTTATGTCGGTCTCATCGGCAATGAGATATGGTCGCTGTACGATATCGTTTTAGACCCGGAGAATTCCGCGGTATGGGTGAAGCGTAACGGTAATGTCGGGTCTTATTCAAAGTCCTCGACTACCCACATGGCAGTTTTCGACCGTACCGACATTTGTGACGGGTGGATTGTGAACGGTCTTTACAAAGATGGTATTGCCGAGCAGGCGGGCATCGAGATAGGTGACGTAATTATTGCCATTAACGGCCGGCCGGTCAAGGAAATAACATGGGAAGAACAGCGACGTGGATTAGGACTGACTGGCGAGACAAAATATACGGTAAGGAAGGCTGATGGAAGAATTGCCGTCTATACGCTCTTTATCCGTGACCAGATTATTTGATTGAAAGGCCACTTCTTTATTTACAGGAATATGGAACAGAAAGCTAAAGTATATAAATCGAAGGTTGACGGATGGCTGGTGGCCGTGATTTATGGGTTTCTTGCCGTAGTTTTCGTGCCTATGACGGTCCTTGATTTTCAGTGGATAGTGGGTGTAATCGGGGTGGGGACAGTTGCGTTTGTATCGTTGGTGATGTTTGGCTTTCGTTACCGGATTGCGGACGGAATGCTGACGATTAAGTGTTGCTGCTTCACGGCAGGGAAATGCGATGTGCAGAAGATGGTCTCCATCCGGCCGACGCGCACTTGCCTGTCGGCTCCGGCCGCTTCCCTCGACCGGTTGGAGATACGGTTAGGGAAACGCGGCACGGTAATCGTGTCGCCCCGCGACAAGCAGGCTTTCATCGCCCACCTTCAATTCCTCAATCCAGCCATCCGCGTCGAATCCTGATGTTAGTCTGAAAGAATATTCCATGTAATGCAGTTGAGTGCACCGCCTTCGTTGGCTATTCCGGTGATGGAAATGGAAAAAATACGGTCTGCGTAGTCCGGGAAAAGTTGGGTGATTTGTTGGTGTGCCTGGGCATCTTCTTCGGCGTTGAAGGCCGGAATGACAATCAATTGGCTTGTTTGCAGATAGTTGATGTAAGCCCAGCTGTGCCGGTGTGGGCGTGACGTGTTGTAGGAAAGGGTGTGAACATTGAACTTCTTGGAAAGTTGATTGGCTATTTTGTCGGCAGAAGCAGGGTCGAAGTCATAATAGTTGGTCATGAGAACTTCTTTGTCTCTGATAAAACGTACAACTCCGTCTGCATGTCCGTATTTCTCCATTTTATCCCAGTAAATGAGCAAAACTTCACACTGGAAAAGAGATTCAAGTTGAGCTATAAGTTCTACCTTGGAATAGTTCCGTCTGTTTTCTTCCACCACCTTTTCTGTCATAATAACGCAATCGTCACATTTAATGACGTTGCCGCCGTCAATTATGATGTCCGTTTTTATGGTTTCGATACCGAGGTCCTGCAATGTTTGCGTAGGATCTGTAATGTAGGGAATGTCGATAGAGTTATTTCTTAGATAATCAGGGAAATAGTAATATTGAATAAAGCGGTTTCGGCTTGTCTGTATGGGCATATAGTCACGGCACCAACTGTCATTGGTGTGTAGTAATAATTTGCAGGGAACGTTATGCGACTTCAGCAGTCGGATGATGCGCTGGGTGATACGGGGATGCTGCTGGAAAGTTTGTTTGGAAATGAATACTGTATCTGTCTGTGCGTCGGTTATCATATTAAGTCGGATTTGTCTATACCGAAACGCCATTCACGCGGTTTGTCTTCTCCGTCAACGATAGGTATATTGTGACGGGGGCCTTGTGTAAGACGTTTATTCGAATAGTTGTCAACGGGTGCATCTATCCACGTTATGGATAGGCCGTCGCCTCCAATAAATGAGGCATTTCCAAACAAATCTTCTCTTAGATAGGTTGGGTTGTAGTTCTTACTTTTGTTGTTCGTATAGGTTTCTTTATTGTCAACATACTTATAACCGCGGATAAGAAACGAGGCTCTAAACTTTTTCAGCTCATTTTCGAATGTTACGTCAACACCGGAGTTATGAGGATGGAATGAACCGATAGGGAAATATGGGACATCACCCTGGTGATACATTTTTGGTTCATGTATGCCATCGGCTGTCTCGGAGTGGAAATAGAATTCAACATCGAGAATGTAAATTTTATAGGAGTTGTTGATAAGAAAATATCCACCGTAAATGGCCGCTTGGGCTATTTTCTTAAATTCAACGGTTAATTGGTCGATATCGGCCTTGTCAGGATTGAATGAGAGTAAAAGTTCAGGTAATGTTTGCATAGCTAAATCCATTTTTTCAAAGATAGTGAAAGGCGGGAGTAAAGAAAACAAGTTCACTTGATTTTTTATGCCGAGCCGCATCTGATATTATCTAATATAGGAAAAACGAGAGTAAGATATTTAGTATCCTAAATAGAGAATAATTCGGTCAGTAAGGTGGTGTTCCGGTGATTTTGTCAATGCTTTTTCTGAGTGTCATCAGTTTGATGAAAATCAAAAAACATTATGGCCTAATTTATAGAACTTGCCTTATTTGTGGGAAATTCTAAAAAAAATAGTAACTTCGCAACATCAAACTTATTTAATAACCTATAAAACTTAATTATTATGAGCGATAATAACGAAAAAAGAGAAATAAAGATTGAATTGACTCCGGAAATGGCTTCTGGCAAGTATGCTAACCTGGCAATTATCAGCCACTCAGTGAACGAGTTCTTCATGGACTTCGTAAGCGTAGTGCCTAACGCTCCTCAGGCTCGCGTACAAAGCCGCATCATCATGACTCCGGAAAACGCAAAGACGCTGTTGATGGCTTTGCAGGACAATCTGAGCAAGTACGAGCAGAATTTCGGCGTTATCAAGCCTAAAGGCAACGTCGGAGGCAACTCGCCTGTAGGTCAAGCATAATAGAAATAAACAACTTAAAATATGGAACATCCTTTATATATCTATAATACGTTAACTCGCAAGAAGGAGCAGTTTGTTCCGGTCAACGAGCCAAATGTGGGAATGTATGTGTGCGGACCGACGGTCTACGGCGACGGCCATTTGGGTCACGCCCGTCCGGCGATTACGTTTGACGTGCTTTTCCGCTATCTGCGCTATCTTGGCTACAAGGTGCGCTATGTGCGCAACATCACTGACGTGGGCCATCTTGAGCATGACGCCGACGAGGGTGAGGACAAGATTGCGAAGAAGGCACGCCTGGAGCAGCTGGAGCCGATGGAAGTGGTGCAATACTATCTGAACCGCTACCACAAGGCAATGGATGCGCTCAACGTGCTTCCGCCGAGCATTGAGCCTCATGCGTCGGGTCACATCATCGAGCAGATTGAGTATATCAAGAAGATTCTCGATGCCGGCTATGCTTATGAGAGCGACGGTTCGGTCTATTTCGATGTCGTAAAGTATAGCAAGGATTTCCATTACGGAAAGTTGTCGGGACGCAATGTCGACGAGCTGCTCAACACGACCCGTGAACTCGACGGACAGTCGGAGAAACACGCTTCCTGCGACTTCGCGCTGTGGAAGAAGGCATCGCCTGAGCACATCATGCGCTGGCCTTCACCGTGGAGCGACGGTTTCCCGGGCTGGCACCTGGAATGCTCAACGATGGGCGAGAAGTATCTCGGCGAGGAGTTTGACATCCACGGCGGCGGTATGGACCTCATGTTCCCGCACCACGAATGCGAGATTGCACAGTCGGTGGCGCACAACGGACACGAGACCGTACACTACTGGATGCACAACAACATGATTACCATCAACGGTCAGAAGATGGGCAAGTCGCTGGGCAATTTCATTACCCTCGATGAGTTCTTTACCGGTAATCATCCTTCGCTCGACCAGGCTTATTCACCGATGACTATCCGCTTCTTCATTCTTCAGGCTCACTACCGTGGTACTGTCGACTTCTCGAACGACGCTCTGAAGGCGGCTGAGAAGGCTTATGACCGCATGATTGACGGCTGGCGCCGTCTGCAGGACCTGAAGGCAGGGGAGACTTCTACGCTTGAGGTGGGCGACTTCCGCAAGCGTTGCAACGAGGCGATGAACGACGACCTGAACACTCCTATCGTAATCGCTACGCTTTTCGATGCCTGCCGCGTCATCAATCAGGTGAACGACGGAAAGGCTACGCTGACCCAAGCTGATATCGATGAGCTGAAAGACTTGTTTAAGACTTTCCTTATCGACGTGCTCGGTATCCGTACGGAAATCGTGGCTGCGGAGGACGGCGGCGCATCGCTGGAACCATTTGAAAAGGCCGTAGACCTTCTTCTCCAGATTCGTAAGGAGTCGAAAGAGAAGAAAGACTGGGCTACTTCCGACCTGATTCGAAACCGACTTGCAGAAATCGGTTTTGACGTGAAGGATACGAAAGATGGTTTTGAATGGTCTCTCAAACGATAAAAAAATTCGATTTTAGCAATAAATTTTTGTGGAAAATTTTGCTGAATGAGAAATATCGGTTAATTTTGTGATGAAGAAAGTGGATTTCTCCCTTTCTGTATCGACTAGGTTAAAATATTAAAACGATATATTACACTTCAACCTTAATCATTTAGTCTAAATTTCCCTACGTCGTTGACTGAAAAGAAGTATGTGAATATCGAATGGACGTAAAACGACAAAACAGCAACGAGTTTGCTGAAGCAGCACGGCTTTTTAGTCGTGCTGCTTGCATTTTATAGGTTTCGTTTTTTACGCTTCCGGGTTTCGTATTGTTCCGATTGGGTTTCCCGGCGTTCAAATTTCGGCGGTTGAATGAAGAAGTGTCGCTCGGTGGTTGTCATACAACCGGTTATCTTCCGTATGGGAACCGAGGGAAGTTGGAGTGTTGGGAGGAGGATGACGATGAAGGAAGTCAGGCATCTGCAAAAGGCTGATTGTTAATTGCATGCTGTTTGCTGTGTTGCCGGAAAGCCAAAAAAAGAGGTGAAAATTTTGGTATTGTCGGATTTTGTCGTACCTTTGCAACAGTTTTGCGCATGTGGCGTAATTGGTAGCCGCGCTAGACTTAGGATCTAGTGACGTAAGTCGTGGGGGTTCGAGTCCCTTCATGCGCACAGAGAGGGTGGTATTGTTAATATCATCCTCTTTTTTTCTTTCGTAAAGAAAACGACTATGCAAAAGGACGAAATAATAGTGAGATGGAATGAGCCTCCAGTGACGGCAAGTGCGGAAAATCCCTACAAGGTGGGTCCGGCGCTTGACCGCAGAGGTCGCATTCAGGGAAAGGCTCCTGTTGTCGATACCGACGACGAGTCGCAAAAACGCACTGTGCTTGATTACAATGACCTGCGGCGGATGGTTCCTTTCTTCGACGGTAAGGAGAAACTTGTCGACGTCTTGTCGAAGTGGCTGAAACTCGATGCCGTCAACTATGTGCATCACCGTAATCTGAACACGCCGGGACCGGCATTCGTGCGCGGTCTGCTCGACGATTTCCGCATTACGATGCGTGTGGACGGGGCTTCCGTGCTCAATAATTTGCCGGAGGGCAGTTTCATCACCGTTTCCAATCACCCGTTCGGCGCGCTCGACGGCATCATGCTTATCGACTTGTTTGCCTCACGGCGCAGCGACTACAAGGTGATGGTCAATCTGATTCTGAACTATATCCGCGGTATGCGTCCGAACTTCATCGCCGTTGACCCGCTGGCTACCGACAATCCGGAGAAGCGTGCCGTGACGCTTAAAGGCATCAAGGAGGCGATGCTGCATGTGAAGCGGGGACATCCGCTCGGTTTCTTCCCTGCCGGAGCGATGTCGAAGCTCAATTCCAAGTTCCAGGCAGAGGACCGCGAATGGCAGCCTTCGATTGTGCGTCTGATTAAGCAATTGAACGTACCGGTGGTGCCTGTGTTCTTCCATGGACGCAACAGTATGATTTTCAATATACTCGGTATGATTTCCTGGCAGTTGCGCACGCTGCGTCTGCCTTCGGAGGTGTTCTCTCACCACGACACGACCTATCATATCTCGGTGGGTGACATCATCTTGCCGGAGGAACAGAACAAATACGACAATCTCGACGAGTTCGGCAAGATGCTCCGCGAGCGCACCTACGCGCTGCGTAGCCGCAAATAGCGGTTGAGCCGATTAGGATAAAAGCAGAGCCGGCCTTGGATTTCCGTAATCCAAGGCCGGCTCGTTTATGTATGGGCCTGCAACGCATTAGAAGCTGATACCCACTCCGATGAGGAAGGTGGCGCGTTGCGAGAGCATGCCGTAATAGTCGTAGACACGACGGTTGAGCAAGTTGGAGCCTTGCGCGTAGGCGTGCAGCCAGTCGAAGAAGCGGTAAGTCACGCCGAAGCCGAGGTTGCTGATGTTGCCCAGATTTTCCATGCCGGCATTAGGCAGCAGGGACGGGTTGGCGTCGAAAATGGTCGTTACGTTGACATAGCGTCCGGCACGCAGCTGATAGTCCACATAGATGTCGAGCGGCTTGATGGGTGTGATCTTGAGCGAAGCCGAAACGGTGTGCTCGGCGCGGTCGTCGGCCAGCGCATAGCCGGAATCGTATTCCTGTGGCATGAATGCATAGCCCGCTTTCAGCTCCAGCAGCTCGCGGAATTTCCAACCCATGTCGATACCCATTTTCAGACCGTTGCGGTCGAAGCCGCTGTAACGGACCATTCCGAGGCGGTCGCTGAAAAGGTTGACGAAGGTCTGGTCATTCTGCATATAGCGGATAACCGAAGGTGTGAGCGCATCTTTCACGATGGCATATCCGAAGTAGGGCGAGAAGCGGAAGCCGCCCCATTCGCCGATGTTGAGGCGAACCTCAGCGTCGAGCTGCGTGAAAGTGCGTGTGTTCCACATTAGTGTGGAGGCATAGAGGTTGCGTGCCGCCAGCGTGTAGTAGGAGTTGAGACGGTTGCCGCCGGTGGCAGATGCTTCCAGAGAGACGCGGTCGGTGAAGATGTAGCCGAACTTCACGTCAGGCGCGATTCTGAACACGGTTCCGTTGTTGTGGGAAATGTCGAGACGTGCGCCGATGCGGAGGTTCATGCGGTCGGTAGTCTTGGCGTAGTAGGGAGTGGCCGAGAACATGCCGAGCGATTTATTGGTCGCCATGATGACGGGTTCCGGCGAGTCGCTGTGCTGTCCGTAGACCGGCAGGTTGGAATACTTGTCCCACTGCACTTCCGCATCCAGTCCGACGTGGGAATAGTCGTTCCAGGTGAGGCTTGCTCCGATTTTCGCCAGGATGTTGTTTTCCGTCAGCCCCTCATCCATAAACTCATAAGGACGGGTTTCAGAGAGAGGAAGGCCGTTGCCATGGGCGAAGTAATTATAGCCGAGGTCGACATAGTACTGCAGACCGTTGTCGGTCGGCTGGGAGAGCCATGAGAGGTTCAGGCTGCCGTTGTTGGCAATCTGACGCTTCGTGTCGGGCGAATAGTAGAGAGAGCCGTAGTAGTTGAACTTGTTCAGCTTGTAGCCGGCGTTGATGCCCAGGCGGCCCTTATAGAAATCGTGTCCGAACTCCAGACGGAAACGGTCGTCGGTGGCAAATTTCGTGCGGTTGTCGATGGTGCCGTCGGTCGAGTTGTGCTGCATCCAGACGTTGAGCAGCGTGTTCTCCTTGTCGATGATGCGGAAACCGGCGGAGCCCACCATGTTCAGGTAGTTGCCCATGCCGAATGAGGCATATCCGCGCTTGCGCAGGAAGCGGAAGCCGTCGTTGTAGCGGTCGGGCGACTGAGTGACCAGCGACGGGTCAATCTCAGCGGGAATGGTCCAGTCGCTGAAATTGAGGTTGACGTTGCGTGCCACGACGGGCATGGCTTCGGGCATGGCCGGCATCTTGTCGGCCTTTTGCTCCACCACTTCCACCTGCTTCTCCACTTCGATTACCTGATTGAGCTCGTCGGCAAAGGTAACCGGTGCGGCCATCAGGGTGGCCGCCAGAATTATATGTGATTTTTTCGAAGTTTTCATACTGTAGAAATTTATTTGAGGTCCTTGAGACGGGTTTCAATCATGTCGAAAATATCGGCTTCGTGGCCCGGATAGTTGCTCTTCAGGCTCTGGAGATACTCGCGTGCCTGGAACTTGTCGCCCTGCTTCTTGTAGATGTCGGAGAGCATGATGAAGCCGCGTGCCATCCAGTACTGGTGAGGTGTCGCAGAGTCGACGAGCTTGTTGACCGTCTTTTCGGCAGAGGAGTAGTCGCCGTTCTTGTAGTAGTATTCAGCCAGCTCGATGGCAGCCATGGAGCCGTGGAGCGTTTCCACATGGTTGTTGACCAGCGTGGAGAGGTCGGCCACCGCTTTCTTTGTCTCACCCTTGCCGCGCAGCGCCTTGGCACGGGCAAACAGGAATTCGGCACGAAGGTCGGATGAAAGGCCGTCGGTAGCGAGCAGCTTGTCGGACAATTCGATAATCTGACCGTTGTCCTCCAGTCCCACAGCCGCGCGCAGACGTCCCACCTGCGCCCGTTGCTTCGAGAAGGAAGAAGCGGCGATGCTTTCCATCTTTGTGTAGGCGGCGGCAGCTTCCTGGTAGCGGTCCTGCTTCAGCAACTGGTCAGCCTTGATGCCCAGGGCAGACTCGGCAAATCCGGCATCGGGCGCCTTGTCGAGCGCGCGTGTCGCGTAGTCGAGAGCCGCCTCGTCGTTGCCGGCAATGTTGGCAGCCTCCGCCAGATAGAAGGATGCCTGAGCCGTGTAGGAGCTGTTGGGGTACTTCTTCAGGAAGTCGTGGATGCGTTCCGTCTTTCCGCTGGCAAGGTATTCATTCTCGGCCGACTCAAAGGAAAGTCGGGCCATCTCGTTTTCGTTCAGCTCATAGTTGGAACCGGCCTCGCGAAGGAAGGTAGAGAGACCTGCCAGATTGCCCTCGTCGGCATAGATGCGCTTCAAATCCTCGATGGCGAGTCGTGCCTCGCTGCTGGAAGGATAGTTACGGACGAGTGTCTCATATTGTGTTTTTGCCTCCTTGTTGCGTCCCATGTTGTTGAGCAACAGTGCCATCTGCAACAGGCCCTGACGGGCTTCAGCCGTCTGCGGATAGTTGCTTGCCAGTTGCTTGAACGTGCGCACAGCCTCCTCGTTCTTTCCGGAAGCCACCAGCGCCTGCGATTTCTCGTAGACAGCCTTAGCCGAGTAGGCCGATGACGGGAACTTGTCGGTCAGGCGGTCCATAATGCTGATTTTTTCCGACTGATTGCCCGTGAGTCCCTGCATCATACCCTTCTGGAAGAGCGCGTAGTCGGCATTGGCTGTGTTCTGCGACAACGCCTTGTCGTAGTAGCTGCCGGCGTTGGCAAAGTCACGTCCGTAGTAGTAGCAGTCGCCGATGCGGCAATAGGTGTCGGCTTTCAGTTGCGGGCTGAGCGCGTTGCCGTTCATCGCCGAGGCGAATGCCGTGCGCGCGTCGGCATACTTGCGTTGCTGGAAGAGCGCGTAGCCCAGACCGTAGTTGGCCTTGGCCGCATTGTCCGAGCGTCCTCCCGTATTGCGGATGTAGCGGGCGTACATTGTCTGCGATTTCGCATACTGGCCGTCGGCATAGTAAGCCTCGCCGAGCCAAAGCGCCGTCTCGTTGGATACGCTCTTGTCGTAGCTGAGCTTGTCGGCCTGCGTCAGATAGTCAAGCGCCGCTTTCGTATTTCCGTTGCCCATCTCGCGCATACCCAGACGGTAAAGTACGTTTTGCTTGGCCGCCAGCATCTTGTCGGACGGCTTGTTGATGGAGTTGATGCTTACGAGCGCATTGTCGTAGTCCTTCTTCGTGTAGAAAGAGTTGATGATATAGTCCTCCACGTCCGACGCATACTGCGAGTTGGGGAACGTGTTGAGGAAGTCGCGGAACAGGTTGATGGAGCCGACAAACGGCGTGCGGCCGCCCCGGCTCTGGGCGATGGCGTAGTTGTAGAACGCCGTCTCGCGCACAGCCTGGTCGTAAGGCATCTTGTAGGCCTTCTCAAAAGCCAGGGACGCAGCGTCGACGTTGTCCTCGCGCAGGTAAGCCTGTCCGACATAGAGGTAGGCACTTTGCGCCAGCGCGTCGTCGCCGTCGGTCACGTCGCCAAGGTAGCGCAGCGTCTCGCTGTAGTCACCGTTGCGGAAGTGGCAGACGCCGAGAATGTAGAGCGCAGAGCGTT
The DNA here is from genome assembly GCA_944321875.1 of uncultured Muribaculaceae bacterium. Classification (GTDB taxonomy): domain Bacteria; phylum Bacteroidota; class Bacteroidia; order Bacteroidales; family Muribaculaceae; genus Limisoma. The sequence goes on from CALUMX010000009.1 coordinate 68,538, forward strand.
CCGGTTCCTGCTCTGTCAGTTGCAGGTAGGCGTTGAGGAGCTGCACAGCCCGCTCCGTGTTGCCCAGATGGTACTCACTCTCACCGATGATGCGGTTGAGCTCTGCCGTCATTTCCGCCGGCAGGTTCTTGGCAAGCAGGGCATTGCCGGCTGCCTGTACTGATGTGTAGTCCGATTTGTGGAAGGCAATCTGGCAGAGGTAGAACTGCGCCTCGCTGTAGAGACTGCTCTTCTTCGATACGCGTTGGAATCCGGATTCCGCCTCGTCGTAGTTGCCTTCGGAATAGTCGATTACGGCCAGGTAGTAGTTGGCCAAATCGTTGTATTTGCTCTTGCCTTTCAGCTTGTTGAATCCGCGGCGGGCTTTATCGTAGTCCTTCTGGCGGATATAGCAGAACGACTTGCGGTAGATGAGCTCGGAAGCCCGCTGGCCGTCGAATGCCGTTTCCGGCACTTGCTCGTAGCGGGTGAGCGCCTCATCGAAGCGGTCCTTGTAGAAGTGATAGTTGCCTATCGTATAGAGAACGCTCTGGCGGAGCGTCGAGGCCGGATAGTCGGACAGGAATTTCTCAAGCAGCGAGAGGCATTCGCTGTCGCCGCGGTTGTATTTGGAGAGAGCGATGTAGTAGTCGGCAGTTTCGGCAAACGACTTGGAAATGTCGAGCGCCCTGGCTTCCGACATCTGGTCGATGCAACCGTTGTAGTTCTCATTGTCATACATCTGTATTCCACGGGCGAGGAATCCCTCGACCCCGGTAGAAGTGATGGCATTCTGAGCGGAGATGGCAGTTGCCGAAGCCATGCACAGTATCGCAAGTTTATATTTTTTCATATTACAGTAATTTATATGATACTGACAAAGATAGTGCAATCGGAATTTAAAACAAAGTTTTGGTTTGCGTGATTTCCCATATTTTGTAATTTTGAATAATATAAATCCAAATTGGAATAAAATGATGAAACGAATTTTTAGCCTACTTATCCTTGCCGTTGCCTTGTTGGTCGGAAGTGGCAATACCGCGGCGCAGACTGTCGCTGACCAGAAATTGGGAGAACTGCTCAATGAAGGCGACCTGTTTCAGCTGCGGGAACAATATCCGCAATTGAAGGATTCCGTCAGTCTGGAAATGCTCCGTCTGATGGCCGAGGCGCAGACAGGCATCGGTTTCAACCGCCTTGACCGGGCCGCTTCGGCGCTCGATTCTCTCCTGCAATCGCATCAGGAAGCCCTCGGCGTGCAGAACTCGGTCGGGTTGGCCGCCCTGCGGGCGATGAATCTGCTGAACCTCGGGCTTTATGCCGAGGCCGGAGAGGCTGGCGGTGATTTGGTGGAGGCCTTGAAGGGGCAGTTGCCGTTTGAGTCGCTTTACAGTTTTCTCTTTATCCAGCGTGTCGGAGAAGCTCTTGCCGATACGCCGAAACCCTATCTGGAGCGTCCTGACCACGATGTTGAGGTGGCGATGAAGTGCGACAAGGTGGGGAGGGGACACCATCTTTACCTGCCGGTGGAAGTGAACGGCGTGACGCGCGATTTCATTTTCGATACCGGCTGCTCGTTCGGCAACTTCGTGTCGGAGGAATATGCGCGGGAGGCCGGGTTGACCATCGTGGCCGACTCTGTGCCCGTTTCCGGCATGACTGTCGGTTTCGTGAAACTGGCGACTGCCAAGGAGTTGAAGATTGGCGAGCTGACTTACCATAATCCCGTTTTCATGGTAGCTCCCCGCGATGAGGAGGTGGACAGCGTGTTTGCGTTTGACGGCGTGCTGGGCTATCATTTCATCAGTGACGCACGGGAAGTTGTAATCGACAACGAACGGGGCGTGTGCCGTTTCCCTGTCAAAATATCGGAGGGCGAGCCGAATATGTATCTGTCGTCCAATACGCCTCAGGTGCGGATTGATTACGGAGGTCGGGCGTTGGACCTTGTGTTTGATACGGGCAATGTGAAAACCGACTTGGGTAAGGGGTTTGCGGAATGTTTCCCGGAGGCAGTTGCAGGATTGAAGGAGCAGGATGCCCGCCGAGGCGGTTTTGGCGGCATGCAGAACGTGAAGGCAGTCGTCCTGCCTGAATTCCGCTTTTCCGTTGGCGGCCGTACTGTCGTACTCCGTGACACGGAGGTGATTACGGACGCATCCGGTAACAGCCAGCTTTTCAGCGGGTCGCTGGGTGCGGATTTTGTCCTGGCGTTCAAGCGGCTGACCATCAATTATGAGAATATGTTCGTCAGGGGCGAATAAGCGGTATGCTTCAACTTGTAAGGCGGCAGCGGCCGGTATCTCAGAGTGGGATGCCGGCCGCTGCCGTTGTTCGTTTTTACAGCGGAAGGGCAAAAACGGGGAATAATTTTGCAGTGTAATCAAAAACACAGGTATTATGGGAAATGAAACAAATGAAACCAATGAAAAGCCGGCAACACAACGTCAATGGCCGGGGGAGGACGCATGGCTACGCTATCTGGCCGACCGTCATCCTGACGATGAAGCCTCGCTTGAGGCGATGAGCCGGCTGATGGGCGCGGAGGGTGACGAGGGCGAGTTGCTCGATGTGATTTACAAGGGTCTGCATGCCGAGGAGAACGTGCGGAAAGCCGAAGAGGCTGCCTATCTGAAAGGTCGGAACGAAAACATCGAGATGCGTCGGCTGGAGCAGGCCGGACGAGAGCCGACGGATGACGGAGGACATCCGGAACAGGAGTCGGACTTGCTGTTTCTCAGTCATCTGCGCCAGAGCGTCTGGGACTAATCAATCTATTACCTTACAATCTTATTACCAACATGAACAACACAAGTATTTTTGAGAAAATGAGAAACGCAGCCTCCGGGTTGCTGACTGTGAGAAATTTGGCTGTGGTGACGGCCGCTGTACTTTTCTTCCTGTTTTTGTCGGATTGCAGTGGCGGAGGTGTCGCTCTGGCAATGGCTGCCGTGACCGGCGTGGCGGGAGGCAGACACGTCGCAGCCGAGCCGCTGACCACCGACCTCACCCGTGAGCTGTCGCCCGACCTGCTGCTCAACGAAATTGACCGCCGCATCGTGAAAATCCGTCCGATGGCCACTCCCATCGACCAGCTTTCCCGCTGGGCAGGCGCGAAGAAGGCCGGAAGCATGATTGTGGATTACTATTCGGTTGATACGCGTCCCACGGTGTCGAAAGTGACGAAGGAGCATACCTGGGACGGCGACTCGATGGGGAACAACGTGGTGCAGCTTAAGGTGGAAAACGCGGAGGTGTTTGAGCCGTCGGAAACGGTGCTCGTGAAGGGTGTGCATGGTTATGAGCCTGACGGGCAGACAGAGAGCAACCATGACCTGGTGCTCTATGTGGTGGGCAAGGACAAGTCGGCGGGGTCGCTGAGTGTGATTGCCGTGAACGGCTTGAAGGACGGAGAAACGGAGAATTGTGTGCCGACGATACCGCTCGACAGCGTACTGGTGCGCATGGGACGCGCCGCCTCGGAGCTGGACGTGCAGACAGCCCAGTTTGAGGCCCTGCCGAAAAAGGCACAGAACTATTGCCAGATTTTCAAGATGCAGATAGAGCAGAGCACGCTCCAGCGTATCGCCAACAAGGAAGTGGGGTGGACATTCAGCGACCAGGAAGAGGCTGCCGTCTACGATATGCGTCTCGGAATGGAGAAGAATTATCTGTTTGGTGTCAAGGCCCGCATTTCCGACCCGGAGAAAAACGACACCGTATTGCTCACGGGCGGCATCTGGCATCAGGCCGGCGGGGAGTTTACCTATAAGAAGGGCGAGCTGAACCAGAATGCCGTCATCTCGATGATGCGCCAGGCCTTTACGGGTAATGCCGGCACGAAGCGCAAGGTGCTGATTGGCGGTTCCGGTCTGATAGAGCAGTTGAACCAGCTCGACTCCACGAAGGTGGTGATGGCCGGGGAGAGCATCGTGAAGTGGGGAATTGATTTCAGCGAGATGCGCTCGAAGTTCGGCCGCCTTTACGTTCTACTGTCGGAAGTGTTTGACGAGTGCGGCATGGAGAACAACGGTATGATAATCGACCCTGAATATCTGCAGAAGTACAGCCACATTCCGTTTACGACCGAGCAGCTTAACCTGAAGCAGGCCGGCGTGCGCAACACCGACGCCATCGTTCTCACGGAGGCTTCCTGCATGACGCTCCGTTATCCGAAGGCCCATCTGCGCATCGTCTGCAACGGATAGCGGCTCGCCGGAAGGCGGATGTAAAAGAAAGCGGGTCAGCATCGCGATAGGTGATGCTGACCCGCTCTTCTATTGGGTTACGTTTTTTATTAGTAGTTAGTCTTGCGGAGTTCGAAGTAGGATTGCGGGTGCTCGCAAACCGGGCAAACCTTCGGAGCTTCCTTGCCGAAGTGGATGTGTCCGCAGTTGAGGCACTGCCAGAAGCTGTCGCCCTCGCTTGAGAATACCACCTTGTCGTTGATGTTCTTCAGGAGCTTGCGGTAGCGTTCCTCGTGTTCCTTCTCGATTGCGCCTACTGCCTCGAAGAGGTATGCGATGTGGTCGAAACCTTCCTCGCGTGCTTCCTTCGCAAAGGTAGCGTACATGTCAGTCCATTCGTAGTTTTCGCCGTTGGCAGCATCCTCGAGATTTTCCATTGTTCCGGGCACTGCGCCGCCGTGAAGGAGCTTGAACCAGATTTTCGCATGCTCGCGCTCGTTGCCTGCAGTTTCAAGGAAGATGTTGGCGATTTGCACATATCCGTCCTTCTTCGCCTTTGAAGCGTAGTATGTATACTTGTTAGTAGCTTGTGATTCACCTGCGTAAGCAGCCATCAAGTTTTTTTCTGTCTTAGTTCCTTTCAGTTCTTTCATCTTTTTTATGGAGTTTGAAGTTAGTAAATATTTGAATTTGTTGGAAAACCGGAATTGCGGGTTCTTCACTTGATAATCGGTTTTCTATGATAGAAACGTTTTCGTTTTTTATTTTGTTTAATGGAAATTGAAAAAAACTTGCAGCATATAAAAAAGCCGGACAGGTTTTACTCTGTCCGGCCTTGTATGTAAGATAATCAGGTTCTTACTTCTTGTTATGCTCAAATTGAGCCTTGACGCCTTCCACCACATTAATAATATAATCGCCGAGTTTCTCGCTCTCGTTGATGATATCCATGTAGTAGATACCTTCCTCATACGGATAAGCCTTGCGGTTCACGTTGTCGATGTTTTCAGCACGGAGGGCATTGCGGTAGTTGTTGATAGCGCGCTCCATATTGTAGGACTCGATGATGTCCTTCTCGCTGATGTTCTCGATGTCGCGGAGGATGAGCAGCATGTTGTCAAGGGCATCGGACGCATATTTGAACATCGTGTCGATGTTCTCGTTGATGCTGTCGTCGAAGACGATGCCTGCCTCGTGCTGGCGTGTCATTGTGCGGGCCAGGTTGTTGCAGCTGTCGGCGATGCTTTCGATTTCGCTGACGATGCTGAGCATGGCAGAGATGTGGAGTTTACCCTCGTAGCTGAGTCGTCCGTCAACGACACGGTTCAGGTAGTTGGCAATCTCGATTTCCATGCGGTCGGAAATTTCCTCGTATTTTCCGATACGGGAGTAGAGGTTGTTGAATTCCTCGGTGTCAGGCTTCGTGTGAGCAAGCGATTTCACCATGCCGAACATGCGGTTGATGCGTTCAGCATAGACGATAATCTCGCGTTGTGCCTGAGCGATGTTGAGCTCGGAAGCGTTGAGCATACCGCGGGAGATGTATTTGAGCTGGAATTCGCTTTCTTCCTTGCTCTTTGTCTTGATGAGGAAGTCGGCAATCTTTACGAACAGCTTGGTCATCCAAATCATGATGGCAACGTTGACAAGGTTGAATGCCGTGTGGAAGATGGAAAGACCGAACGATACGGAGAATTGCAGAGACGCCAGATGCGCCATTACCTCAGGAGCGGCTTTTCCGGCCACTACTTTCTGATAGAGGTCAGGAGAGGTAGTCTCCAGCTCGTTGAGATAGTTGAAGAGCGCGTGAGGGTCGCCGCCTCCGCCGATGTGTTGCGTAATCCAGGAGTTGAGGTCGACGAAAGGAATGAAGAATATCAAGGCCCAAAGCGTACCGAAGCAGTTGAACATGAGGTGGCCGAGCGCGGCTTTCTTGGCGGCCGTGTTGGCTCCGAGGGAGGCAATAATCGGAGTGATTGTCGTACCGATGTTGCTACCCAGCACCATCGCGCAGGCGATGTCGAATGCAATCCATCCCTTGCTGCACATAATCAGGATGATGGCGAATGCAGCCGATGAGGATTGGATAATCATGGTCAGGATAATACCCACGAAGAGGAAAATGAGCACGGAGCCGAATCCCATGGAGGCATATCCCTGCAGGAAGCTGAATATTTCAGGATTTGACTTCAGGTCGGGGACATTGGCGTTGATGAACTCGAGGCCCATAAACAAAAAAGCGAAACCAATCATGAATTCAGAAAGCGACTTGTGGTTGCTTTTCTTGGAGAACATGAAAGGTATCGCCAAACCAATCAAAGGAAGGACGAATGCTTCGACATTTACTTTGAATCCGAAAATTGTGATAATCCAGGAGGTGACAGTCGTACCGACGTTGGCACCCATGATAACCGCCATGGAGTCGGCCAGCGACATCAAACCGGCGTTTACGAAGCTGACCACCATCACAGTGGACGCTGAAGAGGATTGGATTAATGCGGTGATGAAAATACCGGTGATGAGACCTGCAAAACGGTTCTTGGTCATAGCCGACAGGATGTTGCGCATTCTGTCGCCTGCGACTTTCTGCAAGCCTTCACTCATGATTTTCATTCCGTACAGAAACAATCCCACCGCTCCAATGAGCGTTAAGAAGTCAAATAGAGAATAGTCCATCAGAATGTAGATGTTTAAGAAAATGTTATAAATAATTGGGGGGGGGTAAATCAACTACAAAGTTACATTAATTGAGGAAAATAAAAAATAAATAAAGGTTTTTTACAATTATTTATAGAAAACCCTTCGGCCTGACTGACAGGCAAAAAGAAACCGGCTCCAAATAGCTTGGAGCCGGTTTTCTAATCGCTGATGGGGAGGGGTTGGCTTACAGGCCGAACTCCTTCCGTATGTCGTCGACGCGGTCGAGTTTTTCCCAGGTGAAGAGCTCGACGGTCATAGTCTTGTCGCCGTTGTATTTTGAGTAGAAGGTCTTCTCTACGATTTCGTTCTTGCGTCCCATGTGTCCGTAGGCAGCCGTTTCCTGATAGATAGGCTGACGCAGCTTCAGGTCGCGCTCGATGGCAGCCGGGCGCATGTCGAACAGACGGTTGATGCGGTCGGAGATTTCGGCATCCGACAAGTCAACTTTGGCTGTTCCGTAGGTGTTGACGCAGAGGCTTACCGGTTGAGCCACGCCGATGGCATAGGCTACCTGCACAAGTGCCTCGTCGGCCAGGCCGGCAGCGACGATGTTCTTGGCGATGTGGCGAGCGGCATAGGCTGCGGAACGGTCCACCTTTGAAGGGTCCTTGCCGGAGAATGCGCCACCACCGTGGGCACCGCGTCCGCCGTAGGTGTCGACGATAATCTTACGGCCCGTCAGACCGGTGTCGCCGTGAGGACCACCGATGACGAATTTGCCTGTCGGGTTGACGTGGAGAATCAGCTTGTCGTCAAACATGGCGCGGATATGCTCCGGAAGTTTGGCGATGACACGCGGCAGAAGAATGTTGCGCACGTCGTTGTAGATAGTGTCGAGCATCTGCTTGTCGGCCTCATCCTGAGCCTTTTGCGTAGCGTCAGCCGGAGCGATGAAGTCATCGTGCTGCGTACTTACGACAATGGTGTGGATGCGTACCGGATGGTTATGCTCGTCGTATTCCACCGTCACCTGGCTCTTGGAGTCGGGACGGAGGTAGGTCATTTGTTGCTTTTCGTTACGGATGGCTGAGAGCTCGCGCAGAATCATGTGCGCCAGGTCGAGCGTCAGCGGCATGTAGTTTTCCGTTTCGTTGCAGGCGTATCCGAACATCATGCCCTGGTCGCCGGCACCCTGGTCTTCCGCATTCTCGCGCTCTACGCCGCGGTTGATGTCGGCCGACTGCTCATGGATGGCCGAGAGGACGCCGCAGGACTCCCCGTCAAATTTGTACTCACTCTTGTTGTAGCCGATGCCGTTGATGACGCGGCGGGCTGTCTCCATCAGGTCGATGTAGGCTTCCGACTTGACCTCGCCGGCGATAACCACCTGGCCGGTAGTCACGAGCGTCTCACACGCCACTTTGGATGACGGGTCGTAGGCGAGAAGTTTGTCGACGATGGCATCTGAAATCTGGTCAGCGACTTTGTCGGGATGACCTTCTGATACTGATTCTGAAGTAAATAGATAGTTCATTTTTCCAATTTGTTTTAAAAGTGGAACACATGCATACCGGAAAACTGAGGGGAGAATTCGCAGTTTTAGCATTTTTTTAGGTGGTTGCAAGCAGCCAAATTTGTCCACACGGTTAATAAATAGGTGGCAAAGATAGTGATTTTCTGTGGAAAAACCAAATCAAGACCTTAAATAATATAAAGGAAGAGAGGGGGATTGGATGGCTTTTTGAAGGGGATTACGGGGGCCTCTGGACCCCCTTCGGAGGGATGAGCAATAAAAATTAGCAAAAATATTGCATTCTTCATAAAATTTGGTAACTTTGCGTGCTGATTTGTATATCAATCCTATTACCAAACAGTTAATTGATTACCGAAGAAAAATTAAAATTAAATAGATAAATGGCAACATTAGAGAAAATCAGAAGTAGATCCGTTCTACTACTTGTGGTTATCGGTGTAGCGCTTCTGGCGTTTATCATCGGTGACTTCTTGAACTCCAGCTACACATTGTTCGGTAGCGGTACGACGGTAGCCAAAGTGGATGGCACCAAGATTGAATATCCTGAGTATCAACAGCGTTACAGCATGATGTCGGAGGGCAATCCTCAGGCAAGCCAGATGGACCCGGCTTTCGTTCAGAACCAGGTACTTGAGCAAATGATTGGCGAAGTGCTGATGAACGAGGAGTATGAGGCTCTGGGCATCTATGTTTCTGACAAGGAATTGTCTGACTACATGTTCAAGCAGATGATTCGCATGGACCGTAACTTCGCTCAGACGCTGTACAGCATGATTCAGCAGCTTCAGGCACCGGTTGAGTTGAAAGACCCGTCAAAGCCGGAGCAGATGGTTCAGGATTTCTATTCATTCATCTTCAACCCGGGTAAGTTCGGCCGTCAGGCTGACGAGTCAATCATGCAGGTAAGAAACTGGTGGTTGCAACTCGAGCAACAGGCTGAGGAGACAGTGAAGCAGGTTAAGTTCCAGCGCTTGTTCGGTGGCTTGATTGTAGCCAACGACCTCGACAAGGCTGCCATCAAGGAGGATCTCTCTCACTCATACGACGTTCAATACGTAAGCGTTCCTTACTCTTCATTGAACGATTCTGACTACAAGGTTAGCGAGAGCGACATTCAGGCTGTATACGCAACTGAGAAGGAGCGTTTCGCTATCGACAAGGAAATGCGTCGCGTTCACTACATCGCAGTGCCTATCGCTCCGTCTGCAAAGGACATCGCGGCAGCCGACACTCTGATGGCTAAGGTGGAAAGAGAGCTTGCGGCATCGGAAGGTGTGGCAGCAGCCAACAAGTACAGCGAGCTTTCCGTATCACAGAAGAAAGAGCGTCTCGCAGAGATGGACGCAGAGAAGAAGGGCTTCGTTGAGTCAGCTCAGGCCGGCGCCGTTTCCCACGTATTCTCTCGCCCGGTTAACCGCACACTCTACCGTCTTCTCTCCAGCGCATCTGAAGTTGACTCTGTCAACATCACAACGCTGCAGGTTGTAGGCGGTAAGGCATTCCAGGACAAGACGCTTGCGGCTCTCAACAGCGGCAAGGCCTTGAATGAGGTTACAAGCGACTCTGTTGTAGTGATGGCTGAGAACCAGTCAATCGACCTTTTGAAGGAGCAGTTGCCGATGGACGTACAACAGAAGATTGTCAACGCAGGTGTTGACTACTTCGTTCTCCAAAGCGTACCGGAGCAGGGCGCAGTGCTTTGCAAGGTAAACAGCAAGAAGTCCAACACTGTCTACACGACAGCTACTGTCTCTTACGCTATCAACGCAAGCCGCGAGACTCGCGACAGCTTGACTAACGCATTGCAGGCTTACATCAACAAGAACAATACAGCGAAGGCATTCGTTGAAAACGCAGTGGCTTCCGAACAACACTATACAGCTCAGTCGGCTACCATCAATGATGAGACTCCGGCTCTCGGCAGCAACATCTACACAAGCGTGAAGGGTACAAGCCGTCTCGTTCAGTGGTTGTTCAAGGATGCTTCTGAAGGTCAGGTTTCACAGATTCAGAAAGACCAGGATCAGTTGGTTGTAGTGGCTCTGTCAGCTATCTACGATGGTGGTTACCTCCCTGTAACTGACCCGGACGTGAAGCGTTACTGCGAGAACAAGGCCCGCGACAACAAGAAGGCTGAGGCTTTGATTAAGCAATACAAGGGTAAGGCTACCGACATCAACGGCTATGCAACGCTCATGAAGCGTCCGGCACAGTCATTGCGCGTAGGCGGCGGTATGCCGACAGTTGAGCCGGCTCTGTATGCACAGGCTCCTTACGCACAGGTTGGCAAGGCTTACGGCCCGGTTAAGGGTGCGAACGGCGTATTTGTCTATACTGTCACTAAGGCAGAGAAGGCAGCCAGCGAAATCGGCGACGCACAGGTTGCGATGAGCTTCCAGCGTCAGTTCCCGATGTTCCAGAACTTCATCGAAATTATCAAGGAGAACAAGAAGGTTGAGAACAACCTGATTAATTTCCGTTAATTCCGATGGGAAATGATTATGACAATCAATTCCTTTAAATAAAGTTTTCATAATATGCTATTAAGGGGAGGCGCCGTGAGGCATCTCCCCTTGCTTTTTTCGTTATAAAATACTACTTTTGCGGAGTGTAGCAAATAGAAATTTCTAAACTTACTAAAATATGTACAGAACAAAAACATGTGGAGAGCTTCGCATCTCCAACGTGGGTGAAACCGTTACGTTGGCCGGTTGGGTACAACGTTCGCGTAAGATGGGAGGAATGACCTTCGTCGACCTCCGCGACCGCTATGGCATTACCCAGCTCGTGTTTAACAACGAAGTGAATGCCGAACTCTGCGAAGAGGCCAACCACCTCGGCCGTGAGTATGTGATTCAGGTGACGGGTGAGGTTTCCGAGCGTTCGAGCAAGAACCCCAATATGCCGACAGGTGAAATCGAAATCATCGTCAGCGCACTGACTCGTCTGAACAAGAGTGAGGTGCCGCCGTTCACCATTGAGGACAACACCGACGGCGGTGACGACCTGCGCATGAAATACCGTTATCTTGACCTTCGCCGTACGGCTGTGCGCAAGAACCTTGAGCTGCGCCACAAGATGACGATGGAAGTGCGTCGCTACCTTGACAGCAAGGGCTTCCTTGAGGTGGAGACTCCGATGCTCATCGGCTCTACTCCGGAAGGCGCACGCGACTTCGTCGTTCCTTCCCGCATGAATCCGGGCCAATTCTACGCTCTTCCGCAGTCACCTCAGACGCTGAAGCAGCTGTTGATGGTGTCAGGCTTCGACCGCTACTTCCAGATTGTGAAGTGCTTCCGCGACGAAGACCTCCGCGCTGACCGTCAGCCGGAGTTCACGCAGATTGACTGCGAGATGAGCTTCGTGGAGCAGGAAGACGTGATTTCCACTTTCGAGGGCATGGCCAAGCACCTGTTCAAGGAATTGCGCGGCATCGAGCTTACTGAGCCGTTCCTGCGCATGACTTGGGCCGACGCGATGAAATACTACGGAAGCGACAAGCCTGACTTGCGCTTCGGCATGAAGTTCGTCGAATTGATGGACATCATGAAGGGTCACGGCTTCTCCGTATTTGACAATGCTGCCTATGTGGGCGGTATCTGTGCGGAAGGCGCCGCATCCTATACTCGCAAGCAACTCGACCAGCTTACGGAATTCGTTAAGCGTCCGCAAATCGGTGCGAAGGGTATGGTTTATGCCCGTGTAGAGGCCGATGGCAACGTGAAGTCGAGCGTCGACAAGTTCTACTCACAGGAAGTGCTTCAGCAGATGAAGGAAGCGTTCGGCGCAAAACCGGGCGACCTGATTCTCATCCTCAGCGGCGACGACGTGATGAAGACCCGCAAGCAACTTTGCGAGCTCCGTCTTGAGATGGGCCGTCAGCTCGGTCTCCGCGGCAAGGATAAGTTCGCATGCCTCTGGGTGATTGACTTCCCGATGTTTGAATGGAGCGAGGAGGAAGGCCGTCTGATGGCTATGCACCACCCGTTCACTCATCCGAAGGACGAGGATATCGCGCTTCTCGACACTGACCCGGCAGCCGTGCGTGCCGATGCCTACGACATGGTTATCAACGGTGTCGAGGTTGGCGGTGGCTCTATCCGTATCCACGACTCTGAATTGCAGGCGAAGATGTTTGAGATTCTCGGTTTCACTCCGGAAAAGGCACAGGAGCAGTTCGGCTTCCTGATGAACGCCTTCAAGTACGGTGCGCCCCCTCACGGAGGTCTGGCTTATGGTCTTGACCGTTGGGTATCGCTGTTTGCAGGTTTGGATTCCATCCGCGACTGCATCGCATTCCCGAAGAACAACAGCGGCCGCGACGTCATGCTCGACGCACCTGCCGCTCTCGACCAGAAGCAGCTCGACGAGCTTAATCTCGTTGTCGATATTAAGGAATAGTCTTCTATACGCTATAACTGAAAAGCCGGGATTCCCCACACGGAAATCCCGGCTTTTTTCGTTTCCTGACAGCGGGGCGTAAAGGCGATGGACTGCGTAAATGGTTGCAAAAAGCAATTAAAAACCTAAAAAAAACGACTATTCACTAAATTTTTAAGTAGATTTTACCTGAATTCCGCTTGTCGGATGAAAAATTGCTATATCTTTGCGATATAAACAGTATTGAAAATGGAAAAAATAGATAATCTTGACCGTAAGATTTTGGAAATCGTAATGAAAAACGCGCGTATTCCGTCAAAAGACGTGGCGGAAGTTTGTGGAGTTTCAAGAGCTGCTATCCATCAACGCATTCAGCGATTGATTGACCTGCAGGTAATCACAGGCTCAGGCTATCATGTCAATCCGAAGATTCTGGGCTATACAACTTGCACATATATCGGGGTGAAATTGGAGAAGGGGTCCATGTATAAGGACGTTGTGCCTGAATTGGAGAAAATCCCGGAAGTGGTGGAATGCCACTTCACAACCGGTCCTTACACCATGCTTATCAAGCTCTATGCCCGCGACAACCAGCACCTGATGGAGCTGCTCAATGATAAAATCCAGATGATTCATGGCGTCGTGGCGACAGAAACCCTCATCTCGCTCGACCAGAGCATGAACCGGGAGATACCCATCAACTACGAGGTATAGCGACTGCGGCGGTAAACGACAGCCGGATTAGATACAAACGCTGTCGCCTGTGGTTCAGAGCAAATTGTTCCTGCGTGCAGGCATCCTCTGAGCGACAGGCGACTGCGTGTTTTTTTCAAAGGAAGAGAGGCGTTTGCCCTGACGGTGTCTTTTCGCTATCTTTGAATAAGATAGGAAGCGGCTCGGCAAAGCCGAACCGAAAACTGCGTTTTCTGTTTGGTTCTGCGCTCGCCTTTCACTATTTTTAGATAAAATAGGATGCGGCTCGGCAAAGCCAAACCGAAAACTGCGTTTTCCGTTTGGTTCTGCGCTCGCCTTTCACTATTTTTGCGCAACTTTTCTTGATTCTAAAATTGACAGGCCGATTGCGGCCGCCCGTCTGCATTCATGACGCGAAGACGGGGCAGGGCCGGGGAAAGCCACATGTCTCACATAACTAAAAAAACAGATATGCAAAAATTTGACTTAAAAGCCGTTTCCGAAGGCTTTAAAGCGGCCGTTGCCAGCAAGGGGCTGCACAGAGCGTTGCTCGGTGTGGCGGTGATGCTGGTGATTTCCGTGCTTTATTTCTCCACCAGCTTTGGCGAGGTGCTGCAGCAGAACGACATCATGCAGGGCGTGGCCAACGGCCAGGAGGCAAAGGAATTCTACGAGGCAACCGGCGAGAAGACCAACTGGACCAACTCGCTGTTTTCAGGAATGCCTACGTTCCAAATCTCTCCGTCCTACAGCAGTACGTCCATGGTGAAGGCGCTTCAGGACGTCTACAGCCTGTGGCTCCCAAGCCCGGTTAACCTGCTGTTTATCATGATGTTCGGTTTCTATATTCTGATGCTCGCTTTCGGCGTGCGGTGGTATCTGGCTCTGCTCGGTGCCATCGGCTATGGCTTCTCGTCCTACTTCCTGATTATTATCGGAGCCGGGCATATCTGGAAATTCTGTGTGCTTGCCTACATCCCGCCCACAATTGCCGGCATTGTGCTCTGCTACAGAGGCCGGTTGCTGCTTGGTGGCGCGCTGACGGCGTTTTTCGGCATGATGCAGATTGTGTCCAACCACGTTCAGATGACTTTCTATTTCCTTTTCGTGGTAGTGGCCATGATGATTGCCTATGCCGTCGAGGCTTACCGCAAGAAGGAGATGAAGAAGTGGTACAAGGCTACGGCTACGCTTGTCGTGGCCGGAATATTGGCGGTGGGAGCCAACCTGACCAGCCTTTACAATACGTATGAGTACAGTAAGGAGACGACCCGCGGCCGTACGACGGAGCTGACTCCGCTCAACACGGCAGAGGGTGAGGAGTCTCACAACGTAAATAAGAACGGAATCAACCGCGATGCCGTAACGGCATGGAGCTACGGCGTAGACGAGACGCTGACGCTGCTCGTGCCTAATCTGAAGGGTGGCGCGACAGTGAAGCCCAACGATTATAGCGACGAGGGCGGTCTTGCTGCAGCTTCGGTGGTTGAGATTGACGGTTTTGATGACCTGGTGGCCAATTCCTCGATTACGGGCGACCCGGCTCAGGACGAGTCGCTGCGTCCGCAGTTGCGTGAGGTGTGCAGTCAGTTCCGCCAGTATTTCGGTGACCAGCCGATGACCAACGGTCCGGTTTATGTCGGTGCGCTCATCTTTGCCCTGTTCCTGCTGGGCATCATGGTGGTGAAGGGTCCGATGAAGTGGGCTTTGCTGGCCGTTACGGTGCTGGCGCTGCTGTTGTCGTGGGGTCACAACTTCGCTCCGTTCAACTACTGGATGATTGACAATTTCCCGATGTACGACAAGTTCCGTACGCCGTCGAGCGTGCTCGTCGTGGTTGAGTTCACGATGCCGTTGCTGGCTGTGCTGGCTATCGAGAAGATGCTCTCCACGGAGAATTTCTTCGCTACCTACCGCCGTCAGCTCTACATAGCGTTTGGTGTGCCGATGTTCCTCTGCCTGCTGCTGGCCATCATGCCGTCGGTGTTTGGAAACGGAATGTCGCAGGCCGAGAACGCTCAGATGAATGAGTTGATTATGGGAACAAGCGGCTTGGAGCAAGCTTTCTATCACCGTGTGGCAGAAGTGGTGAAGGAAGCCCGCCTGATGATGGTTTCGGCCGACGCATGGCGCAGTTTCTTCATCCTTGCCGTTGGTCTGGCTGCCGTATGGCTCTATCTGTCGGGCAAATTGAAGGCCGTGCCTTTCTGCCTGATTCTGCTGGCAGTGGTCGTGTTTGACCTTTACACGGTCGACAAGCGTTACCTCAATGCCGACAACTTTGTCAAGAAGTCGCACACGGAGGCAATGACTATCCAGCCGTCTGCTGCCGATACGGAAATCATGAAGGATAAGTCGAACTACAGGGTGATGCTCGTTGGCGGTCTCGGACTTCCTGACCCGTCCTACTTCCACAAGAGCATCGGTGGCTACCATGCGGCTAAGCTGACGCGCTACAACGACTTGATGGAGCGTCAGATACAACCGGCCGACAGATGGCTGATACAGCGTATCCAGCAAGGCGACTCCCTCGACCTGGCTGCGCCGCAGATGAACATGATTAACCTGCTCAATACGAAATATCTCATTATAGGAGAATCGTTTGTCGAGAACCCGGAAGCCCGTGGCAACGCATGGTTTGTCGACAGAATCAGCTATGTTGAGAATCCGGATGCCGAAATGGCTGCCATCAGCAAGCTCGGCCGTACGGAGGCCGTGGCCGATAAGAAGTTTGAGTCGGTGCTGGGCAAGGCGAATGCCGTGATGCCGGGCGATACGATTTACGAGACTTCCTACAAGCCGAACGAGCTGGCTTATAAGGCTGTGTCGAAGAACGGCGGTCTGGCTGTCTTCTCCGAAATCTACTTCCCGTGGGGATGGACCGCTACTGTCGACGGCAAGGAAGTGCCCGTAGGACGTGTGGACTACATGCTCCGTGCCCTGCAGGTTCCTGCCGGAGAGCACGACATCGTGTTCCGCTTTGACCCGCAGTCAATCCATACGACAGAAACGGTGGCCTACACTTCGACCACGATTATTTATCTGATGCTTGCCGCTGCCTTTCTGCTGTCGATTGCAGCGTTGGCACGCCGTAAGGAAAACAAATAAACGACCGACGTAGTGAGTGCGCTCCGAAGATATTACACGGCGTTGAGCCGTTACCGCAGAGGCAAGGGGTTTGGAATCCATTCCCCCTTTGCCTTCCACTTTGTGCTGCGTGTGCTCAAGGAGCGTGCCGCCTACTATTTCTATGACGACATCGACGAGTGCCGTCAGTTGGCGTCGGCCGGACGCAGCCGCATGAAGGGGCGTAAGCGTCCGCTGGTGAGCCGGAAGAATGCCCGTCTGCTGTTCCGTATCGTCAACTGCTTCCAGCCCTCCGCCGTGCTGGCTTTCGGTTCCAGCTACGGTGTGTCGTCCCGGGTTATCCTGGGCGTGAGCCGGAAAACGCGTTTGTGGCTTTGTGAGCCGGCAGAACTGATGCCGGTGGTAGCAGAGGTGCTTGGCGGGGAGATGCGGCGTGTGACGGCCGGAGAATGCGCCGGAGAGCTTATCGGACAGGCTGCGCAGGAGATGGGGGAATGTCCGTTTGTGGTGGTCGATTATCTGCGGGACGAGGACATACCGCCGGTTGCCGCCTATCTCGGACAGATTGTCGGAGGCGAGGCCGTAGTGGTCGTGCGCAACTTGTCGCAGAGTCAACTCTCGCAGGAGTTGTGGGAGGGAATGAAGGGTCGTATGGCCCACGGCATGACCTTCTCCAACGGCAAAATCGCGGTGGCTGTCGTGCGCCGGAAACTGCCGCTCCACCATTATCAAATCTGGTTCTGATTATTCTTTACGCACAATATAAGGGCGGCAATCCCGATGGGGTTGCCGCCCTTGCTGTATATAGGGTTTGATGATTATCGTTGCGGGACAAGGCGGGTGGCCTTGTTGAAGCGCAGGAGGAAAAGAATGCCTGCCGTCAGCAGTGCGACGGTGAACGACAGGAAGATGCCCTGCACGCCCAGTCCGGCAGGGAAGGCGAGCAGATAGGATGTCGGGATGCCGATGAGGATGTAGCTGATGAAGGCCAGTACCATCATCGACAGCACCTCCGAGGTGCCTCGCAGCGCGTTGGCGAAGCATGTCTGGGTGGCATCGCCAAACTGGTAGAGAATGAGGGCTCCGATGAGCGATTGGGAGGTGGCAATGACGCGCGGGTCGGACGTAAAGCCGGAAATCAGCGGTCCGGAGAATACGAAGAATATGATGGACGCCATGACGGCGAGTCCGAGCAGGATGTGATAGCCCGACCAGGCAGCGCGGCGCACGTTGACACGGTCGCCTACGCCCATGAAGTTGGCAACGCGGATGGCAACGGCCGACCCCATGCTGTAATAGAACATGAAGCCGAGCGTGCTAAGCGTGGCGAGCACCTGGTAGCTGGCCAGCTCAATGGTGCCAATCCATCCCACCATGATGGCGCTGATGGTGAACGTGCCGGTTTCCATACCCATCTGCAGGGCTACGGGAAACGAGATGCGGGCGATGCGCAGGATGCCCTTCAGGCGCAGGGCCGACAACCGGAAGCCTTCGCGGTAGAGGGCGTAGCATTTGCGCTTGTAGAGCAACAGTATGAAGGCCAGCGCCATGAAGATACGGGAGCCGAGCGTGCTGATGCCGGCACCGAGTGCGCCCAGTTCCGGGAAACCGAACTTACCGAAGATGAGCAGGTAGTTGAACAGGATGTTCAGCAGGTTACCGGTGATGAGCAGCCACATGGCGGTTGAGGTCTGCATGATGCTGTCGGTGAACTGACGCATTGCGTTGAAGAGCGCCACAAACACGAGCGACGATAGAATCGTCAGGTAGTAGGGGCGGATGATGGGCATCAGTTCCTTCGGCTGGTTGAAGGCATCGAGGTGGAAGTAGACAATGCCCATGATGGCCGTGAACAGCAATCCGATGATGAGATTGGTCACGACGGCCTCCTTCAGCGCCTTTCCGGCACGGCGCAGCTCGCGACGGGCAAAAAGACCGCCGATAATGGGCGTGATGCCGTAGGAGAAGCCGAGCAGCGTGATGATAATCAGGTTCATCACATTGTTGACAAACGATGCGGCCGCAAGTGATTCCGTGTTGTAGTGTCCCACCATCATGGTATCGGCAAAACCGAGGACGATGACCCCGATTTGTCCGATGACGATGGGAAGTCCGAGACGGATGGTTTCCTTGTAGTGTTGCAGGTTCATAAGTTGTTTGGTATAAAATATAGCCTTTGCGCAGGCAAAGACTATCATGATGTTTTTTTGAGTCAAAAAGAGGGGATTCCCGTCAGCCAATCATCAGCAGCTCGACTTCGAAAATCAGGGTCGAATAGGCCGGAATCGGGCCGGAGGTACGGGTGCCGTAGCCCAGCGTGTAGGGAATGTAGATGCGCCAGTGGTCGCCCGGATGCATGGCTTGCAGGGCGTGCTGCCATCCTTCGATTACGTCGCGTACGCGGAAGGCTTCCGGGCAGTTGCGCTTGTAGGAGTTGTCAAACTCGCGGCCGTTGATGAGCGTGCCTCTGTAATGCACCGACACAACGCTCGACACCGTAGGGCTGGCGGTTGACTCTCCTTTCCGGAGCACTTCGTAGAGTACGCCCGACGGCAGGCGGCAGATGCCTTCCTCAGCGGCTTTTGCCTCGAGAAACTGCTCGTTGCGCAGGCGGTATTCTTCCTTTCTTCCCATATTGTTTAACGGAATTGTATTTGACAATTCTCCAGACTCTCGATGATGGCAAGGCTCTGCACGTTGTAGCCCATCTCACGCAGACGGTCGCCGCCGTGCTGGAAGCCTTTCTCGATGATGAATCCCATGCCCTCGATGGTCGCACCCGACTGGCGGGCCAGGTCAATCATGCCCATTGCCGCATTTCCGTAGGCCAGGAAGTCGTCGATGAAAAGCACATGGTCGTTGGCCGTGAGGAAGCTGTTGCTGATGCACACGGTGTAGACACGGTTTTTCGTGAAGGAGCGAACCTCCGAGACGAGCATGTTGTCCATCGTTTTCGGCTCTTTCTTCTTGATAAACACGACGGGCAGCTGCATGATGTAGCCCAGGATGATGGCCGGAGCGATACCGCTGGCCTCGATGGTTACGATTTTATTGACATTGACGCCTTCGAAGCGGCGGCGGAACTCTTCGGCCACCTTGAACATCAGGTTCGGATCGAGCTGATGGTTCAGGAAGCTGTCCACTTTAAGAATACCGCCCGGAAGCGAGCGGCCGTCCTGCAAAATGCGTTGTTTGAGCAATTCCATAATTTGACGGGGATTATAAGATGAGCATTGCGTCGCCGTAGACACCGAAACGGTATTTCTCCTTCACAGCCTCGTTGTAGGCATTCATCACGATGTCGTAATTGCCGAATGCAGCCACCATCATCAGCATGGTAGAGTAGGGCATGTGGAAGTTGGAGATGAGTGAGTCGGCTACGGTGAACTCATACGGCGGGAAAATGAACTTGTTGGTCCATCCGCTGTATTCCTTGATGTGGCCGTTCATGCTGACGGCAGTGGAGAGCGCGCGGAGCACGGACGCACCTACGGCGCAGACACGGTGTCCGCTGTCCTTCGTGCTGTTGACGAGCTTTACGAGTTCAGCCGATACCTCCATCTGCTCGGAGTCCATGCGGTGCTTGGTGAGGTCTTCCACGTCGATTTCACGGAAGTTGCCCAGTCCGAAGTGAAGGGTAAGGAAGTCGTAGTTGATACCCTTGATTTCCATGCGCTTGAGCACCTCGCGGCTGAAGTGCAGGCCGGCAGCCGGAGCTACGACTGCGCCTTCGTTCTTGGCGAAGATGCATTGGAAACGCTCCTCGTCGGATTCTACCGGCTCACGCTCGATGTAGAGCGGAAGCGGAGTCTGGCCGAGGTCGAAAAGCGCTTTCTTGAATTCTTCATGCGAACCGTCGTAGAGGAAACGGAGCGTACGGCCGCGGGAAGTTGTGTTGTCAATCACTTCAGCCACCATTGATTCGTCTTCCCCGAAATAGAGCTTGTTGCCGATGCGGATTTTGCGCGCCGGCTCAACAAGTACGTCCCAGAGTTTGTGCTCGGCGTTCAGCTCGCGGAGCAGGAACACTTCGATGCGGGCGTTGGTCTTCTCCTTGTTGCCGTAGAGACGTGCCGGGAACACTTTCGTGTCGTTGAGCACCAACAGGTCGTTCTCGTCGAAATAGTGGATTACATCCTTGAAAATTCTGTGCTCGATTTCGCCGGTTTTACGGTTTACGACCATCAGGCGCGACTCGTCGCGCTCTTCAGTCGGATATTGAGCGATAAGTTCTTCAGGTAATTTGAATTTGAATTGAGACAGCTTCATAATTATTGTTCCTCTTTATTACGTTTGACCACATTTAATTCTTCAGGAAGCTCAAACGGCTCCTCTTTGAGCCGGGCGATGAGCGCATCGACCTGCTCACACTGTTCAACGCTGACCTCGCCCACGCGCGTACGGCGCAAGGCTGTCAGATGACCGCCACTGTTGAGCGCCTCCCCGATGTCACGGGCAAGGGCGCGGATATAAGTGCCTTTGCTGCATACGACGCGGATAACGATGGTGGGAAGGTCGAAGCTGAGCAGCTCAATCTCGTCGATGACCAGCTCCTTGGCCTTGATTTCCACTTCCTTTCCCTTTCGTGCCATGTCGTAGGCCCGCTTTCCGTCCACCTTGCAGGCAGAATAGGCCGGCGGCACCTGGCTGATGCGTCCGACAAAGCGTTGGAGCGTGCTTTCGACCATCTCGCGGGTGATGTGCTGCCAGGGATATTCGGCGTCGATTTCCGTCTCCAGGTCGAACGACGGAGTCGTCGCTCCGAGCCGGATGGTGGCCACATATTCCTTCGTGTGGGCTTGCAGTTCCTCGATGCGCTTGGTGAAGCGTCCGGTGACCACGGTGATTACGCCGGTGGCCAGCGGGTCGAGTGTCCCGGCATGTCCCACTTTCAGCTTCTTGATGCCTGTGCGGCGGGAAAGCGTGCTGCGGACGCGCTTGACCACGTCAAACGAAGTCCATCGCAACGGCTTGTCGATGTAAAAAATTTCTCCTTCTACGGGATGCAGCATATAGGGTTGATGATATTATAGTAAAAACAAAGTAACCAGACCGGCGATTACGCAGTAGATGGCGAAGTAGATGAGCTTGCCTTTCTTGACGATGTTAATCATCCACTTGCAGGCCAGACATCCGGAGATGAAAGCGGCCAGGAAGCCGATAATGAGTGCCATTGCGGAGATTTCACCGCCGGCAGTCACGCTTTCGCTGTTGCCTGATATGAGTTTCATCACGTCGAGCAGCGCCTCTCCCAGAATCGGAGGAATCACCATGAGGAAAGAGAACTGCGCCATCAGCTCCTTCTTGTTGCCGAGCAGCAAGCCGGTTGCGATGGTCGAGCCTGAGCGGGAAAGTCCCGGCATCACGGCGCAGGCTTGTGCCAGACCGATGATGAAGGCGTCGCGCAGCGAAATGGTCTCCTTAATGCGCGGTTTGGCAAAGTAGGAGAACGTAAGGAGCGCCGCTGTCACGAGAAGCATGATGCCCACAGTGACCAGCCCGCTGCTGAATACGTCTTCGACCGTGTCCTTAAAAAATACGCCGACGATTCCGACAGGAATCATCGATATGACAATATTGAGAAAATAACGGGTCTCGCTGTTCATTTGAAATTTGAACAACCCCTTGAAAATCCAGCTGATTTCTTTCCACAGAATGACCAGCGTACTGAACACGGTGGCTACGTGGACGATAATTGTAAATTGAAGGTTCGCCTCGCCGCTGATGCCGAACAGTGCCGAGCCGATGGCCAGATGACCGCTGCTGCTGACGGGGAGGTATTCCGTCAATCCTTGTAAAAGACCTAAAACTAATGCTTCAAACCATTCCATTCTAAAAAAACTATACTTATTGATTTAACCTAAAATAATCTTGTGCCACAACCGCTTATGTGGCTATGTCTGCTTTTATTCGCTTATTTGCTTTTCTTCTTGTAGAGAATGGCAAAGAACATGAAGACAAAGCCGAGGAAGGAAATCGTCGGACCGACTACGATGCGTGTCGCGCTGAAGATGTCGGGATTGAATTTTTCTTCCGTTGTAGGTTCGCCGCTGATGAGGAAGTAGCCGAGTACAATCATGAACACTGCTACACCCATGAGGATATAGTTGATTTTTTCAAGCGGGCGGGCAACCTGCTGTTTGTTAGAGTTGTTGTCCATATATACTTTGATTTGAGAGGGTTATCGTTTGAACAGGTCGTCGTAGCTGAGGCGGATGTATTTGATGGAAGCCAGCAGGGCTGCCAGGCCGCAGATGGCTGCTCCGATGACGAGCAGTCCGCAGTAGACGAGGATGGTCTCTGTCGTGGATATGGCATTGGCAATCAGGTTGTCGAAGAGATTGCTTGCCAGCGCAAACAGTCCGAAGAAGATGGCGATGGCAATGCCGGCTGCGATGAGACCGTTGAAGATGTTCTGGATTACGAACGGTTTATAGATGAACGCCGGCTTTGCTCCGACGAGTTTCATCGTGTGGATGAGGAATCGGCGGGAGTAGATGGTAAGCCGTACGGTGTTGTTTATCAGAACAAAAGAGATGAGAATGAGCAACGCTGCCACGGAGAGCAGGGCGATGGATATGTTTCTGATGTTGTTGTTGACGGTGTCGATTTGCGCCTCGTGGATGACCACTTCTTCGACGCATTCGATTTTCTGGATTTTCTGCTTGATGACCTTGAGGCTGTCGCTGGTGGAGTAATCGCTCTTGACGTTGACCAGATATTCCGCGCTCAGCGGGTTGACGCCGAAGGTTTCCAGCAGGTTCTCACCCGTGTCTTTCTGCCACTGAGCGAGTGCTTCCTCTTTTGAGGTGTATTTGGCCGAGGATACGAAAGGCGCTGTTTTCCAATAGTTGTCGAGCTGCGCAATCTGTTCCGGGGTGGCATCCTGCTTGAGAATGATGTTGAATCCGAAGTTTTCCTTTATCTGGTTGGTGATGGAGCGTCCGATAAAGCCCGTGAAGGCTACGACTCCGATGAGGAGAAGGACGAGCGCCACGCTTACTATCGAAGTGATGTTCGATTGAAAGTAAGATACTTTTGATTTGATTTCCTTTGCCATTGTGTAAAAAGCCCTTGATGAGAGGCTGCAACCGTGCAGTCTTCCGCAAATTTGCACAAAGATAGTGCATGACAGGGGCTGTTGTCAATAGTTTTTATAATTTTTTAGCTTAATGGGCCTTGTAAGTTGCACTGCCTGTGCCGGATTGGATAAAAAAGAGGCAGGAAACCTCCGAATGGGAGATTTCCTGCCTGTATGGTTGCCGGAATTGCCGCGTTGCGAACAATTCGGTCGGAGATACTGTTTCTAATTAGCAGTATTTTGCGAAGTCTGTCAGCGACATGTCGCCTGACTTTCCGAATTCCTCGTGGAATGCGAAAGCAGCGCAGAGGGTTTGCGGAGTGTGGCCGCCCTTGCTGAGCTTCAGGTAGTCGCGGAGCAACGGACGGTAAGCCGGGTGAGCACAGTTCTCGATGATGAGCTCTGCACGCTGCATCGGGCTCTTGCCGCGGAGGTCGGCGATACCTTGGTCGGTGATAAGCACCTTCACTGAGTGTTCGCTGTGGTCCATGTGGGAAACGAGCGGCACGATGTTGCTGATTTTGCCACCCTTCGTGATTGACGGACAGCTGAAGATAGAGATATAGGCGTTGCGTGTGAAGTCACCTGAACCGCCGATACCGTTCATCATCTTCGTGCCGACAACGTGAGTAGAGTTGACGTTACCGAAGATGTCGGCTTCGAGGGCTGTGTTCATAGAGATGACACCCAGACGGCGAACGATTTCAGGGTTGTTGGAGATTTCGCCCGGACGGATGACGATTCTGTCGCGGAATGCCTCGATTTCGCTGAAGAAGCGTTCCATGGTAGCGTCAGAGAATGTGAGCGCGCAAGTACTGCCGAAGCGGCATTTGCCTTGTTCCATCAGGTCGAGCACGGAGTCTTGGATAACTTCAGTGTACATGTCGAATTGAGGAATCTCGGCGCTCTCTCCGAGGCCGTGGAGCACGGCGTTGGCGATGTTGCCCACACCTGACTGCAACGGAAGGAATTCCTTAGGAATGCGTCCTGCGCGGAGTTCACCGATGAGGAACTTGCAGACGTTGGCACCGATGCGCATGGTTGTTTCGTCAAGCGGAGTGAAGCCACCTACGTTGTCCGGCTGGTTAGTCTTGATGAGACCGACGATTTTTGCCGGGTCAACTTGCAGATATGGAGTACCGATGCGGTCGCTCGGCTTGTAGACCGGAATTTCGCGGCGGTAAGGTGGGTCGAGCGGAGTATAGATATCGTGCAGACCACGGATGGCTGCCGGGATGTGCTCGTTGATTTCGATGACAATCTTCTCTGCGGCATGAGCCAGTGTCGGAGTGTTACCTACGCTGGAGCCGAGCAGGATTTTGCCGTCGTCGGTTACGTCGGCTGCTTCGATGACAACGAGGTCAAGCTTGCCGTAGAAACCGTAGCGCATTTCCTGTGCGAGGTGAGAGAGGTGCATGTCCACATAGTGGATGTCGCCGTTGTTGATACCCGCGCGTGCGTCCTTGCATGACTGATAAGGCGTACGGAAGTTGACAGCGTTGGCGCGTGCCAGCTCTCCGTCCACGTAATCGTTGGTGGAAGCGCCTGTAAACAGGTTGATTTTAAACTCACGTCCGGCTTCATGCTCTCTGCGAGCCTTTGCTGCGATAGCCGGAGCTACTACCTTAGGAGTGCCGACGGCTGTAAAGCCGGAAATGCCGACACTGTCACCATTTTTCATGAGATCCGCAGCTTGTTCTGCGGTAATAAATGGAAAAGCCATGTTCTGTTTATGTTTAAAATTTAGATTATTACGGTTGGGTTTTTCGTTAAGTTGCTACTTATTTACGAATAATTTTATGTAAGTTTGCAAATGCAATTTACTAAATTGCAAAAGTAATAAAATATTGTAAATACACGCCTTAAAATGGTGAAAATAACTTAACGCGAACCGAAAAAATCGTTAAGTGCTTGATAATAGATATTATGAACAACGAAAACAACACAGAGAAGAAATTATTCATCGAAACTTACGGTTGCCAGATGAACGTTGCCGACAGCGAGGTTGTCGCTTCCGTGATGAAACTGGCGGGTTACGAGACAACCGAAACGCTCGATGATGCCGACGCGGTGTTTCTCAACACCTGCTCCATCCGCGACAACGCTGAGCAGAAGATTTTCTCACGCCTGGAGTTTCTCAACTCTCTGCGGAAAAAGCGCAAGGGGCAGCGTCTGGTTGTGGGCGTGCTGGGCTGTATGGCCGAGCGCGTGAAGGACGAATTGATTGCCAATCACGGTGTGGATATCGTGGCGGGTCCTGACTCCTATCTGGCTCTGCCGGAGCTGATTTCGGCGGCTGAGGTGGGCGAGAAGGCCATCAACGTGGAGCTTTCGACCACGGAGACCTATCGTGACGTCATTCCGCAACGCATAGGCCACAGCCGTATCAGCGGCTACATCAGCATCATGCGTGGCTGCAACAATTTCTGCTCCTACTGCATCGTGCCCTATACACGCGGCCGCGAACGCAGCCGTGAGCCACGCAGCATCCTCAATGAGCTGGCCGACATGCAGGCCCGCGGCTTCAAGGAGGTGGTGCTGCTCGGACAGAATGTCAATTCCTATAACTATGTGGGCGAGGACGGCAGCCGGGTAGGCTTTGCCGAGCTGCTGCGCATCGTGGCCGAGGCAGCTCCCGAGATGCGGGTGCGCTTCACGACGTCACACCCGAAGGATATGACCGACGAGATTATCCGTGTGATTGCCGAGGTGCCCAACGTGTGCAAGCACATCCATTTGCCCGTGCAGTCGGGAAGCAACAAGGTGCTGAAGGCGATGAACCGCAAGTACACGCGCGAATGGTATCTCGACCGTATCGCTGCCATCCGCCGCGCGATGCCCGACTGCGGTATTACGACCGATATGTTTACGGGCTTCCATGATGAGACGGAGGAGGACTTTGAGGAAACGCTCAGCCTGATGCGTGAGGTGGTGTTTGACAGCGCCTTTATGTTCAAATATTCGGAGCGTCCCGGAACTTACGCTTCGAAAAACCTTCCCGACAACGTGCCGGAAGAGGTGAAAATCGACCGTCTGAACCGCATGATTGCCCTTCAGAACGAATTGTCGGCAGAAAGCTACCGCCGCGACATCGGCAAGACTTACGAGGTGCTCGTAGAGGGCAGCTCGAAACGCTCCCGCGAGCAGCTTTTCGGCCGCACGGAACAGAACAAGGTCGTTGTGTTCCCGCGTGGCGACCACCGTATCGGCGACCGTGTGATGGTGCGTATCGAGAGCGCCTCATCGGCTACGCTTATCGGTGAGGAAGTGGAGGATTAGACTTACTGCGGATACATAAAAAAACGTCAGGCTATGGCGGAGAATGACGAAAGAAGAATGGACGACGTCGACCCGTATGCGGTGAGCGGCGGTGATACACGGTTGTGGAACCGCAACTATGTATTGGTGATGATTGCCAACTTTCTGCTCTTTTTCTCGCTTCACAGCCTGATGCCTGTGTTGCCGATTTATCTGTCGGAGCAGTTGCACGCCGGTCGTGATGTCATCGGGGAGGTGATGGGCGGATTTGTGGTGACGACGTTGCTCATCCGTCCGTTCAGCGGCTATCTGGTGGACAGCTTTCCGCGCAAGAAAGTGCTGATTGTGTGCTATGCCACGTTTGCCGCGCTCAATTTCGGCTATATCGTGCTGACGTCCGTCATGGCGATTGCCGTATTGCGGACGTTGCAGGGCTTCTCGTTCGGCTCGACTTCGGTCTCCAACAGTACGGTGGCCATCGACGTGCTTCCGTCGGTGCGCCGCAGTGAGGGTATCGGCTACTACGGCATCAGCAATAACCTGGCGATGGCCGTCGGCCCGTCGGTGGCGTTGGCGCTTTACTACGGCGCGCCCGATATTCATTTTGTGTTTGCCGTGCCGTTTGTATCGTCGGCTCTCGGTCTGCTCTGTGCCTCGATGGTCAGGATGCAGCCCCGTGCCACGGTGCGCGATAAAGCTCCCATGTCGCTCGACCGCTTCTTCCTGACGGCGAGCGTGCCGGAGGGAATCACGCTGATTGCCTTCTCCTTTGCCAGTACCGTGCTGACCACCTATGTGGCCATTTACAGCCGGCAGGAGTTGGGAAGCTATGCGGAGCCGGGCATGTTTTTCCTCGTGCTGTCGGCCGGACTGATAGCATCGCGGCTGCTTACCAACAAGCGGGTGCGCGACGGCAAAATCGTGGAGAATGTGAAGCTGGGCATGATACTTGTCACCACCGGTTTCCTGTTGTTTGTGGCTTTTGACTCGGCTCCCGCCTATTTTCTGGCGGCTGCCGTTGCCGGACTGGGTTACGGCACGATGTGCCCCTCGTATCAGTCCATGTTTATCAACCTGGCCCCGAACTCACGCCGCGGTACGGCCAACTCCTCCTATCTCACCTCGTGGGATGTGGGAGCCGGCATCGGAATCCTGTCGGCAGGCTATATCGCCGAGGTAAGCAGTTATCGTACAGTCTATTGGCTGTGCTTTGCGCTTTGTGTGGCCGGTTTGGCGGCTTATTATCTGTTCACGTCCAAGCACTTCCTGCGCCTCCGCTTGCGGTAGCACGGCAGGGAAGCTACCGGGAAAAGCCGCCGGTGCGTGAATTTTTAAACCTAAAGGTTTATTTGCTAATGCGCCCAATTTTATGTATCTTTGCGGATGAAAATATTGACAATTAATTTTTAATTGACTAATTAAAATAACGCGTTATGATTTACACTCATGAAGTACAGCAAATGTGCTGTGTAAAGAAAGGTGCTAATCACCCTTCTGCCCCAATTCCAGAAGAAGGAAAGTGGGTTCGCACTAAAGAGATCAAAGACATCAGCGGTTTGACTCACGGTATTGGTTGGTGTGCTCCTCAACAAGGTGCATGTAAATTGACACTCAACGTAAAGGACGGTATCATCCAAGAGGCATTGGTAGAGACTATCGGTTGCTCTGGTATGACTCACTCAGCAGCTATGGCTTCTGAAATCCTTCCGGGCAAGACTCTGCTCGAAGCGTTGAACACTGACCTCGTTTGCGACGCTATCAACACTGCAATGCGCGAATTGTTCCTGCAAATCGTTTACGGACGTACACAGTCTGCGTTCTCAGAAGGCGGTCTTGCAGTTGGTGCTTCTTTGGAAGACCTTGGTAAGGGTCTCCGCAGCCAGGTAGGTACAATGTTCGGTACTACTAAGACAGGTACTCGCTACTTGGAGATGGCAGAAGGCTATTGCACTCGCATGGCTCTTGACGAGGAAAATCAAGTTATCGGCTACGAGTTCATTCACCTTGGCAAGATGATGGAAATGATCAAGAACGGAGAAGATCCAAAAGAAGCTATCGAAAAGGCAAAAGGTACTTACGGACGTTTTGCAGAGGCCGCTAAATATATTGACCCACGTAAAGAATAATAGGAGGACCGTTTTATGATTAGAGAAGTTAAATTTGAGAGCCAAGACCGTCGTATCAAGCAAATTCTTGCTGCGTTGAACGAAAACGGTATCAAAGATATTGAAGAAGCTAACGCAATCTGCGAAGCTGCAGGTATCGACCCTTACAAGACTTGTGAAGAAACTCAGCCTATCTGTTTCGAAAATGCAAAGTGGGCTTACGTAGTAGGTTGCGCTATCGCATTGAAGAAGGGCTGCAAGAACGCTGCTGAGGCCGCTGAGGCTATCGGTATCGGTTTGCAGGCATTCTGCATCCCTGGTTCTGTTGCTGACGACCGTAAGGTAGGTTTGGGCCACGGTAACCTCGCTGCACGTCTGCTCCGCGAAGAGACTAAGTGCTTCGCATTCCTCGCTGGTCACGAGTCATTCGCTGCCGCTGAAGGTGCTATCAAGATTGCAGCGAAGGCTGACAAGGTTCGTAAAGAGCCGTTGCGCGTAATCCTTAACGGTCTCGGTAAGGACGCTGCCATGATTATTTCCCGTATCAACGGTTTCACATACGTACAGACTGAGTTCGACTACTTCACTGGTGAGTTGAAGGTCGTTCGCGAAGTTCCGTTCTCTAACGGTCCTCGTGCGAAGGTAAAATGCTACGGTGCTGACGACGTTCGTGAAGGTGTGGCAATCATGTGGAAGGAAGGCGTTGACGTATCTATCACAGGTAACTCAACTAACCCGACTCGTTTCCAACACCCGGTTGCTGGTACTTACAAGAAGGAACGCGTACTCGCTGGCAAGCCTTACTTCTCAGTAGCTTCAGGTGGTGGTACAGGTCGTACACTTCACCCAGACAACATGGCTGCCGGTCCTGCTTCTTACGGTATGACTGACACAATGGGTCGTATGCACTCTGACGCTCAATTCGCTGGTTCTTCTTCAGTTCCTGCACACGTTGAGATGATGGGCTTCCTCGGTATCGGTAACAACCCGATGGTAGGATGTACAGTTGCTTGCGCCGTTGACGTAGCTACAGCATTGAACAAGTAATTAACTTACTGAATCACAATAGAAACTCCCCGCAGCCCCGGCCGCAGGGAGTTTTTTTATGCCCTCCGTTTGACATCGTCAATTCGTTGGAGATATTGGTATATGCACTTTTCTTAATGACAATTTGTATTGTTGTATTATTTGTGTTACATTTGTTGCAATTTCAGTTGCTTATAGAGATAAGAGACTGAAAGGACATATAATCAGAGGTGTTATTGATATTGTCTTCTTAGATTAAACTTCGCAACTTTAATTTTTAGCATGAAGATGATGACAATAGCACCCACACAGTTGTTATATATATTCATCAGAAAGGTGAATTATATACTTTTAGGTGTGGGGCTATTGTTTTATCCATGCTAAAGGTATTGCGAAGACCTAATCTAAGGATAAAACAAATATAGTTCCCACACCTTTTTTTTTACTGCTTACTTATGGGAACTGGTAAGTGCAATTTTATTAAAGATAATGAATTTACAGTACTATGAAGGCTTAGCAAGGTGGGCAGAACGTTTCCAAGATGGTTTTCTGGCAAACAGTTATGCAGATTATTCTTTAAGAACCAAATGCGCTATTTTGAGGGCTGTTGTATATGTGCTCCGGGCAGATGGTGATATAACACGTGCAAAAAATAAATTTTTTGTTGATTTGGCTATGAAATATGCTGAAAATGGAGATCCCTCGATGATTGACATTGCGCTCGTGGAAATGGATGATGATGAAATGTTGAAGAGGTTAAATACAATTCTTGGTGGCCGAGATAATGGAAAATATTTACTTGTTACTTTGTTTAAGGCTGCAGAATGTGATGGAACGATGTCTGAAGAAAGCATCAATACTATAATTGGTATCATTAAAGCAACTCCGACAGGGAAAATTCGGTTTCATTAATACAATACCTAATTATTATGGGACTTTTTTCATCTGATACAGAGGCTGATGCTCTTAGGCAAATTGATAAAATCAACACTGAAATGAGAGCAATCAGTGCATTGGTTCATCTTAAGGTGAGTTCTATCAATTCAATTTATCCTCTTGTATCAGACAGCAGAACTCTTTAACTGCCCAATTTGTGAGTT
>CALUMX010000010.1 GCA_944321875.1 uncultured Muribaculaceae bacterium
TTTCGTTACCTATTTGAAATTTTGGGAGTGAAAGATATTGTAGCATAAGCGGTTAGAGTTATAGGTTCAAAATCCTCTCTTTCCGCAACAAGGGGTGTAAATCTTGTAATTACGAGATTTACACCTTTTTTACATCCAAGATTTTACCACTATTACCTGTGAGGCTTAAGATTAATAGCACATGTTTACTACCAACACTTTACAGACCCGAAAAAACGAACCGCGGATTTATAAACGCAACTTTAAGATTGACCTGCTCCGCGGGTTCTCTATCCTATTCGTCATATTGCTGCACCTCAATATCCGGGTAGCATTCAACGGTACGGCATTGGGTGAAATGCTACCGCAACCGTTATATAAACTGCTTTTCTGGAGTGGAATATACGGAGTAGAGATATTTTTCACCGTATCCGGTTTCCTCATTACACAGACTGCACTTAGCAGATACGGAACACCCCGGGACGTAAAACCGGCTGATTTCTACAAAAACAGGTTGGCAAGAATAGCTCCGCTGCTTCTACTCCTGCTTGCCGTACTGTCTTTGCTGGACATGATGGGAGTGGAAAATTATGTCGTTAAAAACGGGTCAGGCGCGACATTGGGCAAAGCCCTGCTTGCCGCACTCACATTCAGCGTAAACTGGCTTGAAATGGAAACAGGATACCTTCCGGGGGCTTGGGATGTCCTGTGGTCTCTTTCAGTAGAGGAAGTATTCTATATTGCATTCCCTTTGGTTTGCCTGGTATGCAGAAGACACAAAACGCTCTTCGTCTTCATGCTGGCCTTGGTCATAATATCGCCCTTGTTCAGGAGCGTATGGTTCACAGCAAGCGAGTTTGAGGAACGCAACAATTTTGCATGTATGGGAGCCATGGCAGCAGGCTGCATAGGTGGAATAGCGGCAAGTAGCGGCAGGATAAAAAGGAATTGGATTCCCTTTATGAAAATTGCCGGCTGGATACTTTTTGCTTCAGTAATGCTTCTCCGCCCCACGCTATATCAAATCGGACTCAGCAAAATCGGCCTCAACTTCACAATGCTGTCAGTGGGAACAGCTCTGCTTCTTGTATCCTGGTGGCATGACGCATCCTCCGGCAGGAACAGGAGCATTATAGGCTTGTCGTTCATAGCCGATATGGGCAAGCACAGTTATGAGATATACCTCTCACACATGTTCATCGTATTTGGCGGTGTTTCAATATTCGAATCCATCAATAACAGTAGCGACGCAAGCATCTACCTCCTGTATGCTTCCGTGTTGATTCTGGCCAGCATCGCAGGCAAGCTGCTTGCAAGGTTCTATACGGACCCTCTCAACAAATACATAAGAAATCTCCCGCTCACGCGCCACAAGAAAGCATAGTTTACGATAGGAAATCGCACATTATGCTACACCCTTAAGCCTTTTTGAATATTTGCGGGACGGCAGTTCGGAGACGTATCTGCTGACGGGAAAAACGCTCCTCCATCATATAAGGTGGAATAATGGCTTTCAGCGTATCAAGCACGGCGTTGACCATCCGCTCGCGGATGAAATCGTCCTTTATCAGCATCGACACGCACCGCTGGGCCGGCGGATTGACCTCGAGGGGCAACACGTTCTGCCGTTGCTCCTCCGTCAGAGAGGCGATGTGCAGCTCGGGGATAATGGTGTAGCCGCCATTGCGGTCCACGATACGCACGAGCGTCTCTATGCTTCCTGCCTCATAGACGTGGTTGCCCACCTCCTTGTTCTGACAGAAATTGAGCGAACCGTTAGGCACACAATGCCCCTCCCGGAGTATCCACATCTGTTCAGGAGGAAGACTCCCTGCGGCAATCATCTGGCGCGCCTTACTGCATTTCTCGGAAAAATAAGCCACGAACTTCTCTATATAGACTGGAATTTCCAACAGGTTGCCCAAGTCGCCCACCGGAGTGGTAATGGCAATATCAATGGTGCCATACTTCAGACCCTCCACCAGCGATTTGTTCTCTTTCTCATCAATCGTCAAGCCCACATTCGGATAGTTCCGACGGAAGTGATAGATAAAATCCGGCACCAGATAGGGAGCAATCGTCGGCAGAATACCAATGCGCAGACTGCCGTTCATCGTTCCTGTCTCATCGGCCACGATTGCCTTGACCCGCTCCGCCTCATTAAGCACAATCCGAGCCTGACGGATGATTTTCTCTCCGATATCGGTCGGCGTGATGTTCTTTCTGTCGCGGTTGAACAACTTCACATCCAATTCGTCCTCCAGTTTCTGCACCATCGCACTGAGCGTGGGCTGCGTCACGCCGCAAGCCTCGGCCGCCAAGACAAAATGACGATACTTGTCCAGCGCCACAATATACTCCATCTGTTGAATATTCATATAACAATAGATTCTATCTATACAAAGATAGAAAAAATCGGTTGTACTTCTGCCACATCACCCGTAAATTTGCATCAGAAACAATAAAAAACAACAAGCTATGAAAGGTATATTAAAAAATTGGGACATGTTCCGGATTGTCCGGCTGCTTATCGGATTGGCCTTCTCCGCCTATGCTGTCTACAACAACGAGTATCTTCTCCTCGGACCGGGACTCATCCTGGCCGTTCCGGCACTCCTCAACTGGTCGTGCTGCGGATGCGGAACCAGCTGCGAGACCAACAGTGCAAACAAGGCTACCTATAAAGAGTTTGTAAAACCCTACGAGAAACAATAACCAACAACGATAACAAAAAAACAATTACGATATGAACGCTATTCATTTGACAAAACAGGATTTCATCAACAAAGTTGCCAACTACGAGCAAAACCCGAACGAATGGAAGTTTCTCGGTGAACGCCCGGCTTTAATCGACTTCTACGCCTCTTGGTGCGGTCCCTGCAAACGCATGTCGCCCATCATGGATGAACTGGCCGCCGAATATGAAGGCAAAGTTGACATCTATAAAGTAAATGTCGAGTCGGAAGAGGAGCTCGCCGCCCTGTTCGGCATCCAAAGCATTCCGTCGCTGCTCTTCATCCCGATGACCGGCACGCCGCAGATCGCACAAGGAGCCATGCCCAAGCAGGCACTGACAGACGCTATCGACAACGTTTTGTTGAACGCAAAATAACGCGCCGCCATGCCACTGTATGCCGACCCCTCACGTTGCCCGCAAAACCATGCCTGTCCGCTGGTGAAGCTGTGCCCGGTCAATGCCATCTCTCAAACTGGATTCGGATTGCCGGTCATTGACAACGACAAATGTATAAAATGCGGAAAATGTGTCCGCACCTGCCCCATGCAAGCAATCAAAACGCGAAACTGAAATTGACGGCCCTGTTTTCAACAGCAGGGCCGTCTGCATTTTTCATCCCCCAAAACACGAGATTTCCACACTCTCTTACTGACATACGAGGAAAAAACGGTCAATTCCTGTCATTTTTCACATTAAAAGCCTCAAAATCCAAACAATTTACCACAAAATTTTGCTCTCACAAGAAAATATATTAATTTTGCGCCGAAATTAGTGAATAATTGAATCCTTTAGTTTTTCGACAATTCAGATTTCCAATAATTCGATTGTTTTAGGATAATATTCAACATATCAATTTTATAAATCAACACCCTATGAAGCTTAAAACTTTACTACTTGTTGCCACAGTTGCAGGAATGAGCGGTATTGGGAATGCCGCATCCTCAAACGGACTGGCAAAGTTCAAAAACGGCCCGCACGCGTTCTGCACACCGACGCTGAACCAAACGGGTTTCTTCAAGAGCAACACCATCGGAGCAACGCCTTTCACGGCAACCGATGATGAGACATTCGCAGTTACCACTCCGGGATGGGGCTTAATCAAAGGCACAGACGGAGCTGACTGGTTCTTCTCTCAGGAAGTCACCAATGACCCGGAAGACATCTATTCTCTCGCAAGCTCTGACATTACCATCTACAATCAGGACAACGAAGCACTTGCCACTATTACAGTCAACGTTGGTGACGGTGTGTATGTAAACAACATCTCTCCATTCGGCGCCATCACAAACAAATTCTTCGACAACGACGCCTCTACTTGGGAGTTGATGGTCTACCTTCACGGCGTAAACGACAATCATGAGACTGTCGGAGAAATCCGTGCCTACAACAACAAGGGCGAGCAAGTATACTCAGTTGCTGCCAACAACGCTTTCTTCTTTGACGGCTCAAAAGACTGGAACGTTTATCAGCGCCTGATGGTGGAAAACATCGTAAAGGGTGTTGACGAAAACGACCAGCCTACACAGACAATGAAGGTCGACGTAATGAAACCAGGCGGATGGGATTCTGAAAACCCAATCGCTGAGCATTCATTTGAAATTGACTTTGAGTTGGTCAATTACAGCAACGGTGCCTACATCAATGCGTTCAGACTCGGAAACGACATCTACTACGTTCTCTCTCACTACGAGAAACCGTACTTCATCAACGATGACGACATGTCTTCAGACCCGATTCCGACCGAGGATAACCACTACATTCTGGAAATCTTCGACAAGCAATTCTCTAAAGTGTCCACTATCACTACTCCGACAACTCCGGCTCAGGGTGCACTTTACGGATTCCGCTCTTTCGGTCTGTTCTCCAGCCAGGACTTGTCAAAAGGCTCATTCTCAGGCGATGACAAATTCAATGTTGTCATCACCAACGAGGACTACGTCATCAGCATGGACGACTACATCTACTCTTTCGATGTATACAATCAGGACTCTGAAAAAATCAAGACTATCGGCACTGACATCAAGCAATGGGCTTGGATGGCTGACTTGGCCGGTGAGGAACAACAGGTTGCCCTGATGCAGTCGCTCAACGGCATCGAGCAGATTCAAATGGTTGACATTCCATCTTGCAACGTTGCCACTACGTTCCCGGCAATGGTCAACGGCATCCTTCTCTCAACCAACGTAAACCGCTGCAAAGTCGGCGACAGCTATCAATATGCCTTCGGTATCGGTAACGGTGACGTTGATGAGAACGGAGACGTAATCGCCAAAATCGGATGGTTCAACAAGGACACTTCATTCGACCACTTTACGAAGTTCAACCTTGGTAAGGGCGGTGAATACTTCACACCTCACATCACAGGTACAACTCTCAATCCTTATACATTCGTAACTGACGATACACGCGAGTATATCTATATCGCAAAAATCCGCGATGCGGAATCTGACCAGATTGACAACATCCTCTTCATCGCCGACGAGAACGGTAAGGTGCTCCGTCAGTACAAGGGCAATGAGGAAATCGGAGACCTTAATCTTGTCCTCATCTACAACGAGGCATACTCTCCGAAGATGCTGGTTACTTTCTACAACCTGGATACAAAGAAGTACACAGCTCAGTTCTACGACCTCCCGTTGGAGAAATTCACTGCCGGTGGTGAGGGAACGAAGGAATCTCCTTACATCATCACGTCAGTTGGCGATTTGCAGCAGGTAGAGTCTGCTCCTAAGGCTTACTACCAATTGGGCAAGGACATCGATATGTCAGAAGTTATGTGGGAGCCTATCAGCTCATTCTCCGGCAACTTTGACGGTAAGAACTTTGCGTTGAAGAACATGACCATCAACTCAACAACTCCGAACGTTGGTCTTTTCTCCAATGTGCTCAACGAGTCAGGTACAGACGAGGTTATCGTCAAGAACCTGTTGTTTGTCGACCCTGTTATTACAGCCAACGAGAGCACATCTTGCGCCAGTGTAGTTGCAGGTATGGTGTCTGACGCTACAATTGACAGCGTATACGTCTACAATCCTCAGCTCATCAGCAGCGAAAGCACAAACTGCTCAGCCGGAACAATCGCCGGTATGGCTTCTCTCTATACGGAAATCAACTCTTGCGGTGCATACGATATCAACATCGATATGCCGGGCAACACGGAAGTCGGCGGTATTGCAGGTTCTGCCCGCACTTCAACCGTCATCAGCGCATCCCGCGTAAACGGTAGCATCAAGGCCAGCGCTTCTGTCGGTGGTCTGGTAGGTTCTGCTCAGCAATCTACAATTCAGAACAGCTATGCTGACGTTACAATCGAGGCCGACAACACAGTCGGTGGTATCGTCGGTGACGCAACCCGCGGCTTGATTGCCAACTCTATCGCAAAGGGAAGCATCTCTGCCAATACACCGAACCAATGGAACGGCTATTGCGTAGGTGGTCTTATCGGTAGCCTCGACTCTGACTGGTCTCAAATTTCCAGCTCAAGCGAAGAAGGAACTGAAGTAGCTCCGGTGGCAAAAGGCAACGTTGTTGCTCTCTCTGAAATCAACACAGCAGAAGCTGAGGTTGCTAAGGAAACAGTTCACCGCATCGTAGGTCGCTCACTTATCGACGAGGACTGGATGGAAGGCGAAACTCCGACAGCGGAGAAGGGTCTCGTTGACAACTATGCAAATGCAGCTCTCGCCCTCAATGGCGTGGAAGCAGCCGGCAACACTACAGAAGGTGCCGACAAGGCAATCGACGAAATGACAACTGAGTTCTTCGAAGGTCTCGGTTTCCAATACGGAAATGCAGTCGAAACACCTTGGAAGGGTGAGGACATTCCGGTACTCTACTTCGACAACGTAGCTAAGTCTATCTCTCTCAACGCAAACCAAATCACGCTTGAGAAGGGTGAGACATTCACGCTGACAGCAACCGTTCTCGGCACAAGCGCAGACGGTATCGAGTTCTCTGTTTCCGACGACAAGCTCATCAGCCTCTCTACTCCTGAGATTGACGGCAACACGGCAACTGTAACCGTAACTTGTCTTGAAAGTGGCTCAGCTACCATCACTGTAACACTTGGCAACGTTACCGCAACTTGCGACGTAACTGCACAAGCCGGTGTAGAGACAGTAACTAATGAGACTTCTATCCGCTTCGCCGGAAATGCAGTCATTGCAGAAGGCGCAACTTCAATCTCACTCTACAACATGCAGGGTGTATTGGTTGACTCTGTAGCCGGTGACCGTATGGACATCACTGTTGCCAACGGCTTCTACATCGCTGTTGCAACTGACGCTGCAGGCAAGCGTTCTGTCTTGAAAATCGCAGTAAGATAAAAAACACAAATCATCTTCTAACGGAGGGTTGCCCCGGATTTTCCGGTGGCAACCCTCTTTTTTTACCACCTGCACCAATAGAAAAAACAGATACGGTAAAGGAACACCGTAGCAATCCAATTCAGGACTTTATTTCCTCTCTAAAATTTAAACATCCGCTGAATAACGCCAATGTTTTTCACAATACGCTTTGCCGTCTGAATATTTTTGCATAAATTGCCGGAAGTTTGACGGAATCCCGGACTTTCCAGCCCTCTCATGCGGATGCCGGACGGACATTCCAATATAAGATATATGTTTACAACCTACACACAAACGACTATATAAACCTGACTATGAACGACGCAATCGTACTGACGCTCGACGCCGGCGGAACCAACTTCGTATTTTCTGCTATCCGGAAACATGAATTCATCACAAAAAAAATAACACTCCCCTCTTTTCCTCACGACCTCACTCAATGCATCGCGCAAATAATAAAAGGATTTGAGACCGTCCTGCAAATGCTGGACGAGAAACCGGCCGCCATCAGCTTCGCCTTCCCCGGTCCGGCCGACTATCCGAACGGCATTATCGGAGGCTATCTTCCCAATTTTCCCTCTTTCCGCGAGGGTGTGGCTCTGAAGCGTATTCTGGAAAAGCATTTTGAAATGCCGGTATTCATCAACAACGATGCCGACCTTTTCGCCTATGGAGAGGCCATGTACGGCACCCTTCCCCACATCAACAACCGTCTGCGCGAATACGGCAGCCACAAGCAATACCGCAACCTGCTCGGCTATACATTCGGCACCGGATTCGGTTTCGGCTTCGTATCGGGCGGCCGCCTGCACATCGGCGACAATTCCTGCGTCGAGACGTTCTGTCTGCGCCACAAGCACCAGCACTCTCTGATTGTCGAGGAAGGCGTTTCGGCCCGTGCCGTCACCCGTGCCTACAACGAGCTGGCCGGCACATCGCTCGATTTGGAACCGAAGGACGTGTTCGACATCGCTGAGGGCAACCGCGAGGGTAACGCCGACGCGGCCCGTGAATCCTTCCGGCTGTTTGGCGAAATTGCCGGCGACGCCATCGCTACGGCAGCCTCACTGATTGACGGTGTTGTTGTCGTGGGAGGCGGAATCACAGCGGCCAAGAAGTACTTCATGCCGGCCATGCTGAAGGAAATGCGCGATACGCTCTGCTCCGCATCGGGAGAAACGGTCAACCGACTGCAGATGCAGGTGTTCAACCTCGACGATGAATCGGAATTCCGCCAGTTCGCCACCAACTACAGCGAACGCGTCAAGGTGCTGGGCTACGACGAATATGTCGAGTACGACCCCGTAAAACGCATCGGCATAGCCACCTCAACCATCGGCGCTACGAAATCCATCTCTATCGGAGCGGCTCTCTACGCGCTCAATAATCTTTAGACACCGTTTAATCGGAATTAATAATCACAAACCAAATACTATTACTGCAACTTATGAAAGATAAAATCGTATTCATTACCGGCGCAACAAGCGGTATCGGTGAAGGCTGCGCCCGCAAATTCGCGGCTATGGGCAGCAAACTGATTCTGAACGGACGCAACACGGAAAAGCTCAACCAACTCCGTGACGAACTCACAGCCAAGGGCACAGAGGTGCTGCTCCTACCGTTCGACGTACGCGACCGTGAGGCAATGCGCCAGGCTCTTACTACGCTCGAAGGACAATGGAAGGACATCGACGTGCTGGTCAACAATGCCGGTCTGGTCATCGGAGTTGACAAGGAATTTGAAGGCTCGCTCGACGAGTGGGACATCGTTATCGACACCAATATCAAAGGCCTCCTGGCCATGACTCGGATGATTGTTCCGGGAATGGTGGAACGCGGACGCGGACACATTATCAACATCGGCTCCATCGCCGGCGATGCGGCTTATCCCGGCGGCAGCGTATATTGCGCCACGAAGGCGGCCGTTAAGGCGTTGTCCGACGGTCTGCGCATCGACCTCGTCGACACACCGCTGCGCGTGACCAACATCAAACCGGGCATGGTGGAAACCAACTTTACGGTTGTCCGCTACCGTGGCGACAAGCAGAGAGCCGACGACTTCTACAAAGGCATCCATCCGCTCAACGGCGACGACATTGCCGAAGTGGTCTACTATGCGGCATCCGCCCCTGCTCACGTACAGATTGCCGAGGTACTTGTCATGCCGACCAACCAGGCAACCGGAACCATTTCCTACCGACAGAAATAAGTCCCGCTATAATCGGACCAAACGCCAGACAGGCTGCCCGTATTCATCTACGGACAGCCTGTCTGTTTTATTATTATTGAAAAAAAGTCAGAATCTGTGGCCGCAACTGCCGCATTTCCAATTGGCCAACTTCCGACCGGCAAGCACCAACAACAGTATCCCGGCAACGACCATGGACAATGCGACGACATTGGCCTCGGACGAACGTATGCCGGCCGATTCCGGGATAGCGACATATACACCGGGAAGCAACAGCATAGCAATGCTGAGAATCACGACGGCGGCACGGAGCTTGGGACGGCGAACAAGGCTGCTCACTTCCTCACTCCCACATTTAGGACACATACGGGAAGAACGGCCACGCTGTCTGTCCAACGTTGCCACAAGCCTCTGAGCCCGTTCGTAATCCTTACGCAACACATAGATGGAAATACCCGCCAATTCGTCATCCGCACCCACCAAGGGATACAGACTGCCGGCTTGTTCCCGACAAACGATATCGTTCGCCCGGAGAGTTTCCATTATGTCACCGGCCTCAATACGGTTACCGCACTCCAGCAGCTGTATTTCCTGCTGCATCGTCTTGTCCGAGAGGTTGCCATCCGTTCTCATATATTTCAACGCTTTGTGATTCAATCAAATATACGATTTTATCCGGATATTATCAAATTTTTCTCCTGAAAACATTGCAGAAACGGAAGAAACTTATTCTATTTGCAAGTACTATAACTTACCACACAAAAATGACAGAAACCCTCTACACCTACAAATACCCACGGCCGGCCGTCACGACCGACGTGGTTGTCTTCAGCTACCATCGCCAGCAGCTCCGCGTTCTTCTGATTGAGCGCGGACGCGAACCCTTTCTCCACAGCCAAGCACTTCCGGGAGGCTTTCTGGAAATGGAAGAAACGGCTGAACAATGCGCCGCCCGTGAGCTCCGCGAGGAAACAGGCGTCACCAATGCCTATATGCAACAGATTGGCGCTTTCAGCGGCGTAGAGCGCGACCCGCGGGGAAGAGTCATTTCCATCGCTTTCTTCGCAACTATCCGTACGTCCGACCACACGATAGCCGGCGGTGACGATGCCCTGCGCGCCGACTGGTTCAGCATCGACGAATTGCCGCCGCTCGCCTTCGACCATGCCGACATCATCCGCAAAGCCCGCGAGGCACTGCAGAGCGCAGCCATCACCAAAGCCGCGGCTTTCAGTCTGCTGGACAAAACGTTTACGGTGGACGAACTTCAACAACTTCTGGAAGTCATCTACGGCCACAAATACGATTCCAAACACTTCCGGCAACAGATACTGTCAGCCGGATTCATCGAGCCGGCCGACGGCGCGTCTGACCGCTATACTTTCAACCCATTGAAGCATGAAGCCTTCATCCGGCAGCGGCAACGCTCCGAAGACCTTCCATTCGTCCTCTGAACGGCAACACAAGAGGCTGCCTCCCGAAGGACGCAGCCTCTTCTTCTATTTGTTAAACACCAAAATACGGCACATACTGCCCCTCGCCGACAGACCTTCAGTCCTTCGGAGTCAACCCGCGTCGGCCGGCCGGCATCAGAGAGCGCAAGCTCCCTCGCAATGGTCACGGCTCACCTCGCCGCCATATTCAGGATGACGCTCCAGCCATACGACGGCATAGGCACACGTTGCCACCG
Organism: uncultured Muribaculaceae bacterium; assembly: GCA_944321875.1. Taxonomy (GTDB): domain Bacteria; phylum Bacteroidota; class Bacteroidia; order Bacteroidales; family Muribaculaceae; genus Limisoma. Next base: position 10,941 of record CALUMX010000010.1, read on the forward strand.
CCTTCAGTCCTTCCGACTGCGCATAATCGTAGGCAGCCTTCACCAGCAGCGCGGCAAGCCCCTGCCCGCTCAGCGATTTCGGCACAATCGTGTGGCGCACATCGAGACAGCCGTCATATATCTTATACTCGCAATAAGCCACCTCGCCATCCTGCGTTATCTCAAATCTTGATTTCTCTTTCAGATGCTTAATTTCCATAGTAATCGATATTAATCATTTTAAGGAAAAACACACCATCCCCCCGTTTTGTTTTCCCCTCTCCCCAAAAAAGAATCCGTCACCAGAGTTGGCAACGGATTCCTGTACAATTATTGAAATTCTCTCTATTTATCCAAAGTCTGATATATCGAGTTCTGGCTCTTGAATTCGGGCACGAGTTCCTTCATGCGCTTTACAATCTGCATGGCGTCCTCCGTGTAGCTGCCCTTCACCATCTCGTCAATCGAACGGTTGACATCCTCGTAGTCGTATTCGCGCACTTTCGCGATTTTAATCTTCGGATGATAGGTCGGCACGGTTATCTCCTCGTCGTTGAGCACTTCCTCATAGAGTTTCTCGCCGTCGCGCAATCCCGTAAACTTGATTTCCACGTTCCGGGCTCCGCTCAGTCGAATCATCCGCTTCGCCAAATCGACAATCTTGACGGCACGTCCCATGTCGAACACGAATATCTCGCCGCCGTTACCCATCGTTCCAGCCTCGAGCACGAGCTTGCAGGCCTCGGAAATGAGCATAAAGTAACGGATAATGTCGGGATGCGTAACCGTCACCGGTCCGCCGTTCTTGATTTGCTCCTTAAACAGCGGTATCACAGAACCGTTCGAACCCAGCACGTTGCCGAAACGCGTCGTGACAAACTGGGTCACGCCCTCAACACGGCCTTCCTTAATGGCCTTGTCGAGGCTCTGCACATACATCTCGCAGATACGCTTCGAACAGCCCATCACGTTGGTCGGATTCACGGCCTTGTCGGTGGAAATCATCACAAACTTCTTCGTTCCATACTTCACGGCAAGGTCGGCGATGATGCGCGTTCCCTCCACGTTGTTCTGGATGCTCTCGCTTGGGTTGTCCTCCATCATCGGCACATGCTTATAGGCCGCCGCATGGAAAACATAGTCGGGACGGTAGGCTGCAAACAGCGACTCCATACGCATCGGATTGCTGATGTCGCCGATGACCGTATGCGCCTCCAGCTCCGGCCAGCGTTTCGCCATCATCAGGCGTACGTCGTGAAGCGGCGTCTCCGCCTGGTCGACAAGAATCAGACGGCTCGGCTTGTAGACCGAAATCTGGCGCACCATCTCGCTGCCGATACTTCCGGCAGCACCCGTAATCAGGATGCTCTTACCCGTCAGCAGACGGCCCACGGCCTCCATGTCAATCTCAATCTTGTTGCGCGGCAGCAGGTCCTCGATGTCCACCTCCTTCAGCTGAGTGTGGAGCAAATCGCTTTTACTATCCCACTCTTGAGCGGCAGGCATCATGAATATCTTGATTCCGGCATCGGTCAACTCATTCACCAAACGCTCGTTCTCTCGCAACAATTCACTCTTCAACGGAGAAACAAAGAGAGCTGACACCTTCAATCCAATCATAGATTGAACCAGATTCTCATCATTGGGATAAACCTTCACGCCCATCAGCGTATGGTCGACAACATCATCACAATCCGAAACAAAGCCTACCAGACTATATTTCGGCTCAGTCTGATTATAAATACTTTTTGCAAGACTCATACCACCGTTACGCACGCCGTAGATAAACACCCGTTCCTGACGCTTGTCGGAACGCGCCACGTCAAACATATATTTCACCAGCACGCGGATAGTCCACATCAGCAGGATGCTCAGCAGCGAAGCCAGCATCAGGTCGTTGAACCTCACGTCAACCAGCGTCTCCGGCTTGCCCAGCAGCCAGTCAAAGATACCGATGAGTACCGTGCCCAGCAGCGTAGCGCAAGCCACCCGCTGGAGGTCGACGAACGTAGAGTAGCGGATAATGCCCGCATACGTGTGAAACAAGCGGAAACCCACCATGAAGAACGGCAGATGGACGCACAGCGTACCCAACAGCGGCCAGAAAATGCCCAGCGTATGGAGCAAACCGTTGTTAAGCGTATAGACCACCAGGCTCGACACCAGTACACACAGGCAGTCTAAAACAAGGATACACCAATATGGCAGCGTTTTTTTCGTAAAATACGCGGCAAACAGTCTATGAATCCAATTCATCGCTTGTAGTTCAAAATTTCATCAACAATATATCTCACGTCATCGTCCGTTACATATGGACCAGCAGGCAGGCAAAGACCCATGCCGAACAGCCGCTCCGACGTTCCGTCCACATAGCAGGGATTATTCTTATAGACAGGCTGCAGGTGCATCGGCTTCCACAGCGGACGCGTCTCGATGCCCTTCGCGTCGAGTGCCTGACGCAACTCCTCGTAATCGTAGCCCGTCACGTTCTTGTCAATCAGTATCGTACACAGCCAATAGTTCGCGTTAAACCGCTCGTCGGGATTACTCATCAGCGTGATGCCCTCCACGTTGCGGAACGCCTCCTCATAAAGCGCATGCACATGGCGGTGGTGAGCGATATGCTCGTCGAGCACCGTCATCTGTCCGCGGCCGATACCCGCACAGATGTTGCTCATACGGTAATTATAGCCGATTTCCTCGTGCTGATAGTAAGGAAACGCCTCGCGGGCCTGCGTAGCGAAGAACATCGTACGCTGCTTCGCCTCCTCGTCGGGAGTAATCAGCGCGCCGCCGCCCGAAGTCGTAATCATCTTGTTTCCGTTGAAGCTCAACGCGCCGAAACGGCCGAACGTACCGCACTTGCGGCCCTTATACTCCGAGCCGAACGCCTCAGCCGCATCCTCCAGCACCGGAATGTCATACTTCGCGGCAACGGCACAAATCTCATCGATTTTCGCCGGCATACCGTAAAGGTGAACCGGGATAATCGCCTTCGGCTTCTTGCCCGTCTTCTCGATTCGGTCCTTGATGGCCTCCTCAAGCAGCACCGGACTCATATTCCAAGTGTCAGCCTCGCTGTCGACAAACACCGGTGTAGCTCCTTGATAAACAACCGGATTGGCCGACGCGCAGAACGTAAAGCTCTGACAGATTACCTCATCGCCCGGCTTAACGCCCAACTGTACCAATCCCAAGTGAATGGCCGCCGTACCAGCCGACAAAGCCACCACCTTCTTATTCTCGCCTACAAATGCTTCCAAATCCTTCTCAAAAGCGTTCACATTCGGACCCAATGGAACCACCCAGTTCGTATCAAACGCCTCTTGAATAAACTCTTGCTCCTTGCCGCTCATGTGAGCCAGGCAAAGATAAATCCTTTTATTCATACAGTTTTCATTAAAGTTAAACCACTAAAATCTTTATAGTCGACAGTTCGTCACGGCTGCCTTCTCAAAGGCAGTATCTCTCACAACTGCCAAATAGCCAAACCATTCCAAAAGTACAGCTATTTTCCTAACTGTCCAAATCTTTCAGCTAATTTTATAAATGTCTTACTACGCGGCAAGGGTTTCCATAGGCGACGACACCGTCCGGGATATCTCTGACGACCACGCTTCCGGCTCCAATCACCGACCATTTCCCGATTTTCACTCCGGGAATAACCGTTGTGCCGGCTCCAATCCAAGAACCCTCGCCCACATGCACATTTCCGCACAGCGTACTATGTGGCGACACATGAACATAGTCCTCCAATACACACTCATGGTCAACAGATGCACCCGTATTGACAATACAGTGTTTACCGATTTCAGCACAGGCCTGCACAATAGCTCCCTGCATAACAACCGTTCCATCGCCCACTTTAGCCGACGGCGACATTATCGCACTGGGATGTACCGCCTTCTCAAACCTCGTTTCCAACCGTTCCGCAATCATCTTTCGGATACGGTTGTTGCCAATACTGATAATTAACGATGAAACATCGTTTACTCCATGCAACACCTTATAACCCATCAATTCCGTAACGTCGGGATTGTCATCCAACAGACCTTCAATTTCCATCCCGTTCGCTTTCAGAATATCAATGATTACTTTCGCATGGCCACTTGCTCCATACAGAAACATATTTCCTTAGTTTTTACCGTTAAAGAATTCCATCGTAGCCTGTCCCTCCTGTGAGATTCCCTCACGGACAAACACTTTCTTTATCGTCATAAACACGATTTTCACGTCGAGCGCAAACGAAATATGGTCTACATACCACACGTCCAACTCAAATTTCCTCGTCCATGAAATCGCATTTCGGCCGTTTACCTGCGCCCAGCCCGTAATTCCCGGTCTTACCTCATGGCGACGAGCCTGCTCCTTACTGTAAAGCGGCAGATATTGAGGCAACAACGGACGCGGACCAATCAGCGCCATGTCACCCTTCAGCACATTAATCAACTGTGGTAACTCATCAATCGAGGTCGAACGCACCAACCGTCCCACCTTCGTCAAGCGTTGCGCATCAGGCAACAGATTGCCATCCTTGTCACGCTCATCAGTCATTGTCTTAAACTTGATGACACGGAATATCTTGCCGTTCTTACCCGGACGAGCCTGCGTGAAAAACGCACCAGCACCCTTGTTGGCAAAATGCAGCCACACCGTTATCACCAATAAAATCGGAGAAATCACAATCAGCGCACACAGCACGATAGTGAAATCCAACACCCGTTTCAAACCATTCTTATACATAACAAATTTTCCATCCTATTCGTTCAACAATCGGCGATATTCCTTCAGCAGAGCATCCCAAACCATCTGTTGCTCATAGCGCGAAGCTATCAATTCCCGCGAGCGGGCAGCCATACGGCTCACCGCCTCACGGTCTTCCACAAAACGCTTCATCGCTCCATAGAGAGCCTCCTCATTGCGCGGCGGAATAATCACCCCGTTCTCACCCTCCTTGATAATCTCGTTGCAACCTGTGATGTCGGTCGTAATACAAGGAAGCCCCAATGCTCCAGCCTCCATCAATACGACTCCAAAACCCTCTCTATAAGACGGCAACACAAACGTATCACTTCCTACCATATAAGGCTTCACGTCTGATTGGCGACCTACAGCATAAATCCTTGGATTTTCTGCAATGATTTTTTTTGTAACATCAGCGATAGGGTCCAATTCACTTTCCTCTGGGCCAACAATCACCAATTCAGTCTTTTCATACTCCTGAGATAAACGGTTAAATGCACCAACAAGTTCATTAACGCCTTTATCACCAACTACACGCCCCACAAAGCAGAAAACAAAATCATCATCAGGAATACCCAATTCCCGTCTCATCCGCTCGGCATCGACACTGTTCGCGTCAAATCGAGACAAATCAATACCATTAGAACTGCCGTAATTAACTACTCCACACTTCTCCGCAGGACAAATTTTTTCCTCAACCAACAGTTTCCTTACGCCTTCACTTACGCACAGCACACGAGTAGCACACGAACACGACAATCGCTCCATCGCCATCAATAATTTCCGCATCACACCATGTGCCCCTTGGAAACGCAAACCATGGCACATGTAAATCCGGACAGGCACACCTGTAAGACGAGCTGCCAGCATTGACAACATCGATGCCTTAGGAGTATTGCCATGTACCACATTCGGCTTTTCTTTCCGTAAAAAAGCAATCCATCTCCATAGGCTCACGAAATCCTTAACAATCGAAATCGGACGCTCCATCGGAATGCAATGCGTCGTTATCCCTTCTTCTTTTCCAAAACTTTCCAATCTTTCAGGATTAGAGGACACCGCACAAATATCAAATTCTCTGCTCAGAAATCTCAACTGTCCTTTAAAAAAGCCCAAAGAAAGAGGAATCGTTGTTGCTATAATAAATTTAGGTTTCATCTTCTATGTAATTTATTATACAAAAACTGAGGCATCAACCAAATCAATATCGGTCGTAAACACCAAACATATTTATAAAAAGGTAACTTAAAATTCCGACAAATCAAATATTTGACATAAGCCTCATTCCTTCTGTTCCTGAAATTACGTCGGACAACAGCATTCCTATCATCACGCATCATGTACAATGGTTCATTCAATCGGAAACCTTTAAATCCTTTTAAATACATTTTCATCCACAAATGGTAATCCTCCACTCTCAAAAGCCAAGGAGAATCGCTGTAGCCGGACACTGCATCATACGCCGTTTTCAGTACCATACATGGTGCATGGCAAAACGGTGTTCCTTTCACAAAATCCGGCACGTTGGGCTCACCTTGCTCTACATTACCAACTCTAAAAACACCTGATTCATCAAAATACTTCATTGTCGTACTAACAATAGCATATTGAGGATTTTTCTCTAAAAACTGGTATTCTTTTTCAAATCGTTCCGGCAAAGAAATGTCATCACCATCCATTCGTGCGATATATTTTCCTTTCGCATATTTCAGACATTTGTTCAATGTATAATTCAATCCTTTATTCACTTCATTCTTTAGAAGGACAATATTGGTATGTTCTTGTTTATTTTTCTCAGCCAAAGCATATGTATCATCCTTCGAGCCATCATCGCAAAGAATAATCTCAAAATCTTGAAACGTTTGGGCATACAAAGAATCTAATGCCTCCTGTAAAGTAGAAGCACAATTGTAGATACCCATTATCACTGATACTTTCGGTGTCATATTATTATTTTCCAATTAACCACATAAAATAAGTAAAGGCCACATTACCCAATAAAACCAAACGCAACTTCGCATCACGTCCTTTCACATATTCGCATTTCAAAAAAGGATAAACCAACACAATGCCATATAAGAACCACGACAAATATGCAAAACGGTTGGAGAAGTTAGCCCGAATCACCATCACCCAGAAACTATTAGCTAAAATATAGGTATTCAAGAAGAATAGATAGGTCTTGTCTTGAAATCCTTTTTTCACTACATAGTAATACCCTATCAAAATTGGCACACAACTATACAGTAAAAAGTCCCAACGGAAACCGGTACTTGAAAACGAAGCCTTATCTGTTTCCGCTGTCAGATACCCAGCAAAACGGTCATCCTCAACAAGCCCGGAACCGGCAATCAAAGTTTCCATCGTGCTTCCAACAGTAGCTGAAACCACAATCGACAATACCCAAAAATAGAAATAATGTTTTGTATTATTATGTGCCAAACATGCAATCATTGCAGCAACAGGTAATAGCATCGAGTTATGAACATTCACAGCCACAAAAGCCCAAAGCACCGCTTTCCATTTGTTGGCATCCAAATAACTCAATGCCAAAATCACAATAGACGCAGCCATTCCATTACGAATGCCGTTAACACCATAAGTATAAAACGAAAAAGCTCCTATTATTGCAAGAAATCCAAAATAGCCGTATTTGTTAAATATTCGCTTACACGCCCATGCTGAAAAACCTACATATATAACCTCTACTACCAAAAAGAAAATATGTACCGAGAAATTCAAGCGAGCAAATAGTTGCATTAATTTAGTAAATATCCAATCTTTTCCAAAATAATCCCCAGTATCATACTTTAGCATTTCATAAACAGACGCATAAGTCGTCATATCAATAAAATGACGACCACTAAGTGGCCTCAATCCGAGAAAGAATATCAGAAAAAAAGCCAGTATCCACAACGTATTTTTACTATTAGCGTGTAGCTGCGCACATTTAAACAACACTAATAGTAAAACTAAATTATAAAATATCGGCGCATAAAACGAAGCTGGTATTATTTCCATACTATTTAATTTTGCATTTACCGACAAGAAATGAAGACCAATATCCGTCCATCATAACTCTTCAAATAGTTCTTCATATTTTTTGATATTTTCAGCATATAAACTCTCCACATTTATTTGAAGATTTCTCCTGTATTCATCTATTTTTTCACGATGTTCTATCAAATTTTTCATACCTTCAAACAAAGCCGATTGATTGTTAGGGACTATCATACCATATCTACCATCTTTTAAAATTTCATCCATTCCTGAACAATCCGTTGTAATTACTGGTATACCTAATAAGGTAGACTCGACAACAGCCGTACTATAACCTTCTTTAAATGATGAGCAAACAAACAAATCCATTTTTGAAAGATACTTATAAGGATTTGAACGGAATCCAAGCATCACAACATTTTCCAAATTGTGCTCTTTAATATAACTTTTTAACTTATACTCGTCCTCTCCTTTACCCAAAATGTAAAGAGTAAACCGAGATGCCAACCCCAACTCATTAAGTTCTTTCACAGCCTGTAATAATCGAATGTAACCTTTCTGTTTTGTCAACCGACCAATAGTGCAAAGATTTAGTTTATCACTCAATGGCTCATCCAAATCTTCTTTTGCTTTTGCAAGAATATCAATATCATTGACATTATACATTACGCATTTTGAAGTTACTATTTGGGGATGGTATTCTTCAAATTTACGCAATGCGGTTTTTGACACAAAAGCAATCTTATCAAAACGGTTATAGCAATTCACCATTTCCCGTCCACTTCGATAAAATGAATAGAATGCATCTTCTTGTTCCTCTTCAACATGGACCCAAGCTATTTTTCGCACACTATCCGGTGCCCCCGATATAATACGCGTGGGAGATGTTTCCAAATAAGCAATCTCCAAATCATAGCTTCCTTTAATAAAGAGTTTATGAAGCAATCTTGGAGAAAACAGTTTTAAAATCTGAGTCAAACCTTTGAATTGCTTTTTGAACAAACACTTTACTTTTACATATTCCGGCAATTTGTCGATATAAGGACCAACGCCAAACAGCAAAAACAAAGTGATGTCATATTTCTCCGGATTTAATCCGTGCAATAAGTTCACCAATACTTTTTCAGCTCCGCCACCTGATAAATCAAAATGACAAAACAATATCTTTTTTTTCATACCAATTGCTTAAATTGTAAATCAATAGAATCCTTTACTTGTTTATTCTCCTTTACAAATTTTAAATTCTCAAAATTTGTATTCTCATTTGCAAGGTAAATAAATCCACAATCTTTTATCCATTCATAAGCAGCGGATATTTTTTTAGTCGAATTATCAAAGACGATTGCCGGAGTTCCAGTGATATACGCTAAAATCATTCCATGTAATCTATCTGTAATCACAAGTCCAGCGTGAGAAAATTCTTCCAATAGCTTATTCAAATATTTCTCTCCACCGTCAGCTCGCACCAATGTATCATTAATTTGAGTATCGGTATAACTTACTTTTGAAAAATGTTCTGCCACATATTGTTTCAGCGAAGCCATCTGGGAAATATCAGAATGAGATTTTTCTTTGTCGTTTCTCAAACAATAAATAACATTATTGTCCCGTATATATCCTTTTCGTTTATCCATATACAAAACAATATCCGGCACAAATTTAACAGTATTCTTCGGAAACCAATTCTTCATTCGCTCATAAGAAACTTTATCTCGCGCCAATAATGTCAAATTGGGATGCTTGGAATACACTTTCTGCGTCTTATTCAATTCGGCCCGTCCTTTCATACTCTCCGTAAAATGAATAGATTGAGGAAAGGATACAATCACATTACGACTGAAATTTTTTACAACTAATCGACGAAGAAACTCAATATCAGGATACAGGTCACTCATATTTCCGCCACCAACAAGTGTGACAACATCCTCCTTCCCTATCACTTTGCGAACCGCACCTACAAATTCAAGAGTTTGTGAAATTGGAATCTCCACAACTTCGGCCATTGGAAATCGCTGTTGCAAATATGAAAGTTGCGCCTGAGTAATAGCCACATCACCCAGATTTCCATAATCAGCAGCTAAGAAGAACCAAATCCTTTGTTGATTACTTTTTTGTAATTTCACCTTAGGGAAAAGGTTATTTTTCCAATATACTATTCTTAACTTTAAAAAAAGCGGTATTATTTCTTTGATACTCATCTTGTTTGCCTCCATTTGTAAAATTGATATACAATCCAACTTGGGAAAAATGCCATTAACAAAATCACAATTTTATGATTGATTATCAGATTCCTATATTTACTTGAAAACAATACATGCGTACGCATTACATTCTTCAACGCTTCATCTTGTCGAATTAACCGGAAATCTCCTTTAAACTCATCATAATCCAATTGTCTCGCCGCTTGCTGAACGCAGTGTAATACTCCTCCAATTAAAAGAGTTGACAATTGACAAGATACATTCAATATCTTATTATTCACGCAATAATTCAAACATTCAGTATAAAGATTTTTATACATTTGCCACAAATTAGGCCGATATTTCCGAGTCAATGAACCATCAATTAAATAGTAATTATATAATGGTCGATTAACTACAGCTATTTGCTTAACCTGCCGAACATAGTGTAAATCAAAAATCAAATCTTCAGCAAACACTTTATTTTCATCCACAAAACAATCTTCTGTTATTATCTCTCTTAACATCATCCGCAACCATAAAAAAGCCGGTATCCGATGTTTTGTTTTTGGATGATAAGAAAGCAAGAGTTTTGTATAATCCTCCTCTATATTTGTAATCAATTGACCATTTACAGGCAATTGGGAAATAGAAATTATCTGATTGTTCGACACAACTTGATAGGAACAAATAGCCAATCCACTTTGTGTAGATTCACAAGCATCGTACAAAGACTTGCAATAATCTGATTCTATAAAATCATCGCTGTCAATAAAGACAATATATTTACCAACCGCCTCTTTCCATCCACAATATCTTGCACTGGTCAATCCTCCATTGGCCTTGTTTATCAAACGGAATTGAGGTTTATCTAAAATATATTGCGAACACAGTTCTGCCGAATTATCCGTACTTCCATCATTCACAATCAAAACTTCATAATCTGTAAAAGTCTGATTATAAATAGAATCAAGACAACGCACAACGTAGTCCTTCGTATTATAAACAGGGACTACAATCGAAATTTGAGGAATATTTATATGATTTGTGTTTTTATCCATTCTTAAAAATTTAAAATATTCTCACACTAACGACTTCAAATTAACCAAACAATACCTATTATTTAATTTTCAAAAAATGTAATTTCGAAACCAAAATGTTCCGCAAAAGCCCTTTCTCTGCTTTATTCAAGCCAAACAAAAGAATCAAGATACATATCAGGATTTCAAAACTAACAGATGAATATATCAAAGCCTCTAATCCTTGAAGCCTCAATGAAAACACCAAGGGTAGAGAAACCGATAATGCGGCAACGACCAATACCGGCAGTATCACCGTACGCACATACTTCATGGCCGGGAATTCTAAATTTTTCTTCAAGTAGCCAATTCTATAGATTAGTGTCACTACATTAATGGCAACCCTGACTACAAAAACCCAAACAACCGAATAACCCAACTTTAGAGCAATATACGATAGCGGAAGATTCAAAAAAATAAACACCGCTACCCAAATCTGATAGTTCCGGATTTTTCCGGTTGCCTGAACAGACATCCAGAATGGAGCTGAGAATGTCTCCAACAAATAGAACACAATCATCAGTCTGGAAAAATCCACTGCATATTGAGGCACATTACCTAACCAAAGTTCCAAAATATAATGAGCGTTCAACAGCACCGGCACAGACAATATAAACAAGAGGTAAAAGGAATATTTCGACGTTTGAAATATCAAGGAAAACAAACGTTCTTTTTCACCAGCCGCATAGTTCTTAACAATCTGCGGATTAAAGGCTGTCTGAAAACTTGAGACAAACGCATAAACCGCAGCACTTACCTGATTGGCAATACCGACTGCCGCGTTTACGGCTACTCCGCAGAAAATATTCAACAAAATGCTCACACCTTGCTGCGCTCCGACATTTGCCATACTTCCGAATAGACTCCAGCCGGAGAATCCCATAATCTGCTTGAACAGTACCTTATCCCAGAAGAAGCGATATCCGCAAGTGTCAAACGTTCGTTTACAATACAACTGATAAACCAGATTGACAAGAACTGCCACTCCTAAGGTCAATATGGAATACAATACCAATTTGTCGAAATTCCATAAAACCAACAAATAGACAATCAGCAATTTCAAAACAACCTCAACGATGCTGACATAGGCAAAGAAGGTCATTTTCTCATACGCAATAACGGAAGCGTTATAGGGAATACGCAAAACCGAGAAGCAACAGGTAAGAACCGACATCTGATAAACCCATGATGCAGCATCCATCCGTTCCTCAGGAATGTTTAACTGGGTAGCAAAGAACCAAAGTCCTACCGTTTCTGCAAGAACCAAAATCAGCAGAGCTATCAGGATATGGGCTGTCATGCTCATGCTGAAAATCCTTTTCACCTGACGGATATCGCCTCTGCCAAGTTCAAAATTCAGAAACCGTTGGGTGGCGGAAGCCATCGCGCTATTCAAAAAAGAGAACAGCACCACCACGCCGCCGACCACGTTGTAGATACCGTAGTCCTCGACGCCAAGGGTATTCAGTACGACACGGGAAGTGTAGAGCGACACAACCATCGACAGCAGCATTCTGACGTAGAGCATCAGTGTGTTTTTAGCGATTCGCTTGTTACTACTTGACTGTGTTTCTTCCATTACAATCTCTTTTACGCAATTCTAAATAGTTTTCATACGGCGCAACGGTGTGGATATCCGAATCGTCGCCCCCTTTTTTCGCAATTATCTGCCTTTATGCCCCTATTTCCTGCAATATACAGCTTTCGGGGCATGATTACAGTTGAACTAACAATACAACAGACACCTTCTTACGGTCTTTTTACAACCAAAACAAATCTTTGGCACTGCTTATAATAATTTGGACGCAAAAATACAAAAACATATACACTTTTCCAAACTGACTCAATTTATTTGCATCAAATTGCAGCATTCAAACCATAAAAGAATCTTTATCGCTGAAAAATTAGTCAAATGTTTTACTAATTCCGTTTTTTATCCTATCTTTGCACTCGCTTTAGGGGTTGTTTTAAGACAACTTCTCATTTTGACAACTAATTCTATTTTCAGCATGACGTACGACGAGATTTTAACACGCGAGTGCATCCTTCAAATCATACGCACACGCACTGCCTTCCGCCAGGCCCTGCAGCGGATGCTGCGCGACACTGGGGCGGGCATCACTTTCGAAATGCTTCAGATACTCAGCTGCCTGTGGAAGGAACAGGGCATCAGCCAGCAGAAACTGGCCGAACGCACGTCGAAGGACAAGGCGTGCCTCACCAACCTGATGACCAACCTTGAGCGCAAAGGCTATGTGTGCCGCCGCGAGTCGGCCACCGACCGCCGCAACAAGCTCGTCTATCTCACTCCCGAAGGCGAGACTTTCCGCGCCTGGATTGCTCCGCACCTCGAAGATTTCTATGCGGGCATAGAACGCCAGGTGGGACGCGAGAACCTACAGAACCTCATGAAGCAACTCAAAGAACTGCAAGATGTGTTTGAAACGTATTAAACTGACGGTGGCTGCCCTGTTGCTGTCGGCCTGCGGCGCATCAGCAGCCGGAGAGGCGCGGTTCGTTCCGCTCGATACGCTTTTCGACACGGGCATCCGTCACAGCCTTCTTCTCGAAGCCGACCGCATCGGCCAGCAGATGGCCGCCGCACGACGCGAATCGGCGCAAAGCCAGCGTCTGCCGGAACTCAGCGTCGGGCTGAATGCCGGAGTCATCGGCCAACCCGTCGTTTTCCGCAGGGGACTCTCACAACCCACACGCCCCGATGCTCCCGACTGGTCGCAGAACTACGCCATCGACCTGCGCCAGCCGCTCTATGAGGGCGGACGCATCCGCCACGCCATCGAGAAAGCGGAAATCGAGGAAAGCATCCGCGCCCTGCAGACGGCCGGCGACAAAGCGAGTCTGAAAATGACGCTGCTCAGCCACTATCTCGACCTGTTCTGCCTCTACAAGCAGCGCGTGGTGCTCGTGCGCAACATCGTCGAGTCGGAAAAACGACTGACCGACATCCGCCGGCTGAAGGAAGAGGGCGTAATTACCAACAACGACGTGCTGCGCAGCGAAATGCAGCTCACCGACAGCCGTCTTGCCCTTACCCAGACCGAGAACGGCATACGCCTGGCCTCGCAGCAACTCGACATTCTCCTCGGATGGGACGAGTCGACGCTGATTCTACCCGATACGACGCTCGTCGAACGCGAATACCCGCTTGAAGCCTGCGACGCCTACGTCAACCGCGCCAAAGATGCCGACCTCACGCTGCTGCGCCTCCGCCGTCAGACGGAGCTGGCCCGCAACAATCTCCAAAGCGTCAAGGCTGAAAACCTGCCGAGCCTCTCGCTCTACGCGTCCAACACGCTGGCACGGCCCATCTCGCGCACGCTCGACGACCTCTACAACAATAACTGGAACGTCGGCCTCTCCTTCTCCTACCCCCTGTCGGGGCTTTACCACAACCGTGGTAAGCTGACGGAAGCGCGCCACAACATCGAGCTGAGCCGCAATGCCGAGGAACAGCATCTGCAGACGCTCCGCATGGACATCAGCCGTGCCTATACGCGCCACCGCGAGGCGCTGGAACGGGTCGAGGCGCTGCGTCTTTCGGTCAGACAAGCCGAGGAGAACTACCGCATCATGCAGAACCGCTACCTCAGCCAGCTGGCCATACTGACCGACCTGCTCGATGCCGACAACCTGCGGCTCAACGCCGAACTGCAGCTCGCCACAGCACGCGCCGAGGCCGTCTACCACTACTACGAACTACTCAACGCTACCGGACAACTATAACAACACTACGCCCACTATGACAAACAACTCACTGCAACGCAAGCACCAGCGGCTGAAAAGGCGCAAGCGCAGAAACATCATCATGAACAGCGTATGCCTCCTCATCGCGCTCTCCGGTCTGACCTGGACCGTCAACCACTTCTGGAAATACGTCAACTACGAAATCACCAACGATGCCTTCATCGACCAGTACATTGCACCGGTCAGCGTCCGTGCCGCCGGCTACATCAAGGAAGTCCGCTTCCGTGAGCACCAGTTCGTCCACCGCGGCGACACGCTCCTCGTGCTCGACGACAACGAGTACCGCATCCGCGTCAAGGAAGCCGAAGCCGCGCTACTCGACGCCAACGGCTCGCTCGACGTGCTCCATTCCGGCATCGCCACCTCCGGCTCCATTGTCGCCGCCCAGGATGCCGGCATCGCCGAAGCCAAGGCAAAGCTGTGGCAAGCCGAGAAGGACTACAACCGCTACAGCCGTCTGCTGGCCGACGAATCCGTGCCCGAACAGCAGTTTGAGCAGGTGAAAGCCGCCTACGAAGCCGCACAGGCCCGCTACGACGCTCTCCTGCTTCAGAAAAAGACAGCCCAGTCACAGCTCACGGAGACCAACAGCCGCAAAACAGGCATCGAGGCGGGCATCCTGCGGGCTGAAGCCGCTCTCGACCTCGCCCGTCTCAACCTGTCCTACACCGTTGTCACGGCTCCCTACGACGGCTATATGGGCCGCCGTGCCCTCGAACCGGGACAGTATGTGCAGGCCGGACAGACCATCTCCTACCTCGTGCGCCACACCGACAAATGGGTGACGGCCAACTACCGCGAGACGCAGATAGCCAACATCTTCATCGGTCAGCAGGTACGCATCCGCGTCGACGGCGTTCAGGACCGCGTGTTCAACGGCCACGTCTCGGCCATCTCCGAGGCGACCGGCTCGAAATACTCGCTCGTGCCTACCGACAACTCCGCGGGCAACTTCGTGAAGGTGCAGCAGCGCATCCCCGTGCGCATCGAGATTGACGACGCCACCCCCGACGACATGCGCCGGCTGCGGGCAGGAATGATGGTCGAAACTGAAGCCCTGCGCCCATGATGACCGCCCGCCAACTCGACATCCCGGTCAGGCAATGGGTGCCCGACTGGGTGGCTATTGCCGCCACTTTCCTCATCATCCTGCCCATCACCATGCTCAACGGCACCTATACGGGCAGCATGGTGGAAGTGTCCAACACGCTCGGCGCCTACACCGAGGACATCACCATCGGCTACTACGCGGCATCAGCCGGCATGGCCGTGGCCTATCCCATCGTCCCGAAGGTGCTCAACGCCTTCTCCACTAAGTCGCTGCTTCTTGTCAACCTCGCCCTGCAATTCCTGCTGAGCTGGGTCTGCGCACGCTCCACCAATACCGACATCCTCATCGCCTTCAGTTTCGTCATCGGCTTCCTGAAAGGCTTTCTGATGCTGTGGTTCATCCGCCGCGCCACTAAAATCTTCAGTCCGCGCAACATCCGCAGCCAGTTCTACGCCTACTTCTACCCGATGGTCTACGGTGGCGGACAGCTGTCGATGGTCGTAACAGCCCTGCTCGCCTACCACTACGACTGGAAGTACATGTACTACTTCATGATGATACTCATCACCATAGCCATCCTTGCCGTCATCATTCTGCTACGCCACGACCGCCCCTCCCATTCCATCCCGCTCAAGGAGCTGCACGTCAGCGAGATGGTCGTAGTGTCGACTGCCATACTGATGCTTATCTACGTCATCACCTATGGCAAGATTCTCGACTGGACGGCCTCGACTCGCATCATCACCTACATCGTCATCGCCCCGTTGCTGATGGCGCTATTCATCCACTACCAGTTCCATTCCCCCACGCCCTACGTCAGCCTGAAGCCGTTGTTTCAGGTCCGAACCATCGTAGGCTATTTCTATATGATGCTAGTCATGTTCCTCAGCACCTCGACCACCCTTCTCACCAGCTACATGACAACCATCATCAACATCGACAACACGCGCACCTATACGCTCTACGTCTATCTCCTTCCCGGCTATCTGCTCGGCGCCTTCATCTGCTACTGGTGGTTCAAATGGCAGCGCTGGCGCTTCCGCTACCTCGTGGCCGGCGGTATGGGCTGCTTTGTTATCTTCTTCGGACTGCTCTATTTCACCGTGTCGCCCGACAGCACCTACGAGATGCTCTATCTCCCCATCTTCTTCCGCGGACTCGGCATGCTCACGCTCATCATCGCCTTCGCCCTCTTCGCCGTCGAGGACCTCAACCCTAAACACCTGCTGTCGAATGCCTTCTTTCTCATTCTCAGCCGCTCGGTGATGGCCCCCGTGCTTGCATCCGCCTTCTACAGCAACATGCTCTACCGGCTCCAGCAGAAATATATCGTACAGCTGTCGGAAAACATAACACTCATCGACCCGGAAGCATCCACCCGCTTCAGCTCTTCCCTCGCAGGAAACACCGCTCAGGGACACGGTGTCAGCGAAGCCCTGCAGCTCGCCACCGGTAACCTCTACACCACCCTCCGGCAGCAAGCCACACTCCTTTCGCTCAAGGAAATACTCGGATGGTTTCTGACGCTTACACTCGTCATCGCCATTGTCTCCGCCTTCATTCCTTTCCACAAGACCATCCGCGTACCGCAAGTGCGCACCGGAGAAGACATGGTCTGATTCCCTTTCCGACATACACAAACACAAGAAGGGCTGCCCGGCAATCGGGCAGCCCTTCCAATCATCATCATTACATCTCAATCAAAACCTGTTTCTTAGCGAGTTCCGCCGGCCCACCAAATCTTTTCGGTGTAGATGTAGAGACCATCACCATAGAGAGCCTTAATGGCAGGGTTCGCGATAACGTCACTGTTACCGTAAGGCAAGCGCAACGGCCAGCGGTTAACACCTTGCTGTGTATTGTAAGCGTTGGTCTTAGCCACATAGTTGGCTGCGTCGCCCAACGCCTCCATGCGGCGGAAGTCGTTGTAAGTCTCCAACTGCTCGTCACGGCACTGTGACAGATATTTCTGAGTCATTACCTCTTTCAATGCGTTATCAGCCAATTTTCCGGCGAGAGAAGCCACATACTCATCAGCCGTACCCTTCACCTCTACGCCAAAGGAAGCATAGTCGGCAAACGAAGCGGCAACAGCCGTTTTCAAGTCGTCCGCATAGGCCTCACCCTTACGCACAGACAACTCTGCGAGAATGAAGTAAAGCTCTGACTTGCTGAGCAAGTGAATGGAGCCGGCCTCTGCCTCTGCGAAGCTGTAAGTGTTCAACCAAGCCGGGATAGCGAAACCCTCACCCTTTGCCGTACCGAAAATAACCTGTGCATCCTCTGCCTTACCCGGAGTAGCGAGTTCGTCAGAAATCAACACGCCATTGTATTTCCACGGAGTAGCGTAAACAGCCAGACGCGGGTCGTTGCGCTCAGTCATCATGTCAGCCACCGTCTTAGACGAAGCGTGGTAGTTGCGGTCGTTCCAGAAAGCCGCCCACGGGTTGGACGCATTCGAAGCGTAAGAAGAGAAGCCTGTAATCTCAGCACCCTCGAAGCCCAGTTCCTTCGCCGTCTTGGCAGCAGCCAACGCCTCATCGGCAGCAGCGGCGTCAACCTTCATCAGGTGCAGTTTGTAGCGGGCCTTCAAAGCATAGGCAAAAGCTGTCCACTTGTCAAGGTCGCCCTTGTAGAGGATATCCTGATTGCCCGCATAGGAAAGACCTTTTTCCTTTGCCTCCTTGAAATCGGCAATAGCGCCGTCGAGAAGTGAGAAAATCTCCTTGTAGACATCGGCCTGCTTGTCGACCTTCGGCTGACGGATGCCGTTAATGCCGGCTTCCTGGCAAGGGATATCGCCGAACATGTCAGTCATCATACCGAAGTTGAGAGCGAGCATAGCCTTCACCATACCGCGTACATCCACCTGTGCATCATAAGCGGCACCCGGTTGCGCCTTCTCCAAAGCGAGCTTCAGGTTCAGGATGTTGGCATAAGTACCGTTCCATTCGTTGTTGAACGTGCTGGAACTTGCCACCATCGACACGTTGCGGATTTCCGCATTATAGAGCTGATTGTAGCCCACACCCACGAGCTGCTCCGTATAGGAAGCCGCATAGAACGACATGTTTCCGCTCGAGGTGTTGAAACCGGTCGACATGATTCCGTCCGTAATCTGCAGGCTTGGATTGATAGCACCGTTGCCCGGACGGTCCGGTTGCTTGTTGATATCGTCCATGATGTCCTCCGTGCAGGATGTTGCAGAGAGCGACAGAGCCGCAAGGGCCAAAACTATATATTTCTTTATCATGTTAATCTGAATTTAATAGGTTAGAACGACAATTTGATACCGCCACCGAAGCTCATTGTCTGCGGAGCAGAGTAGTTCTCGAAGTAACCGCCCGCATTGCTGTTACCCAGCGAGGACTCAGGGTCGAACTCAGGCATCTTGGCCCATACAAGCACGTTGCGTGCGAAGCCGTAAACGCTGATGTTGAACTGACCCATCTGCGGAAGGTCGTAGTTGAGCGTCAAGTCGCGCAACTTCAAGTAGCTTGTGTAGTAGACAGCAGCTTCCGAGATGTCGCCGAGGCGAGTATAGTAAGCTTCTGCATCCACCTTGCCTGTCCAAGTCTCATAAACCGGATTCTCAGCTGTACCGGTGTTGACAACACCTGAAACCATCACACCACCGTTGTTGCGGGCATCGGCTGTCTCCTGAGTAGCACCGAACATGTTGAGCACGTTGCGCGTACCGTAGTACATCTTACCGCCATCCTGCCAGCTCCATGTTGTAGAGAGCGTCACACGCTTGTAACGTACGGACAGGTTGAAGCCCATGTTGAAGTCAGGCGAGCAGCTGCCGAGGTTGATGTCGTTGGCTGTAGCCATCGGCAAGTGAGTTTCCGGGTCAAGGATGATGCGTCCCTGCGGGTCACGCTGGTAACCGATACCGTAGATAATCGGGTAAGTCTCGCCCACCTGCGCGCGGATTTGCGGAGTCTGGTAACCGCCGAGCATGATTGACTCAACACCGTCGGCCAGCTTAGCCACATAGTTGTGAACCTTCGTGAATGAAGTTCCGAAATCCACCGTCCAGTTCTTATTCTCATATATAGTTGCGTTCAGGTTGATTTCATGCGAGTTAGTCAGAATCTGACCACCGTTGGTCAACATCGTCTGATAACCGCTTGAACCCGCCTGCGGCACGTTCATAATCTGGTCAGTTACGTTCTGGTAGCTGTAAGTATAGTCAAGACGCACACGGTTGTTGAAGAACGCCAGGTCGATACCAGCCTCCACGTTCATCGTGTTCTGCGGCTTCAAGTTCTCATCGTAAGCACGCCAGTAAGGCACGAACGAGCTCACGCCGTTAAACGGATACTGCACCGGAGTTCCCATGAAGAAACCACCGCCATAGACAGGAGTGTAGAAGAAGTTTTCGATGTAACCACCGGCCTGTCCCACTTGTGCAAATGAAGAGCGGACCTTACCGAAGGAGAGTACCGGAATGTTCTTCAATGCAGGCAGCTGTGTGAAAATCCATGACAGAGAAACTGACGGATAGAAGAAGCTGCGGCTGTTGCGCGGCATTGACGACAACCAGTCGTTACGTCCTGTAGCCGACAGATAGAGCATATCTTTCCAAGAGAGGTTCACGCTTCCGAACACACCGACTGTACGCTCCGCATAAGTTGCTTCCTGAGAAGAGAATGAAGTAGCATTGGAAATAGTCGGCATTCCATAGAAGTTGAAGCCTGTACCGGAATAGTACCACTGACGTGATTGCTGGTGATTGATTTCATTACCCACCATTGCGTCAAACGCCCATTCCTTCTCGCTACCGAAGCGTGCGGAGAAGTTGGCTGTAATAAGGTTATTGAACGTATTGTTCGTCACACCCTGGTTCAGGATATTACCCTTGGCATACTCAGCAGAACCATATTCGTTTACCTCGCTGTTATCGTTCGTGTACATGTCGACACCGGCCTGCTCACGGATGTAGAAGTCGAAATCCTCGCTCCATCCGAGTTTCGGACGATACTCAAGGTAAGCGTTACCAAACGCACGGTTCGTGTGCTGCAGGTATTGGTTGTTGGCTGCCCACCAGTAAGGGTTGTTGAACGACTTGCTGCGGAATAGCGTCTGAACCTCCGGACGTCCCGGCATGTGATAAGGCACACCTGCCAAGTCGTACTCAGCCGGAGCAGAGTAAACCACGTTCATAATACCTGAGTTACCACCCGGAATCGTATTGATTTTCGTGCTGGAGTAGTTGATGGAGAAGCCCGTCTTCCACTCGTCGTTGATGGTCCAGTCCACCAATCCGCGCGCACCCCAACGGTCAAGACCTGTCGACGGGATGACACCGTCCTGGTGAGCGTTGCTCAAGCTGAACGAGTAAGTCGCCTTACCGAGATTCTGAGACAGGTTGAGAGTCGTGTTCTCTGTCAGACCTGTATTGAAGAAATCGCTCACGTTGTCATGTACCGTCGGCTTCACCCAACCGGAACCGTCACCGTAGCCGGCAGCGGCATACGTCGGGTTGTAGTACATGCCTGCATATTTTGTCGTGTTTCCACCATTGTATTCATTGGCTACGTTTCCGCCATACTCCGGGTCGTTGGGCAATTCGCTGATTTTCGGACCCCATGTCATAGAGCTGGAAGGAGCGTATTTTCCTGCCGAACCCTGAGCATACTCCGACTGGTGCTTGAACTGACGGGAAACAAGGTCAGCGCTAAAGCTGGTAGTCAGCGTCACGCGCGGACGGCCCTGCTCCTTGGAGCCACGCTTCGTCGTGATGACAATCACACCGTTGGAAGCACGGATACCGTAAAGGGCGGCTGCCGCCTGACCTTTCAGCACGTTAATCGACTCAATGTCCTCCGGGTTGATATCGATGCTGCGCTGTGAGTAAGTAGTACCTGAAACAATCGAATTTGCTGTGTTTCTAAAATCTGACTCTGTGCTGATTGGCATTCCGTCCACCACATAAAGCGGCTGGTTGGAACCTTCAAATGAACGGGCACCACGGATAACGATGTTGGTTGATGCACCCGGCATACCTGATGACGGACGGATATCCACACCCGAAACCTTACCCTGAATAGCATTAGCCAAATCGGTAGAACCTTTCGTGTTCAAATCTTCCGATTTCAAATCCTGAACCGCATAACCCAAGGCCTTACGCTCACGCTTCATGCCGAGAGCCGTCACCACTACCTCATCCAAGGCTGTAGTGTTGTCGCTCATTTGGATGGTCATGTTATCAGAGACCTCTACCGTTTCAGTCTTCATGCCCACATAAGAAACTGTCAGCTTGTCAACACCATCAGGCAAAGTAACCGTAAAGTTACCGTCGATGTCAGTAACCGCTCCGGCTCCACCACCCAAAGGCTGCACGGTCACACCAATCAATGGCTCCCCGTCTGCTTTGTAAACAACTTGTCCGCTAACAACGCGCTCAGCCAAGGCTGATCCTGAAACGAGGCAAGTTGAAAGTAATAAACACAGTTTTTTCATACTTACTTTTTTGTTGTTAAAAATTAAAAAAATGTAGATTTAATAAATTCTCTCAAAATTGGCGGACTCTCTCCGCGTACTATACCGCAAAGTCGTTGTCAATTCTTTTCAGCAAGTGGACGCAAAGTTATAACAAACAATCAATAATTTACGCAAAATATCGTAAGATTAACATTTTGCTATCAAAATAGCCATTTTTCACCCATTAGGATATATTTATTCACTCATTACCTTTCACCGCAAATTTCCCATAAAATCTATAAGCGTCGCCTTTCATCAAGCTGTTTCTTACGCCCGTTTCACTATCAAATTATCACTCTCACTCTCAATAGTAAATACCTTTGCCACATATACACCTTATTAAATAGACGAATGCAACAAAACTCCACCCCCTCTGACAACCGCTGTTTCCGACCTTTACTTACAGATTGTAAGCAACCGCCAATTTCATTCACGAACAAATCGACATTTTGGAAGTCAAAATGTTAAATTTTAACATTTAATATTTTAACATTTATACCGTTTCTTCTGCTCTAACAGATATTTTTTACAACTTATATGGGTCAAAAAGTTGACAAACTTTAATTTTAAGCGGTTTAATTTTTCTATTTTAGTCAAAAACTACCCTCTGAAAATACAGATTAGCAGAAACAGCAAAACGTACAAATTCAAATAAACCACCGGTCCTTTCCATACGAAATGGCCTGGCAGATTATCATCCGCCAGGCCATTTACCACCAACATATTATTTTAAAACCAAGAAAAACTTTTCAAAGTTAACTAAGAATTTCTATTTTACAATAGAACCGGCCACTATATTTGCAACTTTACCGCGTAATGGAGCAAGATTTCCCTTATCAACCGGGTGTACCCTATGCGCCAGCATGATAATTGCGACATCAGAAACCGGGTCAATCAGAATCTGTGTACCCGTATAACCGGTATGTCCCACCGTAAATTCCGGATTGAGCAAATTCATCGTATTCTGAGTGTAGGACACCCAACCCAACGTATGGCCTATGCCCTTCACCTCTTCCGGCTCCCGCAACATCGCATCAACCGTCAGCTTTCCAAGCACCCTGCGGCCGTTCACCTCTCCCCCGTTGAGCAACGCGGCACAAAGAACTGCCAAATCCTCAGCACTGGAGAAAACGCCGGCATTACCGGAATTGCCAAAATTAAGAACTCTCGCCAGCGGGTCGTGAGTTTCACCCAGAAGCACGCTACCATCCTCCTGTACCGAGGTCGGTGCCACGAGCTTCATGATCTCCGTTTTTCCAAATGCTTTCGGACAATAGGTCGTGTGCTCCATACCCAAT
This sequence comes from uncultured Muribaculaceae bacterium, assembly GCA_944321875.1. GTDB lineage: Bacteria > Bacteroidota > Bacteroidia > Bacteroidales > Muribaculaceae > Limisoma. Next base: position 34,525 of record CALUMX010000010.1, read on the forward strand.
TTGTCAAATATGTTCTTCTGCGCATAGTCGCAAAGACGTTCCCCGGTGATGCGTTGCAGGATGTGCTGCAATGTGATGAAGTTCAGGCAGCTGTAGCGATAGGCCGTCGCCGGTTTGAAACCGCGCGGCATCTTGCAGATGTAGGACATCAGCGAGTCAGGGTCGGCCTTTCCATAAATTTCCAGCACCTTGTCAACCGACGCATAAGCCGGAAGACCCGATGTATGCGTCAGCAAGTCAACGATACGGATGTCGGTAGTCTTTCCCGTCTCCGGGTCAGTATAGGGCTCGAAACCCGGAATGTACTGACTGACCTTATCCGCCAGCCGGTAACCACCCGACTCCAAAAGATGCATCATTGACATCGTGGTACCCACCACCTTGCTGCAGGAGGCAAGGTCAAACACCACGTCGGTTGTCATCGGCACCGTGTCAGGATAGACACTCTTGTTGCCATAAGCCTTCAGATAAGCGAGCTTGTCGCCTCTCACTACGGCCAATACCATTCCCGGAATTACACCCTCATCCACGGCCTCCTCAATCAGGCCGTCCACTTTCTGCAGACGCTCTACGTCCATACCGACCGACTTCGGAGAAACCTTTTTCAGGCCTTTTGCCGAAAGTCCGAACGAAGAACAGACGATAAGACACGCCATTACTGTCATCCAAAAATTTCTAATCATTGATTTATGTTTTTTCTGTTAGGTTTGAGTCGTAAAAGTAGTACTTTATCATTAGCATAAATCTAAAAATAAGAAAACAATTCATAAAATATATTTCAACCAGACAGAATAAAAAAATGCGCCATCTTCTCAGACAGCGCATTCGTCCATAACATCCTACGAGATATTACAGTTTCACAATCTTACCAATTCTCATATTTTCACCAAATTCAATCTTTATGATATAATGACCTTTTGTCAAACCTGATAAATCGACAGCATCGTTGCCCTGCAGGCTGCAAGTCTTAACAGCCACACCGGCAAGGTCGTAAACGGTAAGCACACCAGCTCCCGTACCTGCAACGTGAAGCATGTCGCTCACTGCTGTCGGATAGTATTTCACATTGTCCTCTGCCAAACCGGAAACTGAAGATACACCGGAAACTGAGACAGCTACCGTGCCTTCAATTTTCTGACCATTGGAATTGATGCTGACATTTGCATCTGTCGTTCCTTCTGCCACCGGAATGAAGCGTACGTAGGCACCCTCAACCACAGCTTTCGCTACCGATTCGTCAGTAACAGAAACTTCCACTGCAGCACGGGCTTCCTGGTTGTCGGCGTCGGTGAACAATTCGCTGAACGGAACAACCACTTCCTGGCCTTCAAGAGCCACACTGAGAGTTGTAAGCACCGGAGTCTCGTTATCCGGCATTACAGGGATGGCCGGGAACCAGTAGTAATTCTCGCCGTCGTCGTTCTTCATGACAATCGTACGCTTGATTTCACCTGTTTTTGTATCCACAAAATGAACCCAGTTGTTGGAATAATTAGCACCATAACCATCCTGCGTAGTAGTCAGAATCAACTCGTCAGTTGCCGGATTTATGCGGATTGTACCATAAGAAATCTGAGCGGCCTCGCCGTTGTTGTCCACCGGCATGGTGAAGTTGAACTTCTTATCTTCCACCAACTGTCCATTCTCGTCAATCAGAAGTTTGCACAACTTCTTCTCCGTGTTGTTCCAAGAACCGTCATAAGCATAGAACATCGCGTTCTCTGCATAGCTTGGGCACATCTTATCCACCATCCACGCAAACCACGGCGAAGTTATCGGATAAGGCAGTTGCTGTACGGTTGCCTCCAATGTGACAGGATTGATGGCAAGCACGTTCGTCTTTGCCTCTCCACTTCCTGTTGTAGCCCAAACAGTACCATCATTCGATACTGTCAGACCATAGATGTTCGGCTCCTCAATCGTCTTTACAATTTCATCAGTAGCAATGTCAATCACATAGACACCCACACTGCTTTTAACGGCGAACGCATATTTTCCCACTTTCGCCATCTGTCCAATCTGACCACTATAATCTTCTCCTCCTATATTAGCCTCACTGACAGTGAAATCTGTCATATTAAGAACGAAAACACCATTGGATGTTCCCAAATATGCCTTGTTGTCGTCAACCACAACCAAATCACGGCCGTCACCACCGATTTGCTCAAGCGTCTTGATAACCTTCATTGTCTTAGCGTCAAAAACCACCAAGCGGTTGCCCTGCTTCGACATTGCCAGATAATAGTCACCATAGAGAGTTGCTGACTCTGAAGTAACACCCATCAGCTCCTTGCCGTCGTTAGCCTTCTCGTCAATATTATAGTAAACCGTATCGTCTGAGCCAATCCAGTTGATAGAGCCGTTGGCGTGTCCAAGCCAGTCCTCATTCTGAATAAAGAAACCATCTGTGAAAGTTTCAGGCAAGGCCGGCACAATCGGAGCTGAGACAGCAGCCTGCAACGGCTTCCAGTCAAACGTCTGCATTCCTGCCGCATAGTTCCAGCCATCGACACATCCGTTGACCAGATTACGGGAGCTTGCGCCCAAGCCGCTATAACCTGTTGGAGGCAATGCACCTGCATCATCCACATAGTATGACCAATAACCGTTGTACCATCCGGCCCACCAGTAGTCAGTCTCATCCTTCGAAGTCCAATCGTCATAGTCACGACCCTGTGCGTCTACCAGTCCGTCCACAACTGGTACTTCCTCACCGTTGTAAATCAACACCTGATTGCCGTCGCCGTTCACGTCATAGCCCAATCCGGCCACAGTATAACCGTAAGAGGTATTGTCAATCAATGCATACAAATGACTGTCAGCTTTCGCAATCGCCGTCAGCATATCATAGCCCGTAGCGTTACCGTCCCAGCGGTAGCCCCACACCAGAGCGTTGGTTTCGCCCTCTGCGTTCCATTGAAGAACGAGCGCGGCTTTATTCTCGCCCTCGCCTACCCAAAACTGAATGTCATCAAAACTAAACGCGTCCGCCTCTGCCGCAGCAATACGCTGATGGGCAGAAACTGATGTGGCAAGCGCGCCACTCACAGGAATACCTTGGATTTTCACTACTTCTGCACGCAATGAACAAGTCATGCAGAAAAGCAACACTAAAAAAGTAAATATTTTTCTCATTTTATTTAGGGGTTAAAGTTTAATCTGCCACTTCACACTGTTTTCCCAACAGACTCTATCCAACGGCAGAATAAAAGCGACGCGAAAGAGAAAACCCCATAAATATTTTCCATAATCCGCTCAGCCTATTCACCGTAAGCCAAAGTAGAGGGATAAGCAACCAGGCAGGTCTTCTGACTTCTCCCACAAAAGAGCCACCTTCCCGGCCTTGCCAGTGGTCATTTGCTCTCTTGCCTTTATAGGAGTCACAGCAGCGGGACTGTCCGGGACTCTCACCCGGTTCCCTTTTCATCCGATTGTCTCGGAACCTGTTGCACCAACAATGTTTCAATTTTATTGCCGTTTCCGGCAAGGCAGAACGCCCGCGCAGAGCGTCCTGCCGTCAGAAACTCCCTACGAAGTCTCTATCTTATTTCTTCATCAATTTCAAAGTCTTGTCATGCACCTTCACGATGTAGAGACCCGAAGGATAAGCGTTCATATTCATCTCATGAGCGCCTACACCTGCCTGGCCTGCATAAACCTGACGGCCCGACATGTCGTAAATCTGCACGAAAGCGGGAGCTGTGAGCGTAAAGCTCAACATGCCGGAACGGCAATCGAAATAAAGCCTCAAATTGTCGTTGGCAATATCCTCCACCGAGCCTCCCTCACCATATTTGGCCAAGAAGTCAGCCAGCACCTTCTCGTCGATTTTCACCGATTCGTCGACATACTCGTTACGGCCGTCGCGCTTGATATGGGCGTTCATCACACGAATCACCTCTGTACTGTTCTCGCCAATCCAGCCGTTTGACTGGTTCACACCGGTATAGATACGCACGAAATCGACACCCGGCATCTTCACAGCGTTTCCGTTGCGGTCCACCGCCCAGTCAATATCGATTTTGGCATCCTCGTTGTAATCCGTATTGTCGGAATTCCAATTAGGGTGATTGTCAGCGTAGCCGTAATCGAAACTTTCCAGTTTGAAGAACGGAGCGTCAGGCGTACCGATGTCCTTTCCGTTGTCGGGCAGACGCATGCCGCGGAATGTCAGCTCCGCCTTATCGCGAAGCCATTGCGGCCAATATGGCTGCTTGTTGTAAGGAAGGTAGCAAACCTTTCCCGTATTTCCCTGATTGTCTTTCCAGGCAATGTCATCCGTATCGGATGCCGGACGGGTATAGGTTATCTCATAGCCGTGTATTGAATTGTTGTACTCGCTGCCGGCAATCTCAAACCACTCGTTGTCGTCCGGACGGCCGTTCTTGTTGATATCGTAAGCCACCAGAACCACACCCGGCTCAGCACTTCCGCCGACACGGGTCGACGCGTTTGCGTAGAAGGCATTACCCTCGATGAAAATATCGCGCTTGCCCTCTGCGTTGACAATCGTTTTCTCAAAGCCGACAGTTACATAGCCGCCATACGCACCCAACGAAATCATCTCCTCGTTGGACATGGCATCATAGGCTTTTTGAGCCATTGCCGCAGCGTCATCACCCTCTTCCCACTCAGGAAGAGCATTGATAAATTGTCCAGGAGCAGGCACATAATCAAATACCCGGTTGTGAACCGGACTGACATTCTGCGCACCCGAAACCACTGTTCCGGCAATCAGCAGGAAAAAAGCCAGATTAATTTTCTTCATATCTATTTTTCAGATTTAAGTTTTCCTTTAAATGCGAAATGCGCCGGAATCTGTCCGGCAGTCTGCTTCCATTTCAGCACGCCATCCTTGCTGAAGCAGTACAGCGTACCCGAAACGACATACGACTTGGCATCCGTAATATAGATGTCCTTCGAAATCGGGTCAACGGCAATACCGTAAGGCAACTTGATTTTGGCATCCGTGCCGTCCTTAATAATCGACTTGTCAACGACCTTCATTGACTCCATATCCACCTTTGAATAGCTCACCGCGTTGTCACCCGTGATGTTGCTCCATTCCGTACTGATAATGTAAGCCATGTTATCGTCCACCCAGATGTCCGATGCCGGCACGCCGATATTCTTCACCACCTGTTTTCCAACAGGGTCTACTACGAAAACGCCCGACTCCGACCCGTAGTAATCACCACGCGTGCTTACCCACAGGCGGCCGTACTTGTCATGCTCAAGACGGTGCAGGTTGATAACGCTGCCCAGCTCTATCACATCGCAAAGCTGGAAACGGTCAAGGTCGATGACTGAAATCGTATTGTCGTAGTTTGGCACACGGTAACCGCCGGAATTAGCCACATACAGACGGTTCCCGATGATGGTCATCTCCTCCGGCTGATAGCCCACCTCGACACTGCCGACCACATTCATTGTCAGCGTGTCAATCTTGAACACCGCACCTTTCGGAGCTTTCGGGTCAATCTGTACGGGACCTACATAGCTGCTGACGTAGACGTATCCCTTATCGCCGACCAGATAACGGCAGTTGGGCACGTCGATTTTTGCCACACGGGTGGCATCATCGGCATTCATCACCTCTACCTTATGGGAACAGTTGATGACAGCATACAGCTTGCTGCCATAAATCTCCAGGTCGTTGCCCACATCACCCAACTCCTTCACGACGTTCGGATTGCGCTCGGCATAAATGTTCTTGTAATAGACGCCCTCACGCGCGTTGAAATAGTCGAGCGTGGACTTATTGTTTCCCATATTGCCCTCGTTGAGCAGGTAGAAGCCCTCCACATCGGAAAACGAAGGCTGTGTCACCTGCGTCTTGACAATGTCGATGAGCACCTCTTCCTGACGGCAAGAGGCAAACAACAATGGTATGGCTATAAAAAAGAATAAAAAACGTCTTACCATGACTGTCTGTCTTAATCGTGTTTCAATCGAAAGCCATGCGTAAGAGATGTTGTCCGGACGGACAAACAATGAAAAAAGGGGGAATTATCCATTCTGCCTCAGCTCATTCCTCGCAAGCTTCCGACTGCGTTCACTGGGCAGGTCTTCTGACTTCTCCTCCGAAAGAAATGCCTTCCCGACCGCAGGTCAGTGGCTCTCTGTCGTTTCTTTCGTTATCTTGTGGAGTTACAGCAGCGGGACTGTCCGGGACTCTCACCCGGTTCCCTTTTAATCCGAAACGGGACCCAAGAACTGATTATACTTCCAATAAGTAACCTCTCCGGCATTTTGCAAAACCATACCGTAAGGTCAAGGGCAAAGATAAATACTTTTTTTCAATCACGACACACTTTTCCCCAATTTTATTTATTCCGCAAAGGCATACTGCCCCCTGTCAGCTGTTGAGCCACATCTTCAGGGAGGTTATCCTGTCACGGCTGATTTGTATCTGCCCGTCATACGGCGGCTTCACCGTAACGAGCGCCTTTCCGTTGAAATAATTCTGTATCGACTTGATACAGTCGGCCGACAGGATAGACAGCAACATGCCGTAGCGCGAATGGCTGCCCTGGAAAGCGAGCGACTCATTGTTGGGCAACGTCAGCGACAATTCCGACGGATTGCCGGCAAACTGGTAATTGGCCGCGCCGCTGACCGAAGGCAGGAAGTCGGACTTCGCCGACTTTACCATCTCCTCGCGTGCCGTCACGGCAAAAGCCGCCGAACGTATATCCTGGTTATAGCCTTTCACCGCGCTCCGGTAGTCCTGCAAATAGCTCTGAGCTGTCAGCGACAATCCCGGCAACACACATAAAAGGCAGCTCGCAAAACCTCTGTTCATACAACTGATTTTAAAGTTACTTATTTTTTTCATTTCTTCTGACATCATCCGTTATTTTCGAACTCGGATTTTATAAAAAATGGCGTAGAGAGCCGGAGTGACAAAAAGAGTCAGCAGCGTGACGAACGACAGACCGAACACGATGGTAGCGGCCATGCCTCCAAACACCACATCAAACAACAGCGGAATACTACCGAACACCGTTGTCAGCGCAGCCATCAGCACAGGGCGTGCTCTCGACACGGTTGCCTCAACCACTGCCGTATAGCCGTCGTCACCCGACCGCAACCGGCAATTGACCTCATCAAGCAAGACAATGACATTCTTCACAATCATACCCAGCAGACCGAGCCATCCAGCGATACAGAAGAAGCTGAACTGGAATCCCGTCACCAGCATACCCAGCACCATTCCGATGAGCGACAACGGAAGAATCAGGAAGATGATAAGCGGCTGACGGAAATTGCCGAAGAGCATCACCAGAATGATGACAAGCATCACAATTGCCAACGGGAAATATTTCACGAGAGCGGCCATTGCCTCCTTCTGGTCCTTGTATTGCGAATCCCAGAAGAATGTGTATCCCTCCTGCAGTTTCATCGACTCAATCTCCTCTCGGATTTCAGAATGCACCTCTTTCATCGTATGGCCGGCCTTCACGTCACACTGCGCCGCCATCGAAAGCTCACGGTTGTAGGTGCGGACTAGAGGAAATTCCCAGTCAAGACGAATGCCGTCGGTCACTTGGGCAAGAGGTGCGGAATTCTTGCCGTTCCACACCGGAAGGTCCTCCAGACTCTCCGTATCCCACGAACGGTTTTCCTCCGAGCGCAGCAATACGGGCACCTTCTTGTCGGCATCGCGGTAGATACCCACCGCCCTACCGTCATTGATGGACTTCACCGCATTCATCATGTCGTCGCGGCCGATGTTCAACCGTCCTGCACGGATAGGGTCATAGTCGGCACGTATCATCAAAGCCTTGTTTCCCCACTCGTTGCGCGCATTGAGCACCTTTGGATTCTTGCGCATGATACCGATTGCCACATTCGTCAGCGAATCAAGCACGGCCGGGTCTTTTCCGCAGAAACGAGCCTCGATAAGCGCCTGAGGTATGGAATTAATCTCAAATCGGTTCACACGGATAAGCGCATCGGGGAACTTCGCCGGCAGGCTGCCGTAGAGACGTTCCTGCAACTCACCCGACACTTCCGGGCTGTCAGCCTCAACCAGGCACTGCGCATAGTTAGGCTGCGGTCCATAGGCCGAATTGGCCAGATAGTAGCGTGGCGGTGTCTGTCCGACATACGAGGAAACTTTCTTGACGCCCTCCATACCTTCCAGATAATCCAGCATCCGAGCCATCTGTTGTTCCGTCTCCTCGAAGCGGGTGCCCTCAGGCATCCACATGTCAATGGTGAAATACTGCTTGTTGAGCAGCGGCATAAACTGTTGCGGAATAAACCGGAATCCCCAGCCTGCCAGCAACAACAGCACCACCATCGAGCCGGTCACCCAATAGCGGTGGCGGATTGTCCAGCCCAATGCCTTACGGAACATATCGTAGACCTTTCCGTTAAACAGTTCGGCTTTCAGTTCCTCCGGCCGCGGACGACGCACGAATTCCTGCACGAAAAACACGTTTTGCGTAATCGCAAGCACCCAGCTCAGCAGAAGGGAAACGGCGATGACAATGAACAGCGAGGAAAGTATCTCTCCCGTAATATGAGGCGACAGATAGACCGGCAAAAAGGTCAACACAGCTATCAGCGTCGCACCGAGCAACGGCATCGACGTTGCCTTGACGGCCGCCTGTATGGCCTGCCGCTTTCGCATTCCGCGCTGCATGTTGACCAGCGTGGCATCGTAGACCACAATCGCATTGTCGACAAGCATTCCCATCGCTATGATAATGGCGGCGAGCGACATGCGCTGAAGGGCAATACCCGTTGCCTCCATATAGATAAGCGTTCCCAGGATGGAGAATATCAATCCGCTACCGATAAGGAATCCGTTCTTGAATCCGATAAAAAACAGCAACACACCCACCACCGTAATCACCGACAGGATGAGGTTCATCACGAAGCCGTCATTAGCGACATCCGACTCATAACCCTGGTCATAGATAATATCCAAATCATAACCGGCGGGCAAGGTCTCCTTTATCGTATCAAGCCGGTCGGCCACCAGCTGAGCCATCTCCACCACATTTCCGTCCGACACCGTCGAAATGGCAATGCCGACCGCAGGTACTCCGTCCACAGTCATCTTGCTCCGCGCCGGACGCACGTAGCTCTCGCTGATGTCGGCAATCTCTCCCAAACGGAAATATTCCCCGCTTTTCGCGACCACCGTCAGATTCTGCAGCTCTTCCAGACTCGAGAAACTGCCGCCTGCCACCACCAGCAACAGCAGCAGCCAGCTGAACGCCCTGTTTCTCAAAAAAAACGTTGCTATTCTCTCCATCTTATCTCTCCTATTTCTGAACAGTTATTTTTTCACCTTCCGACAGATAGTTCAGTCTGGAGGCCGCAAGCACATCCGTTTCCTTCAGGCCCGACAGCACTTCCACCTTATCGCCTTTTCTCAACTTGCCCAAAGTGACCGGGCGGCGCTTGACCGTTGCAGAATCCGACACCAGCCAGACGTACGCTCCCATTTCCTGATTCTGGCAAACAGCGTTTTGAGGTATGCCGAGGGGAGCTGTCTCCTTACCCGCGGATGCATCCGAGCGGATGGACAGCTCTCCCGACATTCCACCCATCAATGTGTTTTCATGGTTATTGAGAATTGCGGTAAATAGATAAGATATGTTATTATTACTTGTGGTCTGTGTAATGAAAATCTCTTCCGGCGTAAAGACCCGGTCGCCGGTCGCATTGAAACGCACCGAGCACCGTTTCCCCTCATCCTCACGGGCGGCCATTGCCATATCCTCCGGAACGTAAGCCTCCACCTTGATTTTCGACAGGTCGATGAATTCCACAACCGGATAGGATGCCTGCACTTCCTGATAGCGTTCGATGTTAACCGACTGCACATAACCGTCAAACGGCGCATACAGCCGCGTGTCGCTCAGGTCGTTGACCGCCGCGTCATAGTCAGCCTTCGCCTTCTCATAATCGGCCTTTGCCTTGACATAGTTCATCTCGGAGATATTATCCTGCTTGTAAAGGTTGGTGATACGGCGATAGTCGGCTTCCGCCTGACGGAAAACTGCCTCCGCACGTTGCTTGCGCACCACGAAGTCACGGTCGTCAATCGCAGCAATCAGCTGCCCCTTTCTGAAATACATACCGGCCTGGACTCCAAACTCCGAGACCTTGCCTCCGACGCGGAACGACAATGCGGTGGAGCGGTAAGGTTCTGAAATAAACGTGTAGCTGCGTTCTGTCGTGGGCTGCAACCGCTGAGGGCTGACCACGCTTACTGCCACCGGGGCTTCATTGTCCTCCGGCTGGCGTCCGCACGACACCAGGCAAAGGCTCATCATCAAAATAACGGTTTTTCTCATCTCTTTAAATCGAACTTTTTCCAAAAACTTCTATTGATTCGCTGCAAAAATAAGCGGCTCTCCGCACCGCCGCCAGCCTTTTTTTACCCAACCGTCAATTCCACCTGCCCAACCGTCAAATCGGACATCTGAAACAATTTCCATCCTTTTTATATTCAAAAAAATTCGGATTACTTATGTTTTTATGAATAATTTATCGTACCTTTATCTCAATGAATTAACTTAAAATACCATTTATTCTATGACAAAAAAGTTATTTTTATTTGTCGTCGCCTTGCTGCTATGCGTGGTGCCGATAGAAGCAAAAAAACAATCAGGGGAAACGTTGACTTATGAGATTGAAGGCGCGGGAACGGGGACGCAAGGCACTTATCTCGTAAAAGTGTGGGCCCTGACTTCCGACAACAAACCCAGCGATGATTTACTGATGAAATGTGCGGTACACGGTGTACTGTTCCGTGGTTTTGCCAACAAAGAACTCCGCCAAAGCCAGAAGCCGCTGGCAGGCTCTCCCATGGCAGAGCAACAGCACGTTGACTTCTTCACCGACTTCTTTGCCGACGGCGGACTTTACAAGTCATACGCCACGATGGTCTCCGGCCAGCGCGAGGTCGTCAAAATCGCCAAAAGGAAATATAAAGTGGGGGCTGTCGTAACCGTCAACAAGGAGCAGCTGCTGAAAGACCTGCAGGCTGCCGGAATTATTAAAGGACTTAATACAGGATTCTGACATGAAACGACTATTTTTCATTCTAATTGCCACATTCTCGCTCTGTTTCAGCGCAATGGCCGCCAACCCGGAAAACGGCTACGTGCTGCTCAACAACGGTACGATGATTAAAGGCACCGTGACTAAAGACAAATCCGGACAAAGCGTCACCATCGTCACAGACAACAACAAGGTCTACACCTATCGCATGACCGAAGTGAACCGTATCGTAGAAAGCGATCCCACGGCCTCCATGCCGCGAGGGAAACGCACCTACAACACTTATTACGAATACGACCGTGGCTTCTGGTTCGGCTTCGACCTCTACGGAGGTATCTCGACCAACGTCAACTCCAGCAACCGTGGCAACAGCGGTATTACGGAATTGGACGCCACTATCGGCTACCGCGTCAACGAATTCTTCCGCTTCGGCGTGGGTGCGGGATTCCGCTATTACACCAATAGCAGCAACATCCGTGAGAAAAGCGGAGCCTGGGCATTCCCGGTTTTCCTCAACGTCAGAGGCAATCTGATTCCCGGCTACGAGCGTAAGGTCGTACCTTACTACTCTCTATCGTCAGGAGTCACCATCCAGGACGGCTTTATGATACGGCCTACCATCGGAGCTCGCTTCGGCGCTCTCCGCCGCTCTGCCTTCCTGCTGGGTCTTTCCTATAACGGACAAACACTCAAGGACCCGCTGTCGAAAACGCGCTTCCAGTCGTTTGTCACACTTAATATCGGTTATGAATTCTAAACACTTACGACTATGAGATACTATTTAGGCATCTTGCTTACTGCAATCATACTCCTGCTTCCATCCTGCCGTAAAGACATGACGGTGGGTCGTGAGGCGGCATTTGTCTCATTCGAGACGGAAATCCTCAGTACAGAGCTGGACGGTTCCTACACGCTGCGCGCCTGGGGCAGCGGACGCGACAAGGCGGATGCCATCGAGCAGGCAAAAAAGAACGCCGTACGCGACATTATTTTCAAGGGTGTCAACAAAGGCCCGGCGGGAGCAAAGGTGAAACCGCTGATTTTCGAGGTAAACGCTCAAGAGAAATATGAGTTCTACTTCAACCAGTTCTTTGCCGACGGTGGTGCTTACGAGGCATACGTCACAAGCGAGGATGAGAACCGCACCTCACGCGTCCAAAGCAAGAGCAACACACAGTATAATTATGGTGTAGTTGTCCGCGTTCTGCGCGCCGACCTCCGCCAGCGACTCATTGACGATGATATCATCAAACCTTAATAACATCTGAACGTTATGAAAAAATTTCTTTTTACAATAATCACGCTCCTGGCTTTCCCGCTGATGATGACGGGACAGGCCAAGAAACCCACCATCATGGTCATTCCTGCCGACGTATGGTGTTCGCAAAACGGATATATGACAACCTACGACAATCAGGGAGTGGAAACCGCCGTTCCTGATTACGAGAAGGCGGTACAGAACGACATGAACCTCATGAACGCCATCTCCAAGGTTGGCGCGCTCATGGCCGAACGCGGACTGCCACTCAAGGACCTGGCAGCCACCATCCGCTCCATCCAGCAAACCAGCGCGGAGGATGCCATGACGGTCAGCCGCACATCGGGCGCTACCATCGCTGAATCTCCGCTGGAGAAACTGCTCAACCGTGCGAAGGCCGACATTCTTGTCGAACTGTCCTGGTCAATCAATCAAGTCGGTCCGAAACAATCAGTCACCTACATGCTCCGCGGCATTGACGCCTATACCCACAAGCAGGTCGCTGCCGCTCAAGGCACAGGCGCTCCGTCCTTCTCAGCCGAGACTCCGGTTCTGATTGAGGAAGCCGTACTTGAGAACATGGACAACTTCATCTCCCAGCTTCAGGCTCATTTCGACGACCTGCTGACCAATGGCCGTGAGGTGAGTGTCAACATCCGCGTCTTCGACAATGGCTCCGGCCTCTCGCTTGAGGATGAGTACGACGGTATGGAGCTGATTGACATCATCGACGAATGGATGGCAGCCAACACAGTGGAGCACCGTTACAGCCTGACGGACGCCACAGAGAACGTAATGCGCTTCGAACAGGTGCGCATCCCGCTTTACCGCTCTAACGGCATGCCGATGGATACCCGACGCTTTGTCACCGAATTGCGCCAGTATCTGCGCCAGTCGCCTTACAACATTGAATCCAAAATCATTACCCGCGGCTTAGGACAAGCCGACTTGATTTTAGGTGAGAAGTAAAACCTGTCACTCAAAATTACAACAAAATGAAAGCTATAAGAAAACATATATTTGCGCTCCTGCTTGCCGGAGCCATGCCGGCACTGGCAAGTGCGGCCGACTGCGAGCTCACGATAACCACGCTCCCGGTCGAGCAGCCGAATCCGATTCCGGAGGCCGTCAACGATATGCTGATGACACGGCTTTCCTCTGTTCTCTCCCGCACGGGTGTAGAAACAGGCTACGGTTTCAGCCAATTCTTCATTACCGGAAAATTCAACGACTACTACAGTGACGTTGTCCCCGGACCGCCTAAATCGTTTGCCCTGCATACGCAGCTGACCCTCTATGTCGGCGACATTCTCAACCAGTCGACCTATGCCACCTGCGGATTCGAACTGCGGGGTGTGGGCACCAGCGACCAGCGTGCCTTCATCAATGCCATGTCGGGCATCAACGCCAACAATCCGAAACTGGAGAAATTTATTGACGATGCCAAAGTCAAGATTATCGACTATTACGACAAAAATTACCCGAACATTCTGGCCAAGGCTCGACAGGCCTCTGCCATGCGCAACTATGAGGAAGCCCTGATGTATTCCACCTCCATCCCGGAATGCTCCAAGGGCTATGCGGAAGCCACCGAGGCAACTCTCAGCATCTATCAGGCCTACATCGACTACGAGGGACGCATGCTGCTGACAGCAGCCCAGGGAGCCTGGGCCGCCGACCCTGACCGCAAGGGTGCGGTTGCTGCTTACGGCTACCTCCGTCAGATTGACCCGAATGCAAGCTGTTTCGCAGAAGCACAGAAGCTAATGAACGAAATCAAGACCGTCGTAAAGGAAAACTGGGATTTCGACCACAAGCAGAAATACCTGGATGAAATCAATCTGAAACTCCAAATGATTAACGCAGCGCGTGAAGTGGGCGTAGCCTACGGTTCACACCAACAACCTCAAACAACCAATTTAATGTGGTTAAAATAGTCACATCAATATGAATTTAAACAGATTAATTACCTGTATAGCAGTATTGTGCTGCTATACAGGCCTATTTTCACAGGACTTGATTCCCGTGAAAAACGAAAAAGGGAAATACGGATACCTCACACCCGAAGGAACTATTGCACTAAAGTACAAATTTGACGATGCCGGCCCGTTCATCGAAGGCATGGCCAAAGTGAGAAAAGGGAACAAATGGGGATACATCAACGCCGAGGGCGAGCAAGTCATTCCAATCAAATACTCCGAAATGCAGGATTGGCACGAAGGCATCAGCCGTGTAGCCCTGGGTGGAAAAATCACCGACGGACAGTTGGTTGATGCCAAATGGGGATACATCGACCGCAACGGCAACGAAGTATTGAAAATCGAATACGATGAAATCGGCGACTGGCTCAACGGGAACATTGCCTATGTGAAAAAAGGTGATAAATATGGCTATATCAATCCGAAAGCTCAGTTTGTCGTTCCCTGCCAGTACAAGGCCGTAGGTACTCCCAACCGCTTCGGATACTTTTGGGTCAATGAAGGCGGAAATTTCAAGAATTGGGAGGAAAAAGACCTCAACATACGTCAGGATTGGGGCGGAAAATACGGAGTGTTCAACACACAGGGCGAGGAAATCATCCCCTGCCGCTATAAAGCCGTCGGAACGTTCCTGACCGATGAAATGATTCGCAAGCAAAACGAAAAGCTGCTTAAGAATGTTTCCGACGACAAAGCCGTCTCAACGCTTGTCAACAAATATTCCCGGTTGCTCGGCAACAAATATCGTCAATATGTCTACTCTCAGATTGTCGGCTACGAATACGCATCACTGACCAACTCCAGTGTGACACGCAGCAAGAGTAAGCTCGAGATTCTCGGCCACGACCACCGTCCGAGCGGAGTGTCAACCACTACCGAATATTATGCAGCCAATACGTTGCTCTATCCGTTCTCAGCATTTCCCGACTACTCATTGAGCGATATTGAAAGAGCTGCCATTTTCTGGGCGAGCGAGAAATTCGACGGCTCTTATCCTGCTATCTTCAACGTGGCACTAAAGCAGACATTGCTTCCCGAAAACACCCACGAATGGGTCAGCACCCCGACTGACTACGTCTGTGCCATTGCCGACAGAGTAGGCAAATCGGACATGACGATGAACTATTACTCTACGCTCAACAAGGATTTGCTTCTTCAGGAGAACATTGCCGCCAACGCCTCTAATTCTGACAAAGCCCAGATATGGCTCACCAATTTCGACTATGACTTTGCCGAAATCCGAGAATTCGGGACTTCCCGACTTATCCACATCAGTGGTGTAGCAGATGCCAATCTCTACAGCAGCATCTCCGATTTCCGCGACAGTCTGGCGGTCGTAACCGTCAGCGACAAGTACGGAGCAATCAAGCTCCAGGGCTTCAACTGGAACCTAATCGTGCCAACTGTCTATGACAAGGTTCTGATGCCTACTGAGAAATTCATCGGAGTGGCAATGAACGGCAAATCAGGATTCCTCAATTATGACGGAAAGGTAGTCATTCCGTTGACTTACGACGGCGTCGCTCAATTCCGCAACGGCTATGCCCGGGTGATGCAAGGTAACAAATGGGGCCTCATTGACTGCACAGGGAAAGTGGCAATCCCCACGAAATGGGCAGCCGTTCTCGACGTCGATTCTGTCAACACACGCTACACATGGGTCACGAATCCCTCCGACAATCTGTACTACTGCTACGACATCCTGCAGAAACGGCAACTCGGAAATGGCTATGCCGACCTGTATACTTATTTCAATAAGGACAATGTGGCCTTTGTGGGTCAGGAAGCCGAAATATACACCAAAGGCGAGGACGGGACAGTCGGGCTGACTACGCAAAAGGCCATCGGATGCGTCACCCCAACAGGTAATATTGTATTGCCATTTGTCTTCACGGACCTCGATATGGCAAAGGAAGGGTATGAGATATTAAAAAAATCAGGAAGAATGACTCTTACGGATAGAGAGATACGAAATATGAAAATCTATACGTCGCCTGTCCGCAACGAATTTCAGCTCTATGACATTATTCCGGATGAATTATGGGATTTCTAAGACCAATCAAAAGCAACAAGAGTGAAATGAAAACAATTACCCGAACCATATTAACCGTAATGCTGGCTCTATCTGCGGGAAATGTAGGAGCCAGCGACCTCTCCGCCGATGATATGAAATACCGGCGCAGCTCGATTTACAGTATTCTCGTAACACACAACGAACAGAAATTCAGCAAGGAAATCACCGAGGAGTTTCTGAAAATACCAACTCCCGACAAGTACAATGACATGAATCTCAGCGTACGTGTACTTGCCGGCCATGCCGACGGAACGAGCCCCTACTCTTTCTATCCCGGTTCTTCGTCAAAAATCGTCAGTGACGCAAGCATCGAGCTATTCCTCAAGAGCAACGCCGTTGCCAGCCGTCTTGTCGGAAAATGGTTCAACCGTGACCTCCTGACTGGAAAATGCGACATGGAACTAATCAAAGAACGAGGTTTATACAATGCCTCTGTTTTTGACCAGGAACTGGCAGCACGCTCTACGCGCGGCATCGCCATGCTGGAGGATGCAGGAGAAGAGTTGATTGGCAACACGTTTGTACTTGTCAATGAAATCAAATACATCGACAAGGGGCAGCGTAGCAGCAACTGGGGTGCCGCGCTGGCAATCCTGGGCGAAGTTGCGGCAGCAGCCACCGATATGGACGTGTTCCGCAACACAGGCTACCTCGCAGGTTCAATGGTATCGACCATTAAGGGATTCCGTGTCAAAATCAACACCCGACTGTACCGCCTTGTATGGGACGAGGAGACCGCAACCAATTTCTACCGTAATTATTACTCTGCCGTTCCTGACGCAGGAGCCGTCAGCCGTTTCAATCAGGACCGCCTTAATTTCCACCTGGAATACATCGGCAACGTCGAATCGTCCGGACAACAGACCTCCTTCCTCGGCATTAAGGAAGACCGGCCCGACATCATGATTCGCAAGGCATGCCAGCGTGCCCTCGATGAAAACGTGGCTGACCTGCAGAAGAAATACGAGCAATTCCGCATCAAGTCTCCACTCGTCAGCGTAGGCCCGATTACGGCCTATGTAGGAAAGAAGGAAGGCATCACTCCTGATTCCCGGTTCGAAGTGCTTGAAGCTCAGGAAAAGGACGGTAAGACCGTATACAAACGGGTAGGCACTCTTCGCCCGAACCCGTCAAAAATCTGGGACAACCGATTTATGGCGACGGAAGAAAAAGCCTATGGTGCCGAATTCGGAGCTACCGAATTCATAAAGGAAAGCGGAGGCGATTTCTATCCCGGACTGCTTATCCGCCAGATTAAGTAGCCATCTGCTTCCACTCAGATAAAGAAGGCGTACAGCATTTCTCAATGCCGTACGCCTTTTCTCATGAATAAAACAAGAGTGAGAATGATTGTACTCTTTAACTATCAAAAAATTTATCTACCGATTGTCTGTAATTTCTTCCTAAACAACAGTATTGATAATGGACAACCTCACAAATTCAAAAAAACCTAAACCGGGTATCCATAAAACTTTAACCCTCATCTGTATGGCAAATGTAAGCCATCTGCCACTCGCTTCCAACAACTGCCTTACCGAAACAACCGTCTTGCCTGACGAATCAACAAAATAGCCATCCGAACCGCAATTCTCTATTTTCGCATTTTAATTCATGCAAATCACTACTATTCAGCATACATACTTGTTAATTGGTATTAACATGTTCATATTACAAATATTTATCTATATTTTACTTGTTTTTATCAAATAATTTACATAACTTTGCATCCGAATTTCAGAATTAGTGATTACTCCCAACAACAACTACTAATAAAGAATACCTAAATCTCTATAAACACATATATTCAAAAAAGCAGTTGTTACAGCACTGCGGCAGTCTTCCCTAACTGCCGCAGTTTTTTTGTTTTCATCAGAAAATATCTTGCAGATAGGCGATATAAGCCGTAACTTAGCCACATAATCAAAACACAAACATCATGAAAACAACCCACCCCTATAAATTCGAAGTATGTGCCAACTCCGTAGCAAGCTGTGTAGAAGCACAGAAGGCAGGAGCTGACCGAGTAGAACTGTGTGCCGGCATTCCCGAAGGAGGAACAACCCCCTCACTTGGCGATATGACCGTGGCCAGGAAACTCCTCACCACCACACGCCTGCACGTTATCATCCGTCCACGTGGTGGCGACTTCCTCTACTCTCCCATCGAACAGGAAATCATGCTGCACGACATTGAAGCGGCCCGCCAAATCGGTGCCGATGGTGTTGTATTCGGATGCCTGACCGCCGAGGGTGATGTTGACATGCCGCTGATGCAACGCCTGATGACAGCATCAAAAGGAATGTCGGTTACCTTCCACCGGGCCTTTGACATGTGTCGCAATCCACAGCAGGCATTGGAAGACATCATCTCTCTCGGATGTGACCGTATTCTGACCTCCGGAGCACAACCGACTGCCGAAAAAGGCATATCCCTGCTCGCTCAACTTCAACAGCAGACACAGGGACGCATCATTCTTCTTGCCGGTTCCGGTGTAAACGAAACCAATATCGCCCGCATCGCCGCAGAAACCGGCATCCGTGAATTTCATTTCTCCGCCCGCGAGAACATCAGCAGCCAAATGCAATTCCGCAATCCCGACGTTTCCATGGGCGGCACCGTCCACATCGACGAATACAGCCAGCCCGTCACATCATCAGAGAAAGTACGCCGCACCATCGCCGCACTCCTCTGAACCTCCCGACGCCAGCGACAATAAACGATAGGCGGAAATTTGCTTCCCAGCAAATTTCCGCCTATTAACGTTACATCGTAACGATTATTAAATCCAATCATTTAAAGCCATCTCTCAACAAGAGATATACTTTGGGTCGCAAAATTAATAAAATCTCCCAAGATTTCAGAACTTGCAACTCTTATAAAGTCGAATCTTTGAAAGACAAACTATCTTCTGAAACCCATTTTACGTTCTATGGACATGAGGTATCAGAGGCCGCGGACGGTCTGGATGAATTGCTCACCGAGTCCGATGGTGTAGCCCTGAGATACGAACACTACGCGGTTGAATGTGTCGGCCATTACGAATATCGGCAGAGCTCCCGCTTTGTGCAATTTCATGTTCTCAATAATCTCGGCTGCGATACCGTGCGTGTCAATACCGTAAACTACGGTCGACGGCAATTCCGGGAAATCGGAGGCTTTGAACCGCTGTGCGCTGGCTTCATCCGGGAAGAGAAGGACGAGCGTACGTCCCCATTTCTCCAATTCTGCCTTGAGTTTGGAGATGTCGTTCAGAGCATGGTTGGTCGGCTCCTGACCCGGACCGATGATTCCGACTGTGAAGTAGCCGCGGCCACACACCTTCAGCAAGCTGACAGGCTCTGCCGCCGGTTTGCCGTTTTCGAGTGGAGTGAAGAGGTCCTCGGAGTTAAGGTTGCCGATTACCTGCACCTGCTTGTCGCTCTCACGCATTTTGAGAACTGCTGTCGTGGTCTCGCCCGACTTCACTGTGAAAGAATTCATATTGACAAGAACACTTCCGCTGGCCAGACGCGTACCGCTCACAAGCACATAATAGCCGGAAACGACCGGAAGCGGTTTCTGGAAGAGAGTTTTCCAAGTAGCCGCACCTTCGTCATATTCCTGCAGCGAAAGGCTTCCGTTCTCAAACTTCGACATCGTGAAGTGATAGTAATATTTAGGGTCGTCGTTGAATTTCGTCGGTTTGAAAGTCATTTTCAGTTTGCCTGTTTCCGGAGAAACAACGGTCGTACTGCTGGCAAAATCAACATCGTAGGTCGTTGCCTTGCTGTCCATATAGCGCACGGTACCCGTTACCTGGTCAATCCATGCCGGGATGCCCAAGCTGCGAGCCATCGCGATAAAGAAAATCTCCAACGAACGGCTGTCGGCAACACGGGCACGCCATACACCCTCCGGCGACATCAGAATGCGCTGAGAGTTGATGCTGTCGTTCACCGTAATATTCTTCTGGCACCATTCAACCAATTTCTGAGGTTCGGCTGCGAAAGTCTTGGCATCGGCTTCCGCAATTGCGCCCTTGAAGAATGATTTATAGGGTGTAAGCTCTTCCAGATAGATACGCGGATTGAGCACACAGGAAACGAAGTTCGGCACGTCAGTCACCGGCGTATTGCGCAAGTGGTCGAGAAGTACAGCCATCTTTGCGTCGCGCAAGTCTTTTTCAGAAAGCACGCCAAGCATCTCAACAGCGAGTGAGCCCTTTTTCTCGGCAATAGCCGTTGTCAGGAAGCCCAGAATTTCCTGATGGTTGCCACGAGAAGCAACCAGATAGGAAGCTACGCTTTTCGCCTCAGCCTCGCTGAGTCCCTTCAGATTTTTCGCAGCAGCTACCGCACGCGCCTCGTCCATCATCGTTGCCACATAGGCATTGCGGATGGAATCCTCCACCATCATGCGGCGAGTGTTTTCCGCGCGTTGTTCCGGTGTCACCTCCGGCAGATTGGCCGTCTCAACCGGCGGCACGATATCAATATCCATATTGAAGACATCGCCCTCCTTCTTGTCGAGCGTCAATGTCACGTTATCCTGCTTGCCAAACGATGCCTTAGCAAAGCCAAAGCGTCCGTCCTTCGATGCCCATACGAGCATGTCGCCCTTACCTGCTGTCAATCCGCACGTTCCATCGGCAGCCGTCAGCTTGCGGGCCACGGTATAGAACTCTCCATAGTTGTAGAGCTTAAACTCCACGGCAGCACCTTCCAACACCTTTCCGTCTGTGTCCTTTACAGTCACAGTCAGTTTGGTTGTCGGCGCATAATTCTCAATCACGTTGATTTCCGTATAGTTAGGCGTCTCGAGCATCACTTCCTCCGGACCGTTGTAACGACCGAACACCTTCGTATGCATCAGCATACCCCGGCTTGCCGGAGCGTTAAACCATGCAAGATTCAACACCGGTTCCGGTTCGCACGCACCAAGGAAATACCACTTTCCGTCGGCCCAGGCTTCCACCCATGCGTGGTTGTCGTCGGTATGCGCCCAGCGCGGTGTATAGACCTGACGGGCAGGGATACCGATGGCACGAAGCGCAGCCACAAGGAAAGTCGACTCCTCGCCGCAACGTCCGTAAGCCGTCTTCACCGTAGCCAGCGGAGAGCTGGTACGGCCGTCGCTCGGCTGATAAATCGCCTTCTCATGACACCAATGGTTCACTTCCAGCACGGCATCATACATGGACAATTTCTCCACACGCGGCTTCAGTTCCTCATAGAATACGACTCTCGCGCTGTCAAGATGCTCATTGTTGACACGCACGGGAAGCACAAAATGGCGGAACAAATCCTCCGGGACAGTCTTGCCCCAAGGCATTTCCTCCATCGCACGCTGTGAGGCATGAATATTCATCAAATGGAAACTTGCCGGATAGTCCGTGATATCGGCCGTCGGCATATAGGCATAAAGGAAAGTCATTGCCTCCCGTTCGTAATCTGTAAGCGACTCGTTAAAGACATCGAAAAATCCGCCTTCCGGCATCAACGATTTTTTTACATTGAAATCATTCTCCACCTGACGGCGGTAAGTTTCGTCCGTGATGAAATGCCCGCTTCCCCCACACGAGAAGAACAAGCCGAGCAGACAACACACGGCGAACATTTTAAAGATGTGTTTCATACGTTTTTATTAGGTTAATGGTTTGTGTTAGACATGTAAAATCAATTTCGAATGGCAATTTAAGAATAAATTGCCATAAATCCATACGGCAATCCCCGATTTCTTTCTCCCGCCGGTGAAAAAGCCGATTTGTAAGCCGACGCTACTGTTTGGTCACTTTCTTGGCCTGCCGTTTTTTCCACCAGAGATAATAACCGGTAATCGGAAGCGTAGCCCCTACCAGTGCGGCAAGGAAATAGAGCAGTTTGATAATGGGACCACCCCATTCGCCCAGATGAACCAATTTCATATAGGCACGCATCCTCACAGAGTCAAGATACGAGTCCTGGTAGACCAACTGCTGCGAGCGGTCGTCCCAGCGATACTCATCAGCCACCCGAAGGAAACGGTGCGGCATGATGCTTACCCCGTCATTCGATATTTTCAACGAGCGGTAATCGGGAAATTCCGTCGTTGCCTGAGCGTAAATGGCATCCCATTCGTGAAGATTGGCCGGCGTATAGCGCGGTTTGCTGACGTTGTAGACATCGACCGTCTGGTCCGCACCGAAAACGGCATTAAATCCATAGCGGAACCATCCATAGGACCAGGTCAGACCGGTCAGCGACAGAACAAGCAACAGCGGCAGCACATAAATGCCCGCTGAGACATGACTGTCGTAGACAAAACGACGCCATCCCTTGCGTGTCTCCACTTTCAAACGCATTTTCAACAGATGGGAGTTACGGGGTATCCACACGATAAGACCCGTCAGAACAATCACGACAAAGCACAGCACCACAATGCCGACAATCCGGCGTCCCAGCGTCTTGTCGGCCCGCGACTCCGGCGAGTCGCCCAGCCAACGGTGCACACCCCTTATTACATTGAAAAAGGCAAGACGTGTATCCTCGCCCAGCACGCTACCGGTATAAGCGTCAACCAGAAGTTCCCCGTTGCCGCCTCCCCGCTGGGTCACACGCACCACTCCGTCATCGGTATATTCCAACGATTTCACCAAGATGCCGCTATGCTCCAACTTATAGGACAATTCCGACGGCTGAAGGCAAGAGCGACCCTCCGCCTCAACCGCATACATTCCCGGACGCAGCATTTCAGTTATTTCCTTCTCAAACACCAGCAACGCTCCTGTCAGGCAAATTACGGTTACCAAAATGCCAACCGGAAGCGACAGCCACAGATGTAAATCTTTTGCCAATTTGCGTATCATGGTTCTTCTTTTTAGTTTCAGTCAACTTATCTTATCTCTACGACCATATCTTTCCGCAACAGAACGTACATGGAGATATAGCTGCCGTAGACCGTATAGTCTTCCAGCATTTTTATGAATACCGGATTGCTTGGTTGTCCGGCACAGAAAATCCACTTCGGCCGCTGGACCGTCATGTATTCCTCCATTTCCTTCCGGTAACGCTCATCCACGGCCATCACGCTCTCATTCAGATAAGTGAACCGGCATGAAGGTTTCAGGTTGCCATAGGTTACGGCCGCGTTATGGGCAAGCGTCAGATTATAAAGGAACACATCGTCGCGGTCGGCCTCCGGAATTACTGAACCAATATGCTGATAGGCCCGGTCGCCCGCATCGATGTCAAAGCCGGACTTCACATTCTCAAACACCGCCTTCGCCTCCTGATAAAACGGGACATAGGCCACCAGCGCTACCAAAAAAGCCTGCCAGCTGCTCATCGCCAGCGCGGCGGCAAACATGGTCAGCATCAAAGGCATGGCCAACAGGTAATAATGAATAAAACCTGTACTGCGGAAGAAAGCCAGGAAAAATACGGCAGCCGAAGCAAACACGACGTAACGGTAGTTTGTCCGGTTCTTGCGGTCATAGACCATAATGACATACGACGCAATCAGCGACGGCAACAGCAGCCACAAGTTGCGCGTATAGGAAATTTTCTGCAAAGTCGGCCATACTTCCGAATATTTCAGGTTATAGACAAACACGCAATAGAACATCTCGCCCAATGCACCCTTTGCCGCAAAGTAAATCAACATCGGCGCCATACCGGCAACCATTCCCACCACAAACCACAGCGCATCCATTCCCAACTCCCGGAAACGACGGCGCATGATGAGCAAGGCTCCGATTCCTACCACAACACCGACAATCACATAGGCATTGTTGATACGGATAAAACTGAGGACACCGAAACAAAGGCCATAGATAAAGGCATAAAGCGGCGGTTCCGGCTTCGATATTTCCTTAATGCGGCGCAAGGCGAGATAGAGTGGCAGCAACATGAAAAGCAAACTCCAGTCCTCCGTAAGATTTCCACCCTGAAAAGTGATGATAAGATAGACAAACGCCATTGCCGTTGCACCGGCCGCCATCGCGGCTTTTGCCGTAAAGATACGGGCAATGCGGTAGCACAGTTCGGCAACGATTGCCAGATTCAGTACCTGAAGCAACACTATACCCCACACAGCCTGACCGCTCAACAGTGCACCCAGCCGTTCTATCAGATACAGGTAAGGACCTTTATTGTCAAAAATATCCACATACGGCAGGCTTCCCTGCTGCCACATATAGCCCACACTTCTGTATAAGGCACTGTCTCCTCCGTTTGTCACATAAAAAGGCGATGTCGACGAAGCGAATACCAATACGACCGTCACCGAAATAATCAGCCAGAGCAGAAGCCTTATCCAGATATTTTCACATTGAATAGTTTTCATTCTTTATATTTTTTCGCCATCACAAAAATAGTGAAAGGCGAGCGCACAAAAAACAAGTTTACTTGATTTTTTATGCCGAGCCGCATCCTATTTTATTCAAAATTAATAAAACGCGGGCGCAACGACAAACGAAAATGGAAGTTTTCACATCTATACAGCCCACCCATACGAACAAACCCACGTATCAAGCCATAAGAAGGCTCTGATACGTGGGTTTGCCGAACGGTGAGAAATACTCCCGCTTAACCAGAGATGTTTACTTTTCAGCCGAACATCCCTTGTCGATTTTATCTATTGGGTGTTTCCCACACCTTTGTCTCCGTACATTTTACGTCAATCCACTGGTCACCGCATTTCAGATTAAAGTCACCTTTCTCAAGACGCCATTTGCCGTCATAGCCAACAAATGCCAAATCACTACCCTTGAGAGTCATCTTTACAGTCTTTGTCTCACCCGGATTCAAAGACACCTTCTCAAAGTTACGCAGACGGATATTGTCGGGCGCGCTGCTGGCAACCATGTCTTTTGAGTACAGAAGCACAGCTTCCTTACCTGCCACCTTACCCGTATTGGAAACGCTGACAGTGACCGTCAACTCGTCATCGGCTGTAAACGACGTCTTATCAACCGTGAAATTGCTGTAACTGAAAGTCGTATAGCTCAATCCGAAGCCGAAAGGCCATTGCACATCCATAACAGAGTCATAATTGTAATTACCACCCATCTGTCCCATGTTCTCACAGGTCTTATAATCATAGTTGGCAATCGCATTGATGTATTTTGGATAAGTGAACGGCATCTTTCCGCTGAAGTTGGCGTCGCCTGCCATCAGATTGGCGAGAGCGTCACCACCGTAATTGCTCGGAAGCATAATGTTGACTACGCCTTTGGCCAATGGCTCAATTTCATTGATAATGCGCGGACGGCCCTGGTTAAGAACCAGCACAATCGGTTTACCTGTCTCAGCGAGTGCCTTCACCAGATTCTGCTGATTTTCCGACAATGTAAGATTGGTCAGGTTACCCGGAGTCTCACAGTAGGAGTTCTCTCCAATGCAGGCAACTATCACGTCCACACCGGCGGCGGCAGCCACAGCCTTCTCAATTTCAGGCTTGTTTTCCTCCCACCAGTTATCATTCTTATGAGGCGCATAGGTCACACCCGGCTCATAGACAATATTCTCCTTGCCATACTTATTGCACAATGCCTCATAGATGGTATTGTAGTTTCCGGCACACTCATCAGCCAAATGTCCCTGCCAGCTATACGACCAACCGCCGTTCAACGTACGCATAGAGTTCGCATTCGGTCCTGTCAGAAGAATTCGCTTGCCCTTCGCTATCGGCAAAACGTTGCCCTCGTTCTTTAAAAGCACCTCCGATTCCTCTGCCGCAAGAAGCGCATCCGCCGCAAACTCGTCTGAGCCGAACTTGTCATATTTCTTAATGTCCCAATATGGGTTCTCAAACAAGCCCAAACGATACTTCAAGCGGAGCACGCGTGCAACGGCATCGTCGATACGGCTCATCGGCACCTCGCCCTCTTCGACAAGTTCCTTCAGGTAAGTACAGAAACTAACCTCATAAGGCACCATCGACATGTCGATTCCGGCATTGATGGCAATCTTAATCGCCTCTTTTTTTGTTGCAGCGATATGGTCGCGCGTGCAGAGGTTATTGATGTCGGCCCAGTCCGTCACAATCATACCGTCCCAATTGAGGTCTTCCTTCAGCCATTCCGTAAGGAATTCACGGTTGGCATGGAAAGGCATACCGTTGTCGACACCGGAATTGACCATTACCGACAACGCTCCGTTTCTAACGGCTTCGAGGAAAGGCGCGAAATGCTTCTCTCTCATGTCGCTACGCGAAATGGACGACGGTGTGCGGTCTTTTCCCGAAACCGGTACTCCGTATCCCATATAGTGCTTCATGCAGGCTGCCACATTGTATTCTCCGATATGGTTAGGGTCGTCACCCTGAAAACCAGCCACAGCAGCCTTTCCCATTTCGGCGTTTACATAGCAGTCCTCGCCATAGTTCTCCCACATGCGAGGCCAGCGAGGGTCACGTCCCAGGTCCACTACCGGAGCATAAGTCCAGGGAATGCAGCCGGCCTTGGTCTCATAAGCCGATATTTCCGCACCTCTGCGGGTCAGCTCTCTGTTGAAAGTCGCACCCATGTTGATGCCTTGCGGAAACATCGTACCGTCAAGCGTATAGGTTGTACCGTGAATCTGGTCCACGCCATAGATGCACGGAATGCCTATCTCCTTCATTGACAAATCCTGAATTTGCTTGATAGCGGAAGCCCAAACCTCCTTCTTTTGCGCAACGCCCAACGGAACGTTCAGAATCGAGCCGACCTTATATTTCTTTATCACGGTATCGAGTGTTGCCTTGTCAATGGTAAATCCATGCTTCCGGCTGGCCTCAAAATCCGTTATCATATCAACGGTAAGCTCACACATCTGACCGATTTTTTCTTCCAAGGTCATTTTCTCAAGCAACGATTTCACGTTTGCCTCAATCACAGGGTCCGACGGAATCGCCGGAGACTGGGCAAACATGCCACTGCTGCACAGCAACAATGACATTAAACTTCCAATTAATCTTGTTTTCTTCATAAATAATATGTTTGTTTATAATATTGGTGGTTCGTACAATAGGTATTCTCCCGTTTTAGTAGCAATCGCTTTTATATTATTGGTAATTAACAATATAGCAACGCATTACGCTAAAGAACAGGCTACAAGGTTAAAATTTCCCGTAAAGTTCAGAAAAGTTCGGAATATACACAAGGCATCGTAAAAAATAATAATTGCAGACTCATCGTCCGCCCACTCCTAAAACAAAGGCAACAACAGAAATCGGCCAGCAGCAGATGCAGCTTGACACAATCGCCACAAATTTTCCACAACTTTTCAATGCAAATCAGCCGAAGTTTAATTCTTTTACACTAATTTCATACCCGATTTAACAAAATTCCCATACCTCAACGATTATGGCTGATAATTATCTGGAGAAAAAATTTGAAGAATATCAAAAGCAGAAAGCAGGTGCGCACCGACCGGCAAAGCTGACGCCGTCAGGCGCACGTCCCGGCACAGTGTCGGTAAAGTTTCCACCCCGCCGTGTGTTTGTTACGGGTGGTTCCAACGGTATCGGCAAGGCCATCGTGGCTGCTTTCGTCAATGCTGGATGCAAAGTGGCGTTTTGCGACATCGACGAGAGGGCCGGACGTGCCACGGCTGAGACCTGCGGAGCGCAGTTCCATCCGGTCGACGTGACCGACGCCTCGGCTCTCGAAGCGTGCATGGACCGCATCATCAAGGCATGGGGCGACATCGACATCATTATCAACAATGTCGGTGTGTTCAGCTATCGCCCGATTACGGAAATCAGTCTGGAGGAATACGACCGCGTCATCGCCACCAACCTGCGCCCGGCATTCATCACCTCACGCCGTCTTGCCCGCCACCGCCAGAGCCTGCCGCTGCCCAACCCCTATGGCCGTATCATCAACATCTGCTCCTCACGCTGGATGCAGAGCGAACCGGGCACCGAGGCCTATGCGTCCTCCAAAGGAGGCATTCTCTCGCTGACCCACGCGCTGGCTCTCTCTTTGGCCGATTTCCACATTACGGTCAACTGCATCTCGCCGGGATGGATTGAGACAGGCGATTACAGCGCACTGCGTCCTGACGACCATCTGCAACACCCGTCGCAACGTGTCGGACGGCCGGAAGACATCGCTCGCATGTGCGTAGTGCTCTGCGAGGAGGGTAACGATTTCATCAATGGTGAGAACATCACCATCGACGGCGGTATGACGAAAAAAATGATTTATATCGAATGATAGACCGATTGCTCGAATTTACGGCCCGCTGCCTTGCCGGTGACCGCACGGGCCATGACCTGCGCCATGCCCGCCGGGTTCTGGCCAATGCCCGGCTTCTGCAGGCGGGCGAAGGCGGAGACCTTCGCATTATTGAGGCGGCAGCCGTGCTCCACGACTGTGCCGACCATAAACTGTTTGCCGACACCGAAGCCCAACGGAAGCTCATCCGCAGCACGTTGCTCGGCTACGGTTATTCGGAGGCAGAGGCCGACCATGTGGACTACATCATTGCCAATATCTCCTACAACAAGGGCGAAAACCGGCCACTTGCCACACGGGAAGCGCAAATCGTACGCGACGCCGACCGTCTCGACGCCATCGGAGCCGTCGGCATCGTGCGCACCATTGAGTACGGCACGGCCAAAGGACGGCCGTTCTACGATGAATCAGGCTCTGAGGAAACGACCATCGCCCACTTCCACGAAAAACTGCTGAAACTGAAAGACCTGATGCACACGGCTACGGCACGGCGCATCGCAGCAAGCCGCCATGCGTTTCTCGAGACCTTTCTGCAAGAGTTTGACGACGAAATCGCCGGCCGCTCCTGAAGAAGCATCCGACAAAAAACAAGCCACCGCCCTCATCTGCTTTTCTCGCAGATAAGGGCGGTGGTTCTTTATTCAGCAGCGTCAGGCTTAGAAGTTGACACGAAGCGCCGCATAGATGTTGCGACCGGGCGCGTTGATGCCCGAAGCAAAATAACGGTACTGTGTGTCGAGAATATTCTCCACGCCGGCCTGCACCGTCATGTTTTTTGCCACCTGATAGCTACCCTTCAGATTGAGCGTGAACCAGGCAGGTGTACCCTGACCGTCCTCGCCCTTGACGGTAGCATAGTTGATGTTGTCCTCGCCGTCGAAATTATAGGTATCGTAGCGTTTCTTTCCGTTGTAGAGCGCATAGAAATCGAAACGGCCCAGGTTGTTGTCGGTCAGATAAGCCACACCCACCTTGCCGAACACCGGCGGAATATGGTCGAGCGGACGGTCCTCTCCGCTGACGATACGGCCGAATGTATAGTTGAACGTTCCGTTCAGCTCCACATTGCGGGTTGGCTTTGCCAGAATCGAGGTTGAAAAACCCCAGAGCCAGGCGCGGTTGCTGTTCAGACTCGTATAGACATCGCATACCTGACCGTCGTACTCCATCGTAGGCTGGCCGTTGAAGGTGCCCCGTCCCACGGTTATGGCATCAAAATAATAGGTACCGAACAATACGTTTTCCCAAACGAAACGGTCATCGATGTGCTTCGTAATATTCAAGTCGAGCGAAACCGTCTTCTCCGGCTTCAAAGAAGCGTTCGGGATGGTCACCGTTCCCGTCTTCGAATCAAACACCTTTGAAGTGTTGTCGATATTCGGCACGCGGTAGGCCGTTGCCAGCGACGTAGCGATTTTCCAAGTGCGCGCCGGCAGATAGTTCAAGCCCCACGCGAAACTGTAGGTCATGTTGTTGCGGGTCATCTCGTCACTGCCGAAGAAGGGAAACTCCTTCACGTCGAGTACACTCGAATAAGTGTTGGCAAAACCCAAGCGTACACCCTCGTTCATGCGCAGTTTCGGATTGATGAACCATTGATGGATGAAGAAACCCTCCACCGTGTGCATGTGGTTGTCGCCGTCTGGATAACGGGTCGTATTGTCCTTCACACTGCCGTCGCTGATACTCTCCAGATTGGCAGTCGACTTCAGGAAACTCAGCGTCGCGTCAAGTCCGGCATGAATGCGGTGACTCTCGCCGAAACGCTTAATCCAGTCGCTGTTGAACGTCGCAATGTCAACATTCTCCCAGCGGTTGTTGAGCCACTCATCGCCAAACTTACGATTGTGACGGCTTTCTTTCATCTTCTGGTAAGCCACGATGATTTTTGCCTTGTCTGCTCCCAAACGGTTCGTAGCATCGTAAGTGTAGGATGTCATCAGGCGGAACTGCGGTCCATAGAACCACTCCGCATATTTCGGAGTAACCACTCCGTCCTTCACCGATGTCTCCGTCAAGCGGTCGTAGCGGCCGAAATCGTTCGTATTCGACAATTGAAAATTAACGATGTGCTTCTCGTCGCGATTGGGCTGATAGAGAAACTTCTGCAGCATGTCGTACTGCAGATAGCCGGAACCCACCTGCTTGTTGGGGTCGGGATTCTCAACGTAGCTGTCGCTGCCGTCGGGATTCATCACCACATAGCCGTCACGCACGATGTAGGCATCGTCTTTCGGCAAAAACGGGTTACGGTTGGCACCGCTCCGCAAATCGCCGAAATTGCTGAACGTGAAATAAGTCATCGAGGCAAACTTGCCGGTTCCATAATTGAAATCCACATGCGCCGTTCCCTCGTTGTTGGCACTTCCGTAACGCAGGACGGCGTGTCCCGACTTGTTCTCGAGGATAGGATTCTGCGTGTTGAACACAATCGTTCCGCCCAGCGCGTCCGAACCGTATTCCAACGAAGACGAACCGTTGAGCACCTGCACGTCGTTCATCATGAACTGGTCCACCGTAATGGAATTCTGCAAGTGTCCGTTACGGTAAATCAGATTGTTCATTCTGACGCCGTCCACCACCAGCAGCACACGCGAAGCCTCAAAACCGCGGAGGATCGGGCTACCGCCACCTTGCTGGCTTTTCTGCACGATGACACTTCCCGTCTCGCGAAGCAGGTCGCTCATGTTCTGCACATTGGCATGACGGATATAATCATCGGGCACGACCACAATCTGCTGTGTGGCGTTGATTTTTTTCATGTTGTCGCGGTTGGCCGTAACCACCACCTCCGACAGACTCTTGTGCCGGAATGCGACAGTGTCGGAAACGACAGCTGCCGCACCCGGAGCATAGAAACTCCAAAGTGCAACAGCCGCCAATAACATTGTTTTCTTCATATTTAATTTTCTTCTCTACTCTACATCTTAGGCTTGACAAATGTCTTCACTCCGATGGCATTGCCATAGGATACAATCATCTGATATTCTCCCGGCTTCAGGTCTTCGATGTTTATCATCATCGGCGACACATAGCGGACGGCTTTCTTCAGATGCTTGCCGGAAGCGTCGTAAATGGCCACCTTCGCCGGTGTATTGTCTGGAAGCGTCAGGCGGATGCCGGAGAAACCCGGAACAAACGTCACGCGGGCATCGCGCAAAGCTCGCTCATGGCTGACCGGAAGGTCGGACAAATCTGTCGGGTCATACTTCACATCGATACGCAACGTGTTGCCGCTCACATTCTGCGGACGCACGTAAAGAGTCTGCATCGTTCCCGGTTCCGTATCGCCGAAATCCACCGTAAGATTGAGAATTTCCAGAGATTCGTCGAGTTTCAACTCAGAGTTCTCAATGACAAAGGTTGCCTCAACCGGCTCATTATCTGCCACGCCGTTGAAACGGACAACGTAACCCTTACCGCCCTTCACGTCAGCCGTAGGAAGCGGAGTCCAGTTGTCACCATCGGGTGTCTCAGCGTGCTTGAACGTGTCGTACGCGTAAATCGTATATGACTTTCCTTCAGCCAGGCTACTGTACGGGAAGCCCAGCTCTGCCAGGTTACCTACCTTGTCAAGGTTCATATCCGTAGGGAATGTCACAAACGTGTACTCCTGCGGGTAGAATGTATATTTCAGATTCAGCTTCTTGACCGTTGCCAGACCGCCTTTCACGCGGACCTGTCCGGCTGAATACTGGTCGGCATACACCGTCAGTTCTCCCAATGTCTCGCAGTTCTCAAGCACGAGGGTCGCATCACGCTCTACCACATAGGCGTTGTTGAGTCGCATCGTGCAGACAAATTCCGGAGCAATGCCCCATTCCAGATTACCCGGCTGATAAGCTGCCACCTTAATGGTCGACACTCCTTCAGGAACTTGGGTAATGTGAAGCACGTTACCTTCCACGGACGCCAGCTCACGGCCTTCAACAACCTTGTAGAAAACCGGCAGACCGGATGAGGCTACGGCATCCAGATTCAAGTCGAACGGCTTATATCCGTTGATTTCCTTCTCGGATTTCCATTCAATGCTCTGCGCCTGACGCTCCTCTGCCGTGTAGTAAAAGCGCACGCCTCCCATTGAACCGTGGTCACTTCCGATGTTGTCACCGCCATCCTTCACATCGATGCGAAGCGTAGTGATGTCGGCTGCCACCGGATAATCCCAGTCACCTCTCTTCGATTGGTTGATGGAACCGGTAGTCGCAATCTGCGTTCCGTTCATGCTAAGCACGAACTCGATGTTTCCTGAACGGCCGCTCTGTTTACCCACATGAGCTACAAAACGGTCATACTTTCCGGCTGCCAAGTTGAACGTGGCGTAACCCACCGCATGCACACCGAAACCCTTCGGATAGACTGTGCCGGCAAGATTGATTGGCACCATCGACACTGCCTGGTCAACGGAAGTCGACGAATTATAATTGGAATGAAGCACATAACTGCCGGCCGGGAGGTCTGAACCGAAGACCATTGCTCGGCCACCGTCGTAATAATCGCTGACAAAGTCAGTTTCCTCATATTCATCGGCAAACGTTGCCTCGATACGGAAAAAGTCAGACGGCATAACTGATTTCGGTACGGCAGCAATCCATGGAGCCTTATCGTCCTTCTGAATCAGGTAAGGCAACACGTCAAGCGTACCGGCATTGGTCATCAGGTCAGGATTGTTCTTGAAACTGAGCTGCATTCCTGAGATTGTGCGAAGACACGGGTCTGCGATGAAATAAGCGTATGTATTGCCATCCGAGAGTGTCTGCTCTCCGAGATACTCAAACTTCGGTGTCAAGTCAAAATCGAAAGTCACCGAGCTTACGCCCGCATAGTGTGACTCATCGCCAAACACAAAGGCATGAACCACAACCTTACCCTTCTTTCCTGCATACAGTACCAACTGATTGCCATTGCGGATTTCAGCAAGGTCCTTACCTTCTGCTATCACATAATGCACAGGCTTGGACGCGGAAGTCGTGGCCTGAAGGTCAATCGACGTTACCCGGTCTGCTACTTTTCCTCCATCAGTCACCATCGTCACGGTCTGCGCCTCTTTCTCTACCGTCGGCAGATAAAGACGCGGCAAGAGCAGATAGCTGTGGTCAGACCAGTTGTTATCATACAGGCCGAACTTGAAATGCAACTTGGTTACACCTTCCATTGAGAAGCTCACATCGTCAATCGAAAGATTGTTGCCTTTGTCGGGATTGCTGTTGGAATAAATCAATTGGTCCTTTTTCAGCACATCGTTCGCATAAATCATAAAGCGCACGTCGCCATAGGAGCCCTGACCACCGTCCGATACTCCGATTTTGGTCTCGAAACGGGTATAATCACCTTCAATATTGCCATAAGTCACATAACCGTCGGCATGACAAGCAATCAGCTTGTAATAGCGGATGCCGTTGTTGACAGCATTTCCACCGTCGATACCCTGGTCAATCTCGACCTTGCCGTATCCCGGTTGTGCGGCCGTCCACTGCAACTCCGTGAGCCAGCGGAAAGTCTCCTTGTTGGGAAGCATGCAGTCCGTATACACCGAAGTACCGTCTGTAAACGTCACCTTCATCATGTAGGCATTGTCGGCATCGGCTGCCGCATTCTGCGCGACAGCGGCAATATAACGGCCGTCCTCCAGAATATAGTCTTCCGAAGTCTCCACGCTGTAACCGTTCTTCATGCTGTAGGCCACTGCCGTTACTTTCTCGATTTCCTTTCCCTGCAAGTCAATCTCAGCCTGCAACTGAGCAGAACCGCTTGCCGGCACGACATCAAGCATTTCGATGGTCTGTGCCGATGCAAGCACCGGACACAAACCAAGGATAGCAGCAGATATATTTGTCAATAGTTTCATTTTCATTTCACCAAAATTTTAGCAACATACTCTTTTCCATTCTCGACAATCTTGACTACGAATACTCCATCGTTCAGCGGAGTGCTCCACTCGTAGGCTGAAGTGCGCTCGCTTGCCACCTCGCGTCCCGAAACGTCGTAGACTCTAATCATGGCATCACCCTTCAAGCCGCTCACGTGACAGTATCCGCCTTCTGCCCAAACAAGGTGTTCGCCGCGTTTCACATTGTCGGCACCGCTGGTCGACATGTTCAGACGGATAACGAAACGGTCGTCATAACGGCCGCCGTTAGTGATGCGGAAATCGTAGCGGAATCCCTCAACGAGCTGCTCGACCATGCCATATTCATTGTCGATGAAGCTCATGTCAGCGCCGTAATCGGCAGTCACACGGTCAATCACGATACTGTATTCAGCGTCTTTCGACAGCAGAAGTCCGACAGGCACCTCGCATTCGTCGTTCAACATCGTGTTGATGGAGAGGTCATGCTTATAGACTTTCGTATAAATCTGGTTGGCATTCTCATCGAAGCTCCAGAACTTCAGAGCGTCCTCGTTCAAGTTGAACTGATTGGAAGCGCTCGTGTCAAACACCAGTTTCGTGCGGTCAGCCAACTCTCCGTTGACAAGCAGGGAAACGTAGACAGCAAACTGCTCCTCTGAAACATCGTAAGAGTATACCTTACGGTTGAGTTCCGTGCTCTTCGCTACCGGGGAGACGGTCAGTTCAGCATTGTCCTGCAAAGCCTGTACGAAGAACGGCGTATAAGGCAGAATTGCCTGCTTGTCGTCGTAAACCGTCATGTCGTAAGCCTGATAAGTCTTCGTCGCAGGGTCGAACTGATAGATGAACTTCGTCATCGCGTTCTCATCATACGACATGTTCTGCGGCTTCGTCATGTTGATGTTGGCGGCATAAGGATTACCCACAAGGTTCCATCCGTCGTGCTCGGCCAATGCTGTTCCGGTAAACTCAAGAGCCGGAAGCTTCACAGAACTGTTCGAGAACAGATAACCGGCATTCGTGTTGGTACCTGTCACAAAATCAGAAATCGTCTCAAGTCCGAAATCATCAGGCATGATACCCTGCTCGACTTCCACCTTCACTGGGAGCGTCATTACGCGCTCATGAGCTACAACCGGCTCATCGCTGTCAAGCTCAAGTCTTACACGAGGCTCAAGAGCCACCTGCATTCTCAACGGTTCTGCCAATGCGCCCTCCACACCGATAGTCAGCGGATTCCATCCCAGCTTGTCAAGGTGTGTGCGGTCAATCTTGACAGCAATCAGTGCATTGCCTGTATTAGGCTCGATAACTCCGTTCTCAATCGAAGCATACTCTGTCTCGCTGACAACCACATTCAACGGTTCGGTTACCGTTCCTGAAACGATTTTCACGTTCACCAGAATGTTGTCATACTGGTCGTTGAGAATGTATGCGTTCGGGTCCTTATCTGTATCCGACAGACTTACAGCCGCCTCAACAGGGCGCGTACCGTCGGCCGGTTCCACCATTACCATCATTTCCATTGCCTGAGGCACCTGGCTGAACGGAACCTGGAAAGTCACCTTGCCGTTCTCCGTCGCGGTCTGTGCATATACATCCGTAAACGGAGTTGTCGAACCGAGCGGACGAATCTTCAACAGCAGATTGTCACCGGCCATTACCGCTGAGTGAGTAAACACGAAGTTTGCCACGTCGTCTGCCTGTGATGCCGGATACTTCGTAATAAGGAAAGTATAGCTTTCCTGCAGCAACGGCATGTCGAGCGAGCGGTTATAATCGATGTAGTTGTACGGAAGCTTGTCAAACGTCGACAGGAATCCGCCTACTTCTGTACCATTGACAGAAACTGACCACTTGTCGTCGGCCACGCCTTCCTCATGCTTCTCCACGCTTACCGGACGGAACGGAAGAGTCGTTGCATTGTTCTTCTCCGCAGTACCGTTCGTCGAGATGAGCTTGTCGCTCTTCGCGTCATGCAACTGGTTGTTGTCGTCAAGGTAGTCCATGTTGGCATAGACGAGGAGGTTCTCATCGTTGAGTTTCACACCATTCTGCATGTAGTGAACGACTTCCTCCTGTGTCAGCGAGCGTGTCCAGACGGAAACCTGGTCGAATGCGCCCGTAAACCAAGTGTCACCGGCAAAGTTCTTGGCCAGCATTAATTCTGACTCAATGCGTGGCTTCGAGATGCTGCGTTGCACTCTGTAGCGCTGGCCGTTCAGATACAAGTCGAGAGCTGTCGGACTTGCCACCATAGCCACATGCATCCAGCGGCCCACGTCGGTCTTCTCGATTTTCAGCGTAGTTGCCGTTCCCCAGCTCCAGGATTCCTCGTTCCAGTGGAAACGGATGTAGCCATCCTGCAAGTGGATACCTGTGGCTCCTGCCTGCGTGCTGCGGAAGAAGAGCAATGGACGCATGCCTGTGAGCATTGTCGCGTCATCAATTCTCACCCATCCCATGATGGAGAATGTGTTGCAGCGGTTGAGCGGCGCATAGAGCGAAGCATCACCGATTGAGGCACCACCCTTGTTCAAGGCCAGATGATTGCCAATGGATTTCATCGTAATCTTGTTGACTACCGTCACCGGCATCGGAATCAGACGCTCATCCTCTCCGGAAATCGTAACTTCGGTCTCGTCACCGAAATCGCCAAAGCCGAGCGGATTGATGCGGAACTGAGTTTTCGCCTCATTCTTGACGAATGAAAGTTTGTCAAGCGCCTTGAAATATGTATTGTCAGTCACCAGTCCGTACGGTTGCGTCGGTTCCGGCTCATTACCCATCGTTCGGGCAACCACGTCGGTCAACAGCGGAGTCTCATCGTAAAGCACGATACGGCCGCTGCTGTCTCTGTCGCTGATGTTCATTTCGATACCGTTGTCAAGCCATCCGATAATCAGACGCTTGCCCAGAATTGTCTTCAAAGAGACATCCGTCAGGCGCATCACGCCCGCTTCCTGGTCGCAAGTCAGCGTTCCGACCGTGCTCCAGTAAGTTGGGAGTTTATCCGAATCAGCCATGTAAAGACGATACTGACGGGTTACGTCGACATTGCCCAACGGGAACTCAAGCGTTACCAAATCGGAATCGTTAGCCGATGCGAACTTGCGCAGGATAACTGCCTTCGGAAGGAATTTGTAATAGCTGGTATTCAAATTCGACTTTATTCCATCTATCCAAGTATTCGTATCATAGCCGAAAGCCCACAGCTTGCCCGGGTCTGTACCCTCATTCGGAGTTACGGCTACCAGTGAGACGTCTCCGTCTGCGAATTCCGTACGGCCTGACACTTCCGCCATCGCCATGTAAGGAGCAGCTACCGTAACCGGCATATCCTCATACGTCACCTCTGCACGCACACGTGGAGCCGGCACAGCCTTTGAGAAGACTTCCTTGTCTGTTTCCAGCGTTCCGTTGTTAAAGCTGTTGTAGTAAACCAGTCCGTTCTCGTTCAAAGAGTGGTGAGAGTACATCGCCATCTTCACCTCATCTTCAGTCAGGGCATAGTTCCACATCTTCAATTCATCCACGGCACCGGTCATAGGCACCCACTCATAGCCATCTGCAAAGAGCGACAGATAAACGGCATTGTTCAGCGAATAGTCAGACAACTCTCTCGTGCTTGCAACACGCTTCTCGCCATTGACGTAAAGCGTAATCATTCCGTTCTTTTCCTCCGTCACTGCGACGTGCGACCATTTTCCAACCGGAAGAGCACCTCCCGTTATGTCAAACTGCTGTCTGGGAGCTGCCTCATAAGTAGGACGGGCAAAAACGTTTCGGGGCGTATAACGGAACATCAGATTGCCGTTTTGAATACCCAGCCACCAGCCCTTCGACTCGCGGTCGGCATCCTTCTGACGGTTGGCAATGATGGTTCCGGAAGTAGTTTCCGGCTTCACCCATAATTCCAGCGTAAAGTCCTTTGCGAACTTATCAACATAGCCTAGGTCAACACGGCCCTTTCCGTTAGAGTACAAAGCCTTGCCAGCCTTCAGGTCAATCGTCTCACTCTCCGATTTCTTCACTGTATAGACAGCTGAGAGTGTCTCCACGTCCGGCGACTCACGCAGTTGCAGACGCAGCTGAACCTCATCTCCGTCATTCAGATTGGCAGTCAGATATTGCGACGGATTCTCCACCGGAGAACCGTTTACAGTCCAGTAATAGTGGTAGTACAAAGGAATCGTCCACTTCGTATCGATACCGATTGTGCGGCGGTTACCCACATGCGACAACTCCTTCAATTGGAAACCGTTATCGAAAAAGCGGTCGCTCGGAGTTTCCAGGTCGGCAACGTAAACGCCACGTCCGTAGTCGGCAATAACCATTTCCTGAGTCGTATAGTTCATCGTTGCTGCCTTTACTTTTGCAGCGTTGAAACCCTTCACCCAGTACTTCCACTCTTTCTCACCATTCTTCAAAAGGTAGATACCGATGTTGTCGTTCCAGTAATAGAGGTCTCCGCTTCCTTCATGATAGAAAAGGCGTGAAACCTTGTTGTAAGCCGGCAGATTGTAAGTCAAATCCTCCACAACCTTCTTCGTGTTCATGTCGCACTTGTAGATATAGACGCGGTTGTTCTTCTTCGCAACTATATAGAGAAGATTGCTGTGCATCGGGTCAGCCTCCATCTGCTCGATATTGCTGATTCCGTCGATAAACAAATCTTCTGAGAACGTTTGACCGTTGTCCTTCGAATAATTAAGGATGTTGTAGCCTGTACCCACCCAGAGTGTCGACTTGCCGCCGTCATTCGGGTCACGGGAAAGCGCATACATGTTGACATAGCGGCCCTTTACGTCCACCTGTCTCGCCGTACGTCCGAAATCCTCCACAATGAAGAGTTTCGTTCCCTGCTTCACATACCAGTTACCTGTACATACGTCGGCTTTTGTCTGAGCGTTCGCCCAGCTGCCGTAGTCAAGGCCGTCGATACCGCCACCGCCACTCGGATAGTAGCACATGCTCGAATAGGGATTCACCATAGCAAAGGTTCCCTCATAGCCACGCCAGTGACCCCAGCGGCCTTCATAGTAAGTCTGCACATCGACGTCCTGCGTATTACCCAGCATCAATTGGTCGCCGAACTCATTTGTATGAATAGAGTAGAACAGCTGCTGACCCATATCGCCACTGATATTGACCCACTCGTTGTTCTTCACGTTCTTGTCACGCATCAGAAGGCCGGCATCCGAACCACGGAACACTCGACCGCTCTTATGGGAAACGATACAGTGGTTGTCTGCATTGTGACGTGCGTTCGATACGCTGTAGTAATTTCCGTCATCCTGCAAGGAAGTCATACGGTTTCCCCACGCATATTCCCAGAAGTTCTTTCCGCCGTCACTACTGATAGCCGAACTCATGGAACATCCGTAAATCCAGTTCTGGTCAATGTAATTGACACCGAATCCACCAAGCCAGCCCCACGGCGACTCGTTACCGAATATCGCACCGGAACCGATACCTGAAATAGACTCGCGGAGCGTAATCCACGTCTTGCCGCCGTCACGCGAACGATAAAGAGCCGTATGGTTGCCATACGATACGTTACGCGACGCACAGGCAAACCACATCTCCAGCGGATTGTTAGGATTGACATTCAGGAACGACTGAGTCGTTGCGTTGAACGGGAAATTCACGCCCTCGCAGCGCAACTCCGTGCTGTCCTGATTGAACACCTTGAAACTCATCTTCTTGATGTGGTAAACGCGCTTGCCGTTTACAATCTCGCTCTTTGCACCGTCATCAAAATAAAGAATACTTTTCGATGTCGGCATATATATCTTGTTGCGGTCTGTCGGGTCAAAAGCGATTTCCTGGAACCACAAACCCTTCAATCCGCTGTCGTCACGCACGTCAAGCAATTCCTCCGGCACGTCGACACGTGTCCACGTACGGCAGGAGTCCTCGCTAATCCACAAGTCACTCGTCCAGTAGCTGCTTCCACCGCGCTGAACGGCTCCGATAAACTTCAGATTGCCTTCCGCGTCACGGAAAGCATGGCCACGCTTGAAACCGTGATGAGTCGCACCCTGAACCCTTGTCCAAGTCTGACCGCCGTCCTTCGTATGGTACACCGGATTGCCACCGCCTCCCATAAAAGCGAAGACGTGGTCCCAGTTGTCAGGGTCGACCGGAATCGCAGAATGCGTAACGTAATTTCTATACTGGCGGTCAGGAATGCGGTCTGTAATCAAATCCCAGTGCTTTCCGCAGTCGTCCGTACGATAGATACCCGAACCGTCAGGCACTACCATGATTTTATCGGGGTCTTCCGGATGCACCTGAATCCAGTGAATACGGCCAGACGATGGTTTCGGCTTGGACGCACGGAACACACCCGGCTGCCGCGTTCCTGATTTACGTGGCTCCGGTGAATAATCCTCCGACAGGTAGTAATTGTCATAAGGTAATTCAGAATTACGGGGAGAGGCCTTTAATGCGGCCTTAAACATTGCTTCAGAGTAGGTCGTGTCCACAAATTGATAAATTGTGTCACCGCCCGGCATATAGCCGAACGTTGGCAACCACTGCTTCGCATAACGGCCATATTCCATCGAGCCCTTGACTTTCGATCGATTCTGTTTGATATAGTCGCCCATAATCGCTTTGATTTCGTCTGACGACCAACCATCTCGGGCCAACTTTACATAAACCTCATCGAGCAACAAATCCTCCTTGGCTACGTCCTGATAGACAGAATCGGGAATCGCAGACAACTTCTTCATCAAGACATCTGCTTTCTGGGGACTCTCTTTTCTTGTCATTGCAACAATAACCAACGGGATACATAAAGCTGCAAAAAATACTTTCCTCATTTCTTATTAATTACATTAAATACTAATATGCCAAACACATTCCTTTTGTCAGGAACAAACAACATTTTTCTTTAATGAATGTCCGCATGTTCCCAAATTAGCAAAGTTTAAACCGCCAAGATGTCCGATAGGCGTGTATTGGAACAC
>CALUMX010000011.1 GCA_944321875.1 uncultured Muribaculaceae bacterium
GAGGCAAGCGGTGACGGATGGCGTTATCGTGGTCGTGGCCTTATCCAGGTGACCGGCAAGGCAAACTATGCCCTTGTAAGCGAAGCTCTCGATACGGATTTTTTGCTTCAGCCGGATTTGTTGGCGATGCCGAAGTTCGCGGCTTTGTCGGCGGCGGAGTTCTGGGCGAGAAATGGACTGAACGAGCTTGCACTGAAGCTCGGAGGTACGAGCGACAAGGATGTGTTCAAGCAAATCACCAAGCGTATCAACGGTGGATACAACGGTCTTGAGGAGCGCGAAAAACTGTATATTCTTTGTAAACGGTATATTCTATGAAACGATTGTTTTATATAGCCATCATATTGCTGGTGTCAGCAATATGGTTCGGATGTAGCACAACAAAGTATATTCCACTCGAAAGCGTCAGGTACGATACAACCTACGTCAACAAGTACCAGTATGACAGCATTTACAAGCGAGACAGCATTGTCGTTCGTGACAAAGGAGATACAGTTTTCATTGAGAAGTACAGATACTTATACAGAGACAAGCTGCTGCGTGATACATTATATTTCAGCAAAACAGATAGCATACATGTTCCGTATCCGGTAGAAAGGGAATTAACCGTATGGCAGGAGTTCCGCTTAAAATGGTTCAACGCTCTTGTCGCGGTATTCCTCGGTTTGTTGGTCTGGACATTCAGAACGCCGTTAAAAAATTTGATACGGAGATTTATTTAACCACGATGAGAGAAATATAATGATATTTGGTATTTAGTTGGAGTCAGACAGTCTTATGAGGACAAAGTGCAGCTCGGCTACTCGGCACACCACGCTTATAAAGCTTGCAGGTGTTGTATTGTAAAGCGAATGACTATAAAATGTGCTACGCATTACCTGGCGAGCTTGCAGAGTATTCCTCAAAGATGAGAGTATAAGCAAAGGCATCTTAAGAGCTGCTTTCAAAGAAAAATCGCCAATAAAACTATTGGCGATTTGCTTTGCTTGTTTCCTCTGCAATGACAGCATCTTCAATATCGGTATGCAGCTTATGCAGTTTGCGAAAATTATGAATTTCATACACTAATGAGACGGCAACCAATGCAACGGCAATAAGCATTATATCAATGGAAAACCAGTTAAAGGATAACCTTAAATAATCTTCATCCCATATAAGAGCAATAACCAATGCCAGTGTTGCAATACCAAAATCAAGCAATAGATTAGTGCGAGTAGTAGTAATTGCAGCACGAAGTGCCATACGCATTTTTTTATTTAGTATTTTCGAGAGACTAAAGGACACCAATAAACTCATGGAGATAGAAAAGACAATGCCCAGCACAGTGAACAGTGTTTGCAAGACTACTGCATTACCGCTCACTCCAGCAATAGAAAGTAGCAAAGCCACAGCTATTGCTATAAATATACGGACTATTAGACTAATCATTTTGTTGTGTTCTTATCTCACTTAAAAACAGCTCCATTTCCTGTTTCAATTGCTCCTCTACGATACGGTTTGCTCCTATACACTCAACGGATACTGCCTTTTTAATCTTAACAGCAGCACCTGTATATTTGTTTCCATCTTTCGTGCGCACAACGATACCACTATCGTTTGTTACATTTGTTGCAATAGCTCCCATTACACGTTGGAACTCCTCTTGTGCCATCTCTTTTGGTTTGCCTTTCAACTTAAGAAATAAGCGGGCCTCCACAAGTTGGTTGGAGCGTATGCGGTCAAGGTTTGCCGTATCAGTACCCATTAACAATTCAAGCAGCCTATCTGTCAAATTTCCTAAAGAGGTAGAAAACGTTGTTGACTCGTTCTCGGTTGGAACTGCGGCAACAGTCGTACATCCTCCAACAAATTGAATATCCTTAATCTGATTAAAGGGTACTCCTTCGGGTAATTTTGTAAGCTCCGTTAGTTGGAACAGGCGTTCACCTCTAACTCTTTCAAGTAACCAGTTTAGGTAAGTTTGTAAACGGTCTATATTTACATTGCCTGCTAAAGTCGTAACAAGATAGTTATTATTTAGTGCAAAATAAAAATGGTCTTTGTATTGGCTTTGGTCAGGGTGACCAGCATTTACATCGGCCATTGTTATTGTTGGCCGTTGAAATAAATCTTCACTTAGCACACCCCCGTTATCTGCTGGTATTATTCGGAGCATCATGCCGAATATATATGCATTATTTGTTGCCCACGTGAAATTAGCCAATAAATCCCTGTCGGGGTCTTCTGCATTTAGAGGCATACGCCTTTGGGCAGCAGTGGATTCAGGAGTAAGCACCTGCTGTAAAAACCTTAAAATGCCCGAATGCGGCTCGGTTAAACTTGGGTTCTCAATTCTAAATGCTCGTAGAGTGAGTTTTTTGGGCGGTATGTGTGGCATGACAATATAGTTTATAATTTCAAAGGTACATTATTTTTTTAAGATTGCCAACTTTGAGTAAAATTGCAAATATGTTAAATAACAGATTTAGCAAAAATTTAACTTGGAAACATCAAAATATAACCTTTTTAGCTGTCGTTCATAGCCTGTGTCCAAAGTCGATATTGGAGGCTTTGCCGTTTCTGCAGTTGTGGTAACCGTACTGATTGTTTTCGGAATATTTGTATACAAGCTAAAGAAGTGAGGTGCGTTTTATCTGGCAACAAAGGTGGATGGAATATTCCTATTTTGGGCAACATTATCTATTAAAATATTCCAGATTGATTTAAAACATATTCTAAATCCCTAATTTATAATGGCGGGAGCGTTGCGAAACGCTCCCGTTATTTTCTCTTTGGTGTTCATAATTACTTAAATATGGATGAGCATGATATCTTTTCTGAGCTCTATGTATTCCTTGTATTTGCTTGGATTATTTACATAATCAATTACACGGGAGATAGCCATATCTGCTTGCTTTTGCCGAATCTTTGTATAATAGCGGATGACACCTCGCGATTTGTCTGAATGCCCAAGACAATAATCTATAATGCCGTCAGGTATGCCAATTTCAGATGCGTATTGGGCAAACGATTTGCGCGCTGAGTAATATATTACCTTTTCATTAATTTCAAGATGTTTTGCTAACGTAGCAAGAGAACGTGTGACGTATCTGGAAA
Organism: uncultured Muribaculaceae bacterium; assembly: GCA_944321875.1. Classification (GTDB taxonomy): domain Bacteria; phylum Bacteroidota; class Bacteroidia; order Bacteroidales; family Muribaculaceae; genus Limisoma. Next base: position 3,097 of record CALUMX010000011.1, read on the forward strand.
AGTTCTGATAGGAGAATTTATAGCCAAAGTCAAGTCGGCCAGTATTTCTATTCATCCAAGTGCTAATTATTTCCTTCGCTTGATTAGGGATGCTGAAACATATTGTTTTTTTTCCATTGGTAGTATTACGTGATTTTGTTCGTACATATTCCAGCATATCGGCATCCTTGAAATTTATTTGAAGTAAGTCAATAAGATTTATTCCTCCGAGATAGAATGAAAGGCAAAACAAGTCATGGGCTACCCGAAGTTTCTTCTCTTTAGGTTCCGCAAGTCTGATTTTGTTGAATGCCTCAATTGAGAGGTCAACTTCACGGACTCTTGATGCTGATATTGTGTAGTTGATAAAAGGGTGCACTTCATACCTTACTAATTGCTGTTTTACACCTCTATTAATAATAGTTCGTGTGTGCGACATCATCATGCCTACGGTTGTGTCTCCTATACCTTTTTTGACTCTTAGGAAACGAGCGTAATTTTCTATAAGTATAGGGGTGATGTCATGAAGAAGAATGTTCCCATTTGTGTATTCTGTAAAATATCTATTGTTCCTTTCCAATAGTTTAGCATAGCCGGATCTGCTTTCTTCTTCAAGTTCGGATATGTATTTTTTACAGACAGATTGAAAAGTAGCGTCTTCTTTGCTTACTGAGGAGTTAACGATTATGTCTTTTAGCTGTTTGCATGTATAGAGCCTTTGGTTGCTAATTGCATCAAGACGTTCTTGGTAGTCGTTTAGCATATGTCGTAGCTTCATGTTTATTTGAGAAGCATCCGAACGTTTGACTACTTGTCCGTTCTTGAACTGTGCTGTAGAGTCAACAGTAAACCTTGTTACAATGTAGCAGGTCTCTTGTTTGTGTGAAACTGCAATCCGGATTTTAATTTTTCCGTCTTTGTTTGCTTTTGCTGGAAGCAATGCTAATTTTAATGTTGCCATAATTGAAGAAATAAATTAAAGGACAAGTTTTGGACAAGTGTTTTAGTCCAACATTGGACATAAAATCCTTTTTTTTATTTCTTGGGCAATGCTCATAAACAGAAAAAGGGAGATATAAACGGTTAAATATTAACGCGTTATATACTCCCTTTTTCAGTGATCCAGGCGGGATTCGAACCCACGACCCACAGCTTAGAAGGCTGTTGCTCTATCCAGCTGAGCTACTGGACCATCTTTCAAATGCGATGCAAAGGTAGAGTTTATTGTTGAATTTTGCAACATTTTACTCGAAAAAATTCCTCTAAGCGATGGCTTTTGTACTGAACTATTTCTGCCGCAGGCTTGTTTCTAAATAAAAACAAGTTATGACAGAGAAATTTTCAGAAGCTATCGCTTCATCGACACCTACATTGGTTGACTTTTACGCTACATGGTGCGGTCCGTGCCAAATGATGCACCCTATCTTGCAGGAATTGAAAGAGAAGGTGGGAGAAACTGCCCGTATCCTTAAAATCGATGTTGATAAGAATATGGAACTGGCTGCGGAGTTTAACGTGCAGTCGGTGCCTACCCTGATTGTATTTAAGGAAGGAACCGTGCGCTGGCGTCAGTCAGGAGTGCAGCGTGCGGACGCTTTGGCAAAAATCCTCAGCGAGGTGGCCGGCTCATAGCAGAATTGCTATAGCTTGCTCAGCACTTCGCGGATTTTCTGATAAGTTGTGATTTTGGTCGGGACGAGCGGCAAACGCAGTTCGTTCTCGATCAAACCTTTTGCGTTCAGCAGGCATTTTACGCCGGCAGGGTTACCATCGACAAAAAGCAGGCTGAAAAGTTCTGTGAAGCGGTGGTGTATGTGCAGAGCTCTTTCAAAGTCTCCTTCCAGAGCGAGACGCACCATGCGGCTGAACTCTTTGGGAAACGCGTTTCCGATTACGGAAATAACGCCAACGGCTCCCAGCGTAATCAGTGGGAATGTGATGCCGTCGTCGCCCGAGATGACCATGAAGTCTTCGGGCTTGTTCTTGATGATGTCGTCCATCTGAGTGATGTTGCCGGAAGCTTCCTTGATACCGATAATGTTATCGAAGTTGCGGGCGAGGCGCAGAGTCGTTTCGGCCGTCATGTTTACGCCCGTTCTTCCTGGAACGTTGTAGAGGATGACGGGCAGGGGTGAGGCCTGCGCAATGGCTTTGTAGTGCTGGTAGATGCCTTCCTGAGAAGGTTTGTTATAATAGGGCACTACGGAAAGAATGGCTTCATAGTCGGACAAGTCTGTATTTTTGAGGTAGTCGACGAGAGCCATTGTGTTGTTGCCGCCAACTCCGAGCACCATCGGTACTCTGCGGCGTACGCGCTCTGCGATAAAGCGTTTGAGTTCCGTTTTTTCCGCTTCGCTGAGCGTTGGTGTCTCGGCTGTTGTGCCGAGAACGACCAAATAGTCAGCTTTGTTTTGGATGATGTATTCCAAAAGTCGGGCCAATGCCGGATAGTCGATTGATTTATCTTGCTTGAAAGGGGTCACAAGGGCTACGCCCATACCCCTCAGGTTCATATATCGTGCCATAAGTGTATATTATAGGTGGTCGTCGGAGAAGACGCTTCCCGGCAGTTTGCGGCAGTTGTAGCCGGATGCCATAACCTCACCATAGGCTCCTGCCGAGCGGAGAGCAAGGTAGTCGCCTCTTGAGATGAGGGGAAGTCGTTCGTCTGTTCCGAATGTATCCGATGATTCGCAAATCGGACCGACAACATCATAGACATCGTCAATCTGGGATTCGCTGTTGGATATGTTTTCGATTTTGTGGTGTGCCTGATAGAGTGCAGGTCGAATCAAGTCGGTCATACCGCCGTCGACGATTGCGAATTTCTTCTCAACACCTTCTTTTACATAAAGAACTTTCGTGATGAGCGAACCGCATTGTCCCACAATGGAACGTCCCGGCTCGAAATGCAATTCTTGGTCGGGTTTTAGGATAAGATGCTTCTTGAATATATTGAAATAAGTCTCAAAATCAGGAATCGGATTCTCTTCGGGTTGCTCGTAATCGATACCCAGGCCGCCTCCGACGTCAACGATTGAAATCAACGCGCCGAGTGATTCCAGGTGGCGGAGTATTTCGTTGATGTTTGAGCATAGCGTAACGAAAGGTGTCAAGTCCTGAATCTGCGAACCGATGTGGAAGTGTACGCCGCAAAGATCGATGTTCTCCAACGTCAATGCTGTTTTGACGAAATCATCCAGTTGCTCAAGGCTGATACCGAATTTGTTTTCGTTAAGTCCGGTAGTTATGTAGTGATGGGTGTGTGCGTCGACGTTCGGATTGATACGTACGGCAACACGAGCCATCATTTTCTTTCGACGGGCGATTTCATCAATGTTCAGAAGTTCAGGAAGAGATTCGACATTGAAACAGCGGATATTGGCATCCAAAGCATATTCAATTTCCTTGTCAGTTTTACCTACGCCTGCAAACATGATTTTATCTGCGGCAAAACCTGCCTCAACGGCAGCCTTTACCTCTCCACCGCTAACGCAATCGGCCCCCAGTCCGAAATCCTTGATTGTCTCAAGGATTCGGGGGTTGGCGTTTGCTTTTACTGCGTAGTGCAGATGGAATCCGTTGTCGGATGCTATTTTTGAGATAATTCCTAATGTCCGCTTCAACAGATTGAGGTCGTAGTAGTAAAACGGCGTTTCAATGTTGCTGAATTGCTCTATTGGGAATACTGTCATAATAAATTCTGTTTACTTGAATAAAACTTGGCTGAGTTGATTAAGCGCTTTTACTTTGTCTTCCTTGCGGATAAGGAACGAGATATTGTAGTTGCTACCACCGTAGGAAATCATTCTTACCGGAATATTCTTGAGCGCTTCCATTGCCATCGCCTCGTAGCCGCAGTTTTGCCATTCAAGATTGCCGACAACGCAGATGATTACCATGTCACGGTCAACTGTTACTGTGCCAAATTTGCGGAGGTCGTCAAGGATATTGTCAAGATTCTTCTCGGAATCGATAGTTACAGATACACCGACTTCTGATGTTACGACCATGTCGATAGGAGTCTTGTGTGATTCGAAAATCTCAAACACCTTGCGCAGGAAGCCGTAGGCGAGGAGCATTCTTCCGGATTTGATTTTGATGGAAGTAATGTTGTCCTTTGCGGCAATGGCTTTGATGGCGTAGTTGACAGACTCGTTACCGATGAGCGTACCTTTTGCGGTCGGCTCAAGCGTGCTGAGCAGACGCACCGGAATATTGTTGAGCTTTGCCGGCTGGATGCAGGTCGGGTGGAGAATTTTTGCTCCGAAGTAAGCCAATTCGGCCGCTTCCTCAAAGTTCAGTTTCTCAACAGGTTTTGTGCCTTCAACGAATCGTGGGTCGTTGTTGTGCATACCGTCGATGTCAGTCCATATTTCGATTTCCTCAGCTCCGATTGCGGCTCCGACAAGTGATGCGGAGTAGTCGCTGCCACCGCGTTGCAGGTTGTCGATTTCACCATAAGCATTGCGGCAGATGTAGCCCTGTGTAATGTAGATATCTGCTTCCGGGTGCTTGTCAAGAAGGTTGATGAGACGTTGCTTGATAAACTGAGTCTCAGGCTCGCCGTTTTTGTCGGTCTTCATGTATTCCAACGCCGGGATAAGAACCGAATTGATGCCCTGCTCGTTCAGGTAGAGATTCATCATGATGGTTGACATGATTTCGCCCTGTGCGAGGATTTCCTTTTCCTCAAAAAGGGTAAAGATGTCTTTTGTGAACGAGCGGATATAGTTGAAGCAGGCCTTGATTTCACGAGTCGCTTCTTCCTTTGAGCTTTCCTTGGAGTAGAGCTCGTCTATTGTCTGAAAATATTTTTTCTCTAAAAGATTGATGGTTTCTTTGGCTCCATCCGCATTTTTCTTATAAAGATAGTCTGCAATTTCAACCAGCGTGTTGGTCGTTCCGGCCATCGCCGAAAGTACCACGATGTTCTTACCCTTGCTGGTTACGATGTTGGCAACATTCTTAATTCTTTCTGCGGAACCTACAGATGTACCGCCAAACTTCAATACTTTCATTTTTAATAGATTGTTTATATACTTGTATGATTACTATAATTCGATGATTTTTTTGTCCTCGCATTGGAGTATCCGACCCGGGAAGTCGTCGGTGAGCGAGGTGTTGTGGGTAGCCATGATAACGGCTGTGCCTTCACTTGATATTTTGTGAAGCAGAGTCATAATCTGATGGCCGGTCGTTCCGTCAAGGTTTCCTGTCGGCTCATCGGCGAGAATCAGGCGTGGCTTGTTGAGCAGCGCGCGGGCAATGGCGATGCGCTGTTGCTCTCCTCCCGACAACTCATGAGGCATTTTATAGCTTTTTGTTGTCATGCCCACTTCTTTTAGCGTTTCCTCGATGCGCTGGTCAATGTCCGACTTGTTTTTCCAACCTGTCGCTTTCAGTACGAACAGAAGGTTGTCGTAAACAGAACGGTCGGATAGCAGTTGGAAGTCTTGGAATACGATACCAATCTGACGGCGAAGCATCGGAACATCCTTGCGTTTAATGCAAGTCAAGTCGTAGTCGAAGATTCTTGCCTCTCCATTTGAGATGGGAATTTCGGCATAAAGCGTCTTGATAAGGCTGCTTTTTCCACTGCCGACACGGCCGAAGAGATATGTGAACTGTCCCTCTTCAAGAGTGAAGTTGACATTTTTCAAAACGAGGAGTTCCTTGCGGTAAATCTCCACATTCTTATATTCTATAATTTTCGCCATTTCTCGGATTATGTGTAGTAAGTAATAATTTACAAAGATAGTGGAAGGCGAGAGCAGGGAAGTTTGCTTGATTTCCTATATCGGGCCGCATTCTATCTTATTATGCAAAGATAGTGAATGCCTGACAAATGCGGAAGCGATAGGCGTGAAAAAAATAAAAGAATTATGTTATAAAACATATCGTATCGTGACGATTTCCATGCGTTTATACGGGTAAGTCACCTGGTAAAGATGCGTCACGGTTTTACCTGCCGGTATGATTTCCGCCAATTTGGTGGCGAGTTGTCGTGGTGATGCGTGATTTTGGGTGAGGAGGTCCGCTATTTGAGAACGTACAACCTCAGAAAGTGGTCCGGAGGCGATTAGTATGCCTTCTATGAAGCGTGTGTGCGCCGTCTCGGCGGGTGTCGTGAAATGTGTCACTGAACCGTCGGGCTTGAATTCAAAAGTGTGCAGATTGTAGACTTCTGAATCGTAGACTGTATAGTGGGCGAGTGTTCGCATCCGGTTATTTCAAAACTTTCTGACCTTGATTGCGTCTGTAGTAAATCGCAGGGTTCAGGCGAGTCCTTACAACGGAGATACCATCAACAATGATTGCAGACTCAAAACCGATTTCGTAGTCGATATAGCCGTAAACGCGGGTAACGGTTTTTGTGGAGTCTGTTTGTAGCGTGATGGTACTCTTGGTGTCGGGCTGTACGGACTGAGAGATATATTCCGCCGTACCGTCGTTATAATCCACTCCGACGAGAGCGTCTACCGATGTGCGGATATTGTTCAGCCGTAGATTCCATGCAAAACGGTCTCCCGGTTTGTTGTCCTGATTAGCTTGGTAAGAGAAGCTCAACTGAAGGAATTTTCCGGTTATTTCCGGTTTGAACAGATGGTAGGCCGGGGCATTCCAAAGATTTACGCTGTCGCCGGCTGCTACAATCTGTATGCCGGATTTGCGTGCTTCGTCCTGCAGGTGTTTCTGCTTTTCCTCAAGAATCTCAATTGCCTCGTCATGAATCTTCGCATACAGCTCAAGGTTGTGTCCATACCAGTTAAGCGATGTGTCAAACTGCTCGCTGGTGACGTTGTGTTTCGCAAAGATAGATTGCTTGAGCAATTGTTTGGTTGAGTCGCTTGGGTATTTCGCAACGTTCGTTTCTACGATGATGTTTGCCTCATTGATATCGGCAATCAGTTCTGCCATTTCGGCTTTGTCAATGACATAGTCGGGCGTATCCTTGCAGGCTGCAAGGAAAAGCAGTGCGGGAATTACGTAAGGCAGAACTTTCATGTCAAAATCGTTATTTAAGCATCGTCGTCTCCTCTTCTTTAGGAGTTGACAGGTATTTCGAATAGAACAGTACGAATACAATCATGCCGACAGAGATGGCTGCATCGGCAATGTTGAATACCGGGCGGAAGAACTCGAAGCTCTCTCCACCCCAGAACGGCATCCATTCTGGCCATGTCCCCTCGATGAGAGGGAAGTGGAGCATGTCGACGACATAGCCGTGGAGGAACGTTCCATAACCACCGGCTTCAGGAAACATGGTAGCCGTGGTGAAGAAGGTTGATTCGTTGAAAATCAAACCGTAGAACATACAGTCAATGACATTGCCGATTGCACCGGCCGTAATTAGGGATACACAGACAAAAAAGCCTGTGGAGTAACGTTTGTCATTGCGCAGTTTCCATAGAAGGTAGATAAGAAATCCGGAGGCGACAATGCGGAAAATGGTCAGAAACATTTTGCTTCCCAACTCGATTCCGAAAGCCATCCCTGGATTTTCAATGAAGTGGAGTTCGAACCAACTGGTAAAAGGGAGTGTTTCTCCAAGTGTGAAGTTGGTTTTAACCCAGATTTTTAATATTTGGTCGGCAATTATAACCAAAAAGATTATAATTGCCGACAAAAGACCATTGGATATCTGTAACTTTCGCATTAAGTTATCTCTTGTTTTCTTTATTCTTAACTTCAATACTCAGCGTTGCGTGAGGTACTGCTTTCAAGCGTTCCTTCGGAATGAGCTTGCCTGTTTCGCGGCACACTCCGTAGGTCTTGTTTTCAATTCTCACCAATGCGGCTTTGAGGTGTTGGATGAACTTCATCTGTCGTTGTGCCAAGCGGCCAGACTCTTCTTTGTTGAGCGTCGTCGCTCCTTCTTCAAGAACCTTGAATGTAGGCGACGTGTCAGCAGTGTCATTACCGCCTGAGTTGGTCACTTCGTTTTTCAACAACTCATAGTCTTTATAAGCCTTATCGAGTTTTTCAAGGATTATCTCCTTGAATTCCTGGAGTTCAGCATCTGAATATCTTGTTTTCTCTGCCATAGCTTTAGGGTTTTAGGTAGGTTAATTATTTATTCTTGTGTTTTTACTTGTTCAGCTTGACTGAGACGCACAGTCCCGGATATTCTTCCATGTTCAGTTCGATGCGGTCGTTGTCCGCGATGTTGCCGATTGCAATATTTTCTGCCAGAACCTGACGAGCTATGTAATCAGCATATTCATTGACAGCCTCATCGGTTTGCTCATTCGAAGAAATTACAATGTCGATTTTATCTGTAATCTCGAAATTGCTGCTCTTACGGATGTTCTGAATGCGGTTCACGATTTCGCGGGCGATACCTTCCTTGCGGAGCTCTTCTGTAACCGTGATGTCGAGAGCTACCGTCAGCGCTCCGTCGTTGGCAACAAGCCATCCCGGGATGTCTTCAGAGATAATCTCTACGTCAGCCAGTTCGACAGTTGCTTCTGTTCCGTCAACGTTGAACATGAACTTGCCGGCCTTTTCAAATTCGATAATGTCTTTCTGAGACATAACGGTGATTTGTGCAGCCAATTGCTTCATGATTTTGCCGTATTTCGGACCAAGTTTCTTGAAGTCAGGTTTTACTTTCTTCACGAGTACGCCTTCGTCGTTGCCGACATATTTCAACGCCTTCACATTGACCTCGTTCTTAATGAGAGATGCCATTGTGTCGATGCTGTTTTTCTGAGCTTCGTCCATGACAGGAATCATAATCATGGAGAGCGGCTGGCGTACCTTCAGATTGGCTTTGCGGCGGAGGGCAAGCACCATGGATGTGATGTCCTGAGCCATCTTCATTTCTTTTTCCAGTTCTTTGTTGATGACTGATTCGTCGACTGTCGGGAAGTCAGCCAAGTGAACGGAAGTTGCAGCCCCCTCTGTACCTGCTGTAAGGTCGCGGTAGAGTTGGTCAGCATAGAACGGAGAAATAGGAGCCATCAGCAGGGATACTGTCTTCAAGCATGTGTAGAGAGTCTGGAATGCAGACAACTTGTCGGTTGTCATGTCGCCACCCCAGAAACGCTTACGGTTCAGACGAACGTACCAGTTGCTGAGATTGTCGTTTACGAAGTCGGCAATTGCACGGGCTGCTTTCGTCGGTTCGTAATCATCGAGTTCGGTTTCTACTTCCTTAACCAGAGAATTGAGCAGGGAAATAATCCAGCGGTCAATTTCCGGACGCTCGCTCATCGGCACTTGTGGTGCTGTGCAGTCAAACTTGTCAACATTAGCATAAAGAGCGAAGAAAGAGTAGGTGTTGTAAAGTGTGCCGAAGAATTTACGGCTCACTTCCTCTACGCCTGCCGTGTCAAATTTGAGGTTATCCCAAGGAGATGAATTGGAAATCATGTACCAGCGCAACGGGTCTGTACCATATTTCTCAATAGCTCCGAACGGGTCGATGGCGTTGCCTAGGCGCTTACTCATCTTGTTGCCGTTCTTGTCAAGCACCAGACCGTTGGAAATTACTGATTTGTAGGAGATAGTGTCAAATACCATTCCTGCAATTGCATGGAGGGTAAAGAACCATCCACGGGTCTGGTCAACACCTTCTGCAATGAAGTCAGCCGGATATACCTCGCGGTTGTCGAATGCCTCCTTGTTCTCAAACGGATAGTGGATTTGAGCGTAAGGCATGGAACCAGAGTCGAACCATACGTCGATAAGGTCCAATTCGCGGCGCATCGCCTTGCCCTTTGAAGATACGAGGACGATATCATCTACGTATGGGCGGTGAAGGTCGATTTTATCGTAGTTTTCCTTTGAATAGTCACCCGGTACGAAGCCTTTGTCCTTGTAAGGGTTGCTTGTCATGATACCGGCGGCTACCGATTTCTCGATTTCATTGTAAAGTTCCTCAACACTACCGATGCAAAGTTCCTCTTCGCCATCCTCTGTACGCCAGATTGGCAGCGGAGTTCCCCAATAACGGCTGCGGGAAAGGTTCCAGTCGTTAAGGTTCTCAAGCCATTTTCCGAAACGGCCGGTACCTGTTGATTGCGGTTTCCAGTTGATGGTCTTGTTGAGTTTCATCAGACGTTCGCGGCAGGCAGTCGTGCGGATAAACCAGCTGTCGAGCGGGTAGTAGAGCACAGGCTTGTCGGTACGCCAGCAGTGAGGGTAGTTGTGGACGTGTTTCTCAATCTTGAACACGCGGTGTGTTTGCTTCATAATCATACAAAGCACGATGTCAAGTGACTCAGCCGCAGCTGCAGCCTTTTCGTCATACTTGCCGTCTACGTTGAATTTCGGGTCATAGGCATTCTTTACCCATGCGCCTTCAAATTCTTTATATGCTTCTACGTCAACGCATTCAGCGACGAAACGTTCGTCAAGTTCGTTGAGCATGTAGAATTTACCAGTCAGGTCGACCATTGGGCGGGTTTCTCCCTTCTTGTTAATCATAAACAAGGAAGGAATTCCTGCAGCGCGGGCTACGAATGCGTCGTCCGCACCGAATGTCGGAGCGATGTGTACGATACCTGTACCGTCTTCCGTTGTGACGTAATCACCCGGGATTACTCGGAATGCCTCAGCTGAAGCCTCTTCGAAGTTGCCGTTTTCGTCTACCTTAACCGGCTTTACCCATGGGAGAAGTTGCTCGTACTGCATGCCTACAAGGTCTGTTCCCTTGTATTCCTTAACCACCTTGAACGGTACAAGTTTATCGCCTGGCTTGTAGTCCTCAAGAGCGATGCCTTCAGCTTTTTGGTTGAAGTGGTGGTACAGAAGCGGTTTTGCGACGATGGCAGTCAACTTGTCACCTGTATAAGCATTGTACGATTGTACGGCCACATACTCAATCTTCGGACCAACGCACAGTGCAGTATTGGAAGGCAGAGTCCACGGTGTTGTTGTCCATGCGAGGAAGTATGGAGTTCCCCATTCTGCCATTTCAGGTTTCGGGTTCTTTATACGAAACTGAGCTACGCAAGTCGTGTCCTTAACGTCACGGTAGCATCCCGGTTGGTTCAACTCGTGTGAGCTAAGACCTGTTCCGGCAGCAGGGGAGTAAGGTTGGATAGTGTAGCCTTTGTACAGATAATTCTTGTTGTAAAGTTGCTTGAGCAGCCACCATACGGATTCCATATATCGGTTGTCATAGGTGATATATGGGTCTTGAGTGTCTACCCAATATCCCATTTTGTGGGTAAGGTCTTCCCACTCCTTGGTATATTTCATGACTTCACGGCGGCAAGCAGCGTTGTACTCGTCGACTGAAATCTTTTTACCGATGTCTTCCTTTGTAATACCGAGAGCTTTCTCTACGCCCAATTCCACCGGAAGTCCGTGAGTGTCCCATCCGGCTTTACGCTTTACATGGAAACCCTTCATCGTTTTGTAGCGGCAGAAAATATCCTTGATGGTACGAGCCATTACGTGGTGGATACCAGGCATACCGTTTGCAGAGGGCGGTCCTTCATAGAACACAAATGACGGATGTCCCTCACGAATTTTCAAGCTTTGGGAGAAAACATTCTCGGCGTCCCATTTGCCGAGTACTTCTTTATTTATATCAGACAGATTGAATCTGTCGTATTCGGTAAATTTATTTTTCATCGGTTTGGCTGTTAGTTCCAAAAATTTTTTGCAAAGATAGCATACACCTGTGAAATATAAAAACATCGGCACATGTTTTTTCTGTTGGATTATTGCCGGCAATAATATGGAATGCGTCAGATAGTAACTTGCCGATATAAAAAAGGGAGACGCGCTTCCCTGTTTATGAAGCACGTCTCCCGGAGAGGATTGTTTGTAGTTGTATTTATTTTTTCTCTTTCTCTTTTTTGAATACATCGGGGTCGGTATATCCGCCTCCCAGGGCTTTGTAGAGCTGAACCATTGACTGGAGCTCGCTCAATACGGCCTTGTTCAAGCCAATCTGAGCCTCGAGTAACTCACGTTGTGCGTCGAGTACGTCCATGTAGCTGGTCACACCGTTGATATATTGAAGTTGTGCCAGTTCAAGATATTTGCTGGCCGATGCCTCCAATACTTTCCACGACTTGGTGATTTCCTTATCCTTGTTGATGGCAGTGATGGCATCGTTGACTTCCTTGAATGCGTTCAGCACGGTCTTCTGGTAGCTGTAGACCTGTTGTTCGTACTGCGCCTGGCTTGCCTTGTGGCGGGCTTTGTTTTGAGCCATGCCCACCAGAGGCTGTAGCAGGGTCGCAGCTCCAAACCATGTGGGACTCTGGAGAAAATTACCCAGTTCGTTGCTTTCCAGACCGTATTTTCCTGTCAGGCTGATAGAGGGGAACATGCTTGTGAAGGCTACTCCTACTTTTGCGTTGGCCTGCTTCAGTTGGAATTCGGCGGCGATGATGTCCGGGCGACGTTCCAGCAGCGATGAGGGCAGACCCACAGGAAGCATTTCCGGCATCGGCTGCTCGTCGAGAGGAATGCCGCGCTTGATGGCATGCGGGTATTCACCCAGGAGCATGGCAAGGTCGCTTTCCTTGATGCTGATTTGTTTTTCCAGAGTCGGAATGCGAGTCTCGGTGCGGGCCAGCTCAACGAGTGCCTGGTTGTAGGCTGTCTCAGAGGTCAGACCACCGTTGTATCTCAATTCCGTCAGGCGGAGTCCTTCGCGGCGTGCCTCAAGTGTCTGTTTCACGATGCTGTATTCCCGGTCGAGAGCACAAAGTTCAAAGTAGCTGGAGGCAACGGTTGCGATGAGTGTCATCTGCATTGCCTTGTGGCCTTCGACAGTAGCCAGGTAGGCGGCTACGTCGGCTTCACGGGCCCAGCGCAACTTTCCCCACAGGTCAAGTTCCCACGACAGGGAGAGCTTTGCGTCCACCTCCGGGTCAGGAGAGTAGCTGTTGCCGCCATAGTTCTGTGCGTCCTTTTCGGCATTCAGCAGAACTCCGACCGAAGGGAAGAGATTGGCTGTCGAGATTCTTTTCGCAGCTTGCATTTCCTTGATTTTAGCGGCGGCAATAAGCATGTCCTTGTTGTTTTCAAGCGCTTTTTTGATAAGCCCTTGCAACACCTCGTCCTGATAGAGGTCGCCCCAGGCAATGTCGGATACCGATGTCGTGTCGGCTGAGACTTGGAAGGAGTCGGGCATGTTGACTTCCGGACGTGTGTATTCTTTGCCTAATTTACAAGACGTCATGGAAACGGCCACGATGGCAACGAGAGCCATTGGCAGGAGGGATTTTGTTTTCATGAAGACTTGTTTCATATTTAATTGTTTTACTTTATAAATCAGTACAAAGAAGAAAGGTACAATCACGATACCGAGGGTAATGGCGAAAATCATACCGAAGAATACGCCCGTACCGATGCTGTGGCGGGATGCGGAACCCGGTCCAGTGGCAAGTACCATCGGAAGCATACCGAGCACGAATGCCAGAGAGGTCATCAAAATCGGACGGAAACGCATCTGTGCGGCATGTACGGCGGATTTGACAATATCACCGCCAGCGTCGACTTGCACTTTCGCGAATTCCACAATCAAAATGGCGTTCTTGGCGGCAAGACCAATCAGCGTTACCAGACCAATCTGGAAATAGGTGTCGTTTTCCAGTCCGCAAGCCCAGATGCCGAGGTAAGCACCCAAAGCGGCTACCGGTAAAGAAAGAAGTACGGCGATAGGCACAATCCAACTTTCATATTGTGCAGCAAGGAAGAGGAACACGAAGAGCAGTACCAGTGCAAGCACAACTCCTGTCTGTCCGTCAGCCTGCTTCTCCTGGTAGGAGAGGCCACTCCATTCAACGGCGATGTTTTCCGGCAAGTGCTCTTTAGCGATGCGCTCCATTGCAGCCATGGCTTCACCTGTACTGTAGCCGTTGGCGGCAACTGCATTGATGGCAGATGTGGAGAACATGTTGAAGCGCTTAATTGTACCCGGACCTGTGGTGTATTTGGTTGTTCCGAGAGCAGAAAGCGGTACCATCGCTCCGTTCTTAGCCTTCACATAGAAAAGACGGAGGCAATCAGCATTGGCACGATAGGGGGCTTCAGCCTGGATATATACACGGTAGATACGGTTGAACATGTTGAAGTCGTTCACATAGACGGAGCCCAGATAAGCCTTCATCGTGTTGAAGATGTCGGCAATCGGAATTCCGAGGAATTGTGCACGGTCGCGGTCAACGTCGAAATACAACTGCGGAATTTCAGACTGGAGCGCTGACGATACGTTTCCTAATTCCGGAGCTTCTTGCGCATACTTCATAAATGTGTTGGTCGCATTTACAAGGTCGTCCCAAGACGCCTCACCTCTTGCTTCAAGCTGCATTTCCAAACCGCCGCTTTCGCCCAATCCCGGGATGACAGGCGGACGGGAAACGTAGGTCTTGGCTTCAGGATATTTGGACAGCTCTTTGCTTACGGTATTCATTACATCCTGTACACCCATGCCGGAGCCACGCTCTTTCCACGGCTTCAGAATCACTGTGAGTGTAGAGCGGCTCTGAGTCGAACCGATACGGGGGCTGCTACCTGTCACATTCTGTACGTAGGCAACGGCCGGAAGCTGGTCAATGAACGCGATAGCCCGGTCGGTAACCTCACGTGTACGTCCGATGGTAGCGCCTTCCGGCAATTCGATTTCCACGGTGAAGTAACCTTGGTCCTCTTCCGGCATAAAGCTCGTAGGCAAAAGGTAGTTCAATATCCAGATTACGACGAGCGACATACCGAACATAGCGAGAACACGGCGGGGATTGCGGACTGTGCGGTGCAGGATTTTCGCATATTTCCGGTTGCCGAGAGCCAGCCAATAGTTGATTCTGCGGAATATCTTGGCTTTCTTCTTGTGTTCCGGACGGAGGAGCATAGCGCACATGGCGGGGCTCAGCGTCAGGGCGACAACAAGAGAGAGAAGAACGGAAACTACGATTGTGATAGAGAACTGGCGGTACAGCATACCCGTGATTCCGTCAAGGAAGCTCACAGGGACGAACACGGCGGCCAGAACAAGCGAGGTGGCGATAAGCGCGCCCGCGAGCTCATGCATGGCTTTGTGAGAGGCTTCACGCTGTGACAGCCGTTCCTCTTTCATAATACGTTCCACGTTTTCCACGACAACGATGGCGTCATCCACCACGATACCGATGGCGAGCACCAGACCCAGAAGCGTCAGAAGGTTGAGCGAGAATCCCATGATGAGCATGAAGCCGAAAGTACCAATCAAGGAAATAGGTACGGCTACAATTGGGATGACAGCCGCTCTCCAGTTTTGCAGGGAGAAGAACACCACCAATACGACGAGGAACAATGCCTCAAAAAGAGTCTTGTAAACCTCATGGATGGATTGTGAGATGTATTCTGTCATATCGAACGGGAAGTTGTATTCCAGTTCTTCAGGGAAGTTCTTGCTGATTTCCGCCATTGTCTTCTTCACGTTCTCTGCCACTTCCATGGCGTTGGCTCCCGGAAGCATATAGATGGAGAGGATGGCGGCATTCTTTCCGTTGATACCACTTTCAGTCGTGTAGGATGCCGCTTCCAGCGATACGTGTGCCACGTCACGCAGACGAACCACCGTTCCATCGGTATTGGCTCTGACAACGATGTTTTCAAACTGTTCGACGGTAGAAAGACGGCCGGATGCCGTAACCGGCATGGTGATGTCGACGTCGATAATCGGTTGCTTACCGATTTCACCGGCTGCTGACTCACGGTTTTGGTCTTTCAATGCGGCCTGAATGTCGCTGATGGTAAGTCCCATGTTGGCCATGCGGTCCGGGTAAACCCAGATTTGCATACCGTAGTAACGGCCTCCGACGTTGGAGATACGGCCAACGCCCGGGATACGGCGGAGCACGTCGAGCACGTTGATAGTAGCGAAGTTACTCAGATAGATTTCATCAAACTTCGGGTCGTCCGACATAAGCGTCAGTGTCATCAACTGGCTGGGCGCCTGTTTCTCGACGCTGATACCGTTCTGCACTACTTCGGCAGGCAGACGGCTTTCAGCCAACTTGATACGGTTCTGTACTTCGATGGCAGCCAAATCCGGGTCGGCAGAGACATCGAATGTTACGGTGATGGATAAGCTACCAGAGTTGGTACAGCTGCTTTGCATGTAAATCATACCCGGTGTACCGTTCAATTCCTGCTCGATAGGAGTGGCAACGGCTTGTGATACGGTCAGCGCGTTGGCACCCGGATAGGAGGCGCTGATTTTCACCACCGGAGGTGTGATTTGCGGATATTGGTCTATGGGGAGGAACCGCAACCCGATTAAACCGACAATCACTATCAAAAGTGAGAGAACGATTGAGAATACGGGGCGATCAATAAAAAATCCTGGTTTCATTCTCTATAATTTACTTTTGTGGCACAGCGGCCTGTTTATTTTTCTTGGCTTCAACCGCAACGGCCTTTGTGCCTGGTTGAAGTTTGTGATAACCCTCTACGACAACTGATTCGTTGGCGCTCAGTCCGCGCTCGATAACGACGTTGTTGTCAACTTCCGGACCTGTCTGGACAAAGCGTTTCTCGACAACGCTGTCTTTCCTTACAATGTAGAGGAAGGCTCCGCCTTTCTCGATGGAAAGAGCTTTGCGCGGTACGACGATAGCGTTTTCTCTCACGTCAAGAAGAAGTTTTACTCGTGTAAACTGACCCGGAAGCAATGCGTTGTCCGGGTTGGGAAGTTCTGCACGGACACCGAATGTACCAGTCTTCGGGTCAACCTGTGGCGCTGCGAAATCAACGATTCCCTTCAGCGGATACTCCGAGTTGTCAGCGAGTGTGATGGAAATTGTTGGCTGCCAAGAGCGGGAAGTGTCGGTCTCACCGAACTTGATGTTACGCTTTTCGGCCATAAGGTAGTCAAGCGCTGTCATCTTGAAATCAACAAGAACCGTGTCGCTCTTTACGACAGCTGCCAGTTTTGATTTCGCGCCCGGACCAACCAATGTACCGATGTCGACGAAACGTTCGCTGATGTAGCCGGACATCGGAGAGGTAATCACTGTATAGCCCAATTCCAACTGTGCTTGGTCGAGGTCGGCCTTACTCATGGCAATGTTGGCTTCTGCATTGTCGAGAGCCGCCAAGGCATTGTCAAGGTCGAGCTGACTGGCAGCGTGTTGCTCATAAAGAGGGCGGAGACGCTTAACGTCGCGCTCTGCTTTTGCCGCCAGAGCCTCGTCTCTTTTGAGTTGGGCTTTAGCGCGCTCCACACGTGCTTTATATTGTGATTGGTCGATAATGAACAAGGGGACACCTTTTTCTACGTATTTACCTTCTTCAAATAGCATTTTTTCGAGGTAACCTTCAACGCGGGCATGCAATTCGACGAATTGAGATGCGCGGATGCTGCCCACATATTCTCCATAGATATGGACGTCTTCTTTTTTCGGTTTTTCTACTTCCACGATGGGGTAGTTCGGTGCTTCTTTGGGTTTACAAGCTGTAAACGTTCCTGCGATAAGTGCAGTGAGAATGATACTACTACAAAACAATCCTTTTCTTAACATATCAGTAAATGAATAGTTGTTAACAATATTTATGTGAGTATTAGGAAAAATCGTGCCACAGACAAAATTTCGGGCGTGTGTTGTTAATGTGTTTAAATACAGATGTTTGGGTGCGTTGTCCCCTGAGTGTGTTTTGAAGGACGTTGTGGAATATTTCCACACTTTGGGGTTGTTGCTCCACAACGTCCGATATCGCCTTTCCTTTTAAAAGGTTAGTCAATAAAGCGTTTGGTCAAATCCTGGAACATATCAATGCGACGGTCGCGGAGGAACGGCCACCAGCGTCTGACTTGCTCAGAGCGTGAGAGGTCAATTTCAACGATGGTTTCCACTTCCGAGTCGGTCGGTGCTTCATACAGGATTTCGCCTTGAGGTCCAGCAATGAAACTGCTGCCCCAGAATTGGATACCGTTGGTCATGCCAGAAGGGTCTGTCTCATGTCCTACACGGTTGACGGCTACGACGGGAAGTCCGTTGGCTACGGCATGGCCTCTTTGTGAGAGCATCCAGGCCTGGCGTTGGCGCATTTTCTCATCGTCAGTGTCGCTACTTTCCCAGCCGATGGCGGTAGGATAGATGAGCAATTCCGCACCGCTGAGAGCCATAAGACGGGCTGCTTCCGGATACCACTGGTCCCAACATACGAGAATGCCGAGTTTGCCCAAGGATGTCTCAATCGGTTTGAATCCGAGGTCGCCCGGTGTGAAATAAAACTTTTCGTAGTAGGCGGGGTCGTCTGGAATGTGCATTTTGCGATATTTTCCGGCGATGGAGCCGTCACGCTCAAATACTACGGCTGTATTGTGGTAGAGGCCGGGAGCACGTCTCTCAAAAAGCGACGTGACAAGAACGATTCCGTTTTCTTTTGCTATTTTGCTGTAAAAATCGGTTCTTTCTCCGGGAATTGCCACAGCAAGGTCGAAATTATCGGTAGATTCTACTTGGCAGAAGTAGAGGGAATCATGCAACTCCTGGAGCACAATCAGTTGGGCGCCCTGGCTGGCAAGTCCCTTGATTTTTTGTGCGAGGTGCTGCATGTTTTGCTGAATGTCGCCGGTATTAGCCTGTTGTATGATGCCGGTCTTGATTGTTCTTTTCATAAGTTGTTGATTGTATTGGCCGGAAATTGCATGGTGACGCAGTGGAGAGAACCGTGCTGCTGAATCAGCGCATTGCAATCAATTCCGATGATTTTAAAGTTGGAGAATACGGATTGGATGGTATCGAGCGCCAGTCTGTCATTCTCCGGTTGATTATAGGTCGGGATCAGGACGAAGCCGTTTCCAATAAGGAAATTGGCGTATGTGGCAGGAAGTCGGTTACCCTCTTCATCGTAGATGGGTTGTGGGTGTGGCAGTTTTACTAAATTGAATTTCTCGTTCTTGGTGTTTGTGAAAGTTGTCAATTGCTTTTCCATCTCCTTGAGGGCTTCGTAGTGAGCATCTGTTTCATCGTCAGTCGCGACATACAGGATGGTGTTTCCTGGCGCGATGCGTGCAAGCGTATCGATATGACTGTCCGTGTCGTCACCTTCCAGATAGCCATGGTCGAGCCACAATACCTTACGGACGCCAAAGGCATTGATAAGATAGCGCTCAATTTCTTCCTTGGTCATGCCTCCGTTCCGGTGGGGAGAAAGCAGGCATTCAGAAGTAGTAAGCAGAGTGCCTTCACCGTCGCTCTCAATGGAGCCTCCTTCCAATGCGAAACTCAGATGGTTGGCATAAGTGCCGTTAAACAATCCCTCCTTAAATAGGGTGGATGTAATCAAGTTGTCGTAGCAGGCGGCAAATTTAAGGCCCCATCCGTTGAATTGGAAGTCGTTGATGATGAGCTTGCCATCCTTGCTGGTTGTAATGGCGCAAGTGTCGCGGGCCCAAGTGTCATTGGACTGACATTTCTTTTTTACGAAAAAAGGACTGTCAAAGACCGGCACATTTTCGGCTTCTTCGTCATTCGGGGTGATTAGAATCAGATGCTCTTTTTCATTGATAATGGCTCTGATAATGTTGTAAAAGCATTCTCTGACCTCAGGCAACATGTATGCCCAGTCAGTTTTGCTGTGCGGCCAGACCATCATGATGGCATCTTGCTGTTCCCACTCTGCGGGAAGGCGCAGGGCGCCAGCTGTATCATTATTGTTCATCATAATCGGATAATGTGTCAAAGATTGATTCTGATGTGTCAGACAGGTCGTTGCAGCATTTTTGAAATGCCTCCTTTTCGCGGTAACCCATTTCGTCACACCACTGACGGAACTCGTCTCTGAGTTGGACGTCTTCATTCAAATTACGGAAGAATTCGCTTTCTGCAATATCCGCACATCCGAATTCGGTCAACAACTGTTCTATTATAGATGGAAAATCAGGCATAGATATAAAATTAAGTTTATATTATCCAAATATAGCGAAAGGCGAGAGCAGAAGCAAACGAAAACGGAAGTTTTCGCATCTGACTGTGCCATATCGCATTCTATGACATCCAAATATAAGCAAAAAGCTGTAAATCGAGAAATTAATTAAAAAAATAAGCACGCGGTAGAAACCGTGTGCTTATTTAATGGTATATCTGGTGTCTGATTATTCAGAAACAACTTCGAAAGGAACTTCAACAGAAACTTCCTTGTGAAGCTTCAAAGTAGCCTTGTAGTTACCAACTTCCTTGATAGTTTCCTTGATAACAATCAGCTTGCGGTCTACGTTGAAACCGAGTTTCTCCAATGCTTCTGCAATTTGGATGTTGTTTACAGAGCCGAAAATTGTACCAGTAGCGCTAGTCTTAGCACCGATTGTAAGAGCTACGTCCTTCAAAGATTCAGCCAAAGCTTCTGCGTCAGCTTTAATCTTAGCAAGCTTGTGAGCTCTTTGTCTTTGGTTTTCTGCCAAAACTTTCAATGCAGATTCTGTTGCGATGACAGCCTTGCCAGTCGGGATAAGGTAGTTTCTACCGTAACCGCTCTTTACCTCAACAACATCGTCCTTGTAGCCGAGGTTAGTGATATCTTCTTTTAATATGATCTTCATAACGTTAATCCTGCTTTAAAAATTATTTCATCAAGTCTGTTACGTAAGGAAGAAGAGCAAGGTGACGTGCACGCTTAACAGCTTGAGCAACTCTTCTTTGGAACTTCAATGAAGTACCTGTGATGCGGCGAGGCAGGATTTTGCCTTGCTCGTTCAAGAACTTCTTGAGGAATTCAGGATCCTTGTAGTCGATATACTTGATACCACTTCTTTTGAAACGGCAGTATTTTTTCTTTTTGACATCAACTGAAAGCGGAGTCAAATATCTGATTTCTGATTGTGTTTGTGCCATGATTAATCCTCCTTAGTTTCTTTGTTGTTTGACTTAGCAGCTCTCAAATTTCTACGCTTTTCAGCATATTCAGCAGCGTACTTATCCAAGCGGAATGTAAGGAAGCGGATAACGCGCTCGTCGCGGCGATATGCAGTTTCCAACTTCTTAACCATAGGAGCTTCTGCGTTAAACTCGATCAGGCAATAGAAGCCTGTGCTTTTCTTTTGAATTGGGTAAGCCAACTTTCTGAGGCCCCAATTTTCTTCATTTACTACTTCTGCTCCGTTCTGAGTCAAGAATGTAGTGAATTTGTCTACCGCTTCCTTCATCTGAGCATCAGACAAAACGGGAGTCAAAATGAAAACGGTTTCGTACTTGTTCATAATTGTTTTTAAATTAATTTTTAAAATGCGGTGCAAAGATAGAGAAAAAAAATGATTGCTGCAAGTCATAACTTGCTATTTTTTCAGATTTTATACGCTGTTTTTTTTCAGAATGATTTGTCAAAATTATCGGAATGCGTTAAATTTGTTGACAACATACAATTGGAACAGTATTATGAAAAAACATTTTTACACTTTGTTATTGGTTTTAGGTAGCGTTCTCTTTTCTTCTGTGTCGATGATGGCGCAGGATGTGAATGCTATTATTAATAAAGTAAAGAAAGAGTATGCTCCTGACTCACGGGTTGCCATTTGGAATGTGGAAGTTAAAAAGACGGCACAGGGCTATGATTTGAGTGGGAAAACGACTTTGCCAGAGGCTAAGGAGGCCTTGCTTAAAGAATTGGGCACTCAGAAAATAAAATACAATGACCGGATAACCGTGTTGCCGGATGCTTCTTTGAAGCAGCAGTGGGCACTGGTTTCCATTTCAGTGGCCTGCCTTCGTACGGATGCTAAAAATTCAGCAGAGTTGGCTTCGCAGGCTATTATGGGCACTCCAATGAAGGTGTTGGAAAAGGCTGATAACGGCATGTACCGTGTGCAGACACCCGACGGATATATCGGATATATGACATCCGGCTCTTTCCAATTGCTTTCGGAAAAGGAGATGAATGCCTGGAGAGCAGCCAAACGCTATGTGGTGACAGCTTATCAGCCTACAATGTACGGAACTCCTGCGGCCGATGATACGAATGTGGTCAGCGACTTGCTTTTGGGGAATATACTGGAGTATGTGGGACAGGAAGCCGGTTTCCTAAAATTGAAAACACCCGATGGCCGGATGGGATATGTGGCTGCGGCTGATGTGGCAGAATTGGAAGAATGGTCGCGTCAGGAGTTTGATATCGCCAAGATTGAGCGTAATGCCCGCCGTATGATGGGCGTGCCTTATCTGTGGGGTGGAACTTCCGCCAAGACCGTCGATTGCTCGGGTTTTATGAAGACGATTTATTTCTCTAACGGCATAATCCTTCAGCGTGATGCCTCTCAGCAGGCTTTGACCGGAAAGAAGATAAACTGGCGCAACTGGAGGACTGAGGCGGAGAAAGGAGACTTGATATTTATCGGTACGAAATCTGGCCGTGTGACTCATGTGGCTATGTATCTTGATGACGGCCGGTATATTCACAGCTCCGGCAGAGTGAAAATTAACAGTATGAATCCTGATGATGCGGATTATCTTGACTATACGTTCTTGTCCATGTCGAGAATAAAGGGACAGGTTGGAACGAAGGGTATCGTTTCGGTGAGCCGTCATCCTTGGTATTTTGTAAAAACTAACTTATGGATAGAAGAAAATTTCTAAAAGGGTCGGCGCTTGGATTGCTGGCTCTGGCTTCCCCGATTTCAATATCAGCGATGGGAGAGCCTACCAG
The DNA here is from genome assembly GCA_944321875.1 of uncultured Muribaculaceae bacterium. Classification (GTDB taxonomy): domain Bacteria; phylum Bacteroidota; class Bacteroidia; order Bacteroidales; family Muribaculaceae; genus Limisoma. The sequence goes on from CALUMX010000011.1 coordinate 25,672, forward strand.
AAAAACGACAAAATCTGGCCGGTTGAATCTTTCGTTCCGGCCGAATGAACTAAAGTTGCGCCATGCGTTCAACCTGGCGCGCTCCAGCCGTACTACAACTCCCGATGTGCTGGTGGAGATTGAATATGACGGCCTTATTGGTTACGGAGAGGCTTCGATGCCGCCGTATCTGGGAGAGTCGATTCCTTCCGTGATGGAGTTTCTTGGGAAGCTGGATTTAACTCAGTTTTCCGACCCGTTCCGTTTGGAGGAGATTTTGGCTTATGTAGACGGTGTGGCTCCTGATAACCGGGCAGCTAAAGCGTCGGTCGACATTGCGCTTCATGACCTGTTGGGCAAGATAATGGGGCAGCCATGGTATAAGATTTGGGGATTGTCGCCGGAGAAAGCGCCGAATACTTCCTATACGATAGGTATCGACAAGCCCGACGTGGTGCGTCAGAAAGTCGATGAAGCAGCCCCCTACAAGGTGCTGAAAGTGAAAATGGGTCTGGATAATGACAAGGAGTTGGTAGAGATAATCCGCTCCAAGACTGACCGGCCTATCTGCGTGGACGCCAATCAGGGATGGACGGATAAGGAAAAGGCATTGGAGATGTGCTACTGGCTGAAGGAGCGCAATTGCCTTTTTGTGGAGCAGCCTTTCGACAAGTCGATGATTGAGGAGACGGCATGGCTGCGCGAGCGCAGTCCGCTTCCGTTGATTGCCGATGAGTTCCTGCAGCGTTTGCCGGATGTCATCAGGGCTTATCAGGTGTATGATGGCATTAACATCAAACTGATGAAGAGTACAGGTATGCACGAGGCTTACAAAATGGCTGTTCTGGCTAAATCGCTCGGCATGAAACTGATGGTGGGCTGTATGACTGAAACTTCTTGTGCCGTAAGCGCTGCAGCACAGTTGTCGCCAATGGTTGACTGGGCTGATTTGGATGGTAATTTGCTGATTGCTAACGATTCTTTTGACGGAATGAAGATTGTTGATGGAAAGGTTACATTGACAGACCTTCCCGGTATCGGTGTAAAACCGCTGTAGAAAGAAATCTTTGTATAACATAAGAGCGACCGGCGCAAATTTTGCGTCGGTCGCTCTCGTTTTTAGGTATTGTGCTTAGTCGAGTTCAACAATGGTAATGCCGGCACCTCCGAACTGGACATGCTCGTCGCGGAAACTTCTCACGGCAGGAACCGTGCGCAGATATTCACGGATGCGCTCACGGAGGATGCCGAAGCCGGTACCGTGCAGGATGCGCACTTGATGAATGTTGAATTGGATGGCATCATCAATGAAATAGGAAACGGCCTGTAATGCCTCATCGGCACGCATGCCACGCACGTCAATCTCTTGCTTGAAGTTCAGCTGACGGCTGCGCATGTTGTCGGAAGTCTCAGAGGAAATAAAGGAGGACTTGGCTGGGGCGGCCGTGGCTTTCCTTATGGTCTTTTTCAATTTGTCAAGCGGAACTGTTGATTTGAAGATGCCCATGGCCACAACTGCGTTCTTGCCGTTGATTTCAAGGATTTCACCAACGGAGTTACTGCCGTCGATTGTAACAGAGTCACCTACAGAGAACGTTTCTTTCGGTTTTTCAGCCACTTGTGGTTGCTGGGCTTTGTCCTTTTTACCCTTGTTCCGGATTTTAGCTGACAGTGCGGCGATTTTTTCCGATGACTTGGTGTCATCGGAATCTTCCATCAATCGTTGTTTCAGTTCGTCAATCTGGCGGCGTATTTCTTTTGTCCGTTCTTTCTCGGCTTGTGCTTTTTTGATTTCGTGAATTACGTTCTCGATTGACGCATTGCTGCTCGAAAGAATTTCCTTGGCTTCCTGCTTGGCTGTCTTGATGATTTCTTTTCGGTCGATGCTCAGTTGCCGTACGTCATTCTCGTATCTTTCGACTAATGCCTCCAGCTTTTTCCGCTCTACGCGTATGTCCTGCCGTTTGTTTTGCCAGTAGCGGCGGTCGCGTGCAATGTCGAGCAGGTATTTGTCCATGTTGATGTATTCCGTGCCGACAATGTCTTCCGCATAGGAGATGACAGAGGCTGGGATGCCGATTTTACGGGCAATTTCGATGGCGAATGAGCTTCCGGGAGTGCCGATGGACAGTTGGAACAACGGTTGCATCAGGTTGCGGTCATAGAGCATTGCTCCGTTGATGATGCCGTCGGTTTCGTTCGCAAAATTCTTGAGGTTCTGATAGTGCGTCGTGATGACTCCGAAAAGTCCGGTCTCGTTGAGCGTCTTGAGAATAGCCTGAGCGATGGCTCCGCCAATCTGTGGTTCGGTACCTCCACCGAACTCATCGATGAGGATAAGCGTACGGGCATTGCCGTTGCGCATAAAGAAATTCATGTTGGACAGGTGTGAGCTGTATGTACTCAGCTCATTCTCGATTGATTGCTCGTCGCCGATATCGATAAAGAGGTTGTCAAAAATTCCGAAATGGGAATTTTCGTATACCGGAGGGAGAATGCCGCATTGAAGCATATATTGCACGATGCCTACTGTTTTGAGGCAGACGGATTTGCCTCCGGCGTTAGGACCTGAAATCAACAGAATGTGATTCTTCTTGTCAAGTTTGATGGACAGTGGAACGACCTTTTTTCCGGTCTTTTTCAGTGTAGTGAAGAGGACGGGATGTACGGCGTGGTACCAGTCGATTTCCTGTGTGTCGGTCAGCTTCGGCATGGATGCGTCGAGCTCGTCGGCGAATACGGCTTTGGCATGGATGAAATCGAAAAGTCCGATTACCTGATAGAACTCCATTAATTCCGGCAAATGCGGGCGGATTTGGTCGGATGCAGAAATCAGAATGCGTGTGATTTCCCGGCGTATCTCAGACTCCAGTTCCCGGATGTGGTTGTTGGTCTCCACGATTTCGGCCGGCTCGATGAAGTAGGTTTTTCCTGTCGCAGACTCATCGTGAACGATACCTTTGATGGCTCGCTTGTGCATGGGGGCAACAGGGATAACCAAGCGGCCGTCGCGCATGGCCGGATTGCAGTCTTTGTCAAGAATTCCGGCTTGGCGGTAATGGGAAATGATGCGTTGCATCATGCCGTTGACGCTGTTGGATTTAGCCAGCAGTTCCTTTCTTAATTGGAAAAGCTGGGGTGACGCATTGTCCTTTATATTGCCGAACTTGTCGATGATGCTTTGGATAAGTCGGACGATGTCGGGAAAAAGGATAATGCTGTCGGCTATGGTTTTCAGAGCCGGATATTTGGCGCTGTTTTCCTCGTTGAAGTAATCGCAGATTTCCATCGCGGAATTGAGCGTTTTTCCGAGCAGGAACAATTCGTTCTCCGTCAGAAAAGCACCGATGGCCCGGACACGCGTCAGCTCTTCCTTCAGGTCGAATATGCTGCCGTTTGGAAAGTCGTTGCTTGTCTTTATGATGGAAAGATACTCATTGGTCTGGGTCAGCAGTTGTGTGATAGTTTCGAAATCGGTGGAGAAAGTCATCTCCTCACACTTTTTTTTGCCCAAAGAATTCGTGCAAAGTCCGCTAATCATCGTGCGGACTATATCAAAGCCAATTTTGGATTCTAAGTTGTCGGGATATATCACAGTGTTAAAGTAAAATTTTGCACAAAGCTACAAAAAAGAATTATTTCACGCATAAGAATTGCCCGACTTTGATTAATTTTACACTCCCAAATTTGACAATATGAATCCATTCGTACATCTACACGTCCATTCTCAATATTCCGTACTCGACGGTCAGGCTTCCATCAAGGCTTTGGTGGATAAGGCAATCGAGGACGGCATGCGCGGTATCGCCCTTACCGACCACGGCAACATGCTTGGTGTGAAAGAGTTTTTCGATTATGTAAAGAAGAAAAACGGGCCGATTGACGGAGAAATCAAAGGACTGAAAAAGAAAATTGAAGAGTTGAAATCGGCTGAGCCGCTTGACCAGCAGGCTCTGGATGATGCAATTGCGGAGTTGGAGGCAGCCAAGAAGAAGGTGTTCATTCCAATTCTCGGTTGTGAGATGTATGTGGCCGACAACAGTATGGAGGACCGTTCCAACAAGAAGGATACGGGCCGTCACCTTGTCGTGCTGGCTAAGAATGAGAAAGGCTATCATAATCTTATCAAGTTGGTGTCAAAAGCGTGGACAGATGGTTATTACTACCATCCGCGTACCGACAAGAAGGAACTGGCGGAGCATCACGAGGGTCTTATCGTCTGCTCTGCTTGCTTGGGCGGTGAGGTGCCGCGTTTGATTATGGCCGACAGGCTGGAGGAGGCAGAGGAGTCTATAAAATGGTTTAAGTCTGTTTTTGGCGACGACTATTATCTGGAGCTTCAACGCCACAAGCCAACTGTTCCAAAGGCCAATCGGGAGGTGTACCCCATGCAGGAGAAAGTGAATGCCGTGCTTGTGGAGATGGCCAAGAAACTGGACATCAAATTGGTTTGTACCAACGACGTGCATTTTGTCAATGAGGATGATGCGGAAGCACATGACCGTTTGATTTGTATTTCGACGGGAACGTATCTCGACGATGATAAGCGAATGCTTTATACAAAGCAGGAGTGGATGAAGACTCAGGCGGAGATGAACGAGGTGTTCGGTGATATACCGGAGTCACTGACCAATACGGTGGAGATTGTGGAGAAGGTGGAGCGTTATTCCATCAACCATGACCCGATTCTTCCTAATTTCCCATTGCCGGAAGGCTTTACGGACAACAATGATTATTTGCGGCATCTTGTCTATGTGGGTGCGGAAAAACGTTGGGGTAAGGATTTGTCGCCGGAGCAGGTGGAACGTCTCGATTTCGAATTGGATACCATTAAGAACATGGGATTCCCGGGTTACTTCCTTATCGTGCAGGATTTCATCGCGGCGGCGCGCAGGATTGGGGTTTCTGTTGGACCGGGGCGTGGTTCAGCCGCGGGTTCAGCCGTAGCCTATTGTTTGGGCATTACTCAGATTGACCCGATTAAGTACGATTTGCTGTTTGAGCGTTTCTTGAATCCGGACCGAATCTCGCTCCCTGATATCGATATTGACTTTGATGATGACGGACGTGCCGACGTTTTGCGCTATGTGACGCAGAAATATGGCGCGGAGAAGGTGGCGCACATCATCACGTATGGTACGATGGCTGCGAAATCGGCTATCAAGGATGTGGCGCGCGTTACCCGTCTGCCTTTGTCGGAGAGTGACCGGTTGGCCAAGATGATTCCGGACAAGTTGCCGGAGGTCGATGGCAAATCGCCGAAAGTGAATTTAAAGAATTGCTATACTTATGTGCCGGAGTTGCAGCATGAGTTGAACTACGGTTCTCCGATAGTCCGGGAGACGCTGAAATATGCCTTGTCACTGGAGGGAAATGTGCGCAATACGGGTGTGCATGCCTGTGGTGTCATTATCGGACGTGATGACATTACGGATTGGGTGCCGGTGGCGACCGCAACTGATAAGGACGGTGATAAGGTGCTGGTAACCCAGTATGAAGGCTCTGTTATTGAGTCGACCGGATTGATTAAGATGGACTTCCTTGGATTGAAGACACTGTCTATTATCAAGGAGGCAATACAGAATATTAAAGAGCATAGGGGAGAGGATGTCGACATTGACAATATTCCGATTGATGACCCCAAAACATATCAGTTATATTGTGAGGGTCGGACGACGGGAACCTTCCAGTTTGAGTCGGCCGGAATGCAGAAGTATCTGAGAGAGTTGAAGCCGTCAACTTTTGAGGACTTGATTGCGATGAATGCCTTGTATCGTCCGGGTCCAATGGAGTATATTCCTCAGTTCATTGCCCGAAAGCATGGAGAGGAGCCTATCGAATATGATATTCCGGTGATGGAGAAATACCTGAAGGATACATACGGTATTACGGTCTATCAGGAGCAGGTGATGTTGCTCTCGCGTTTGCTTGCCAACTTTACACGCGGTCAGTCGGATGGATTGCGTAAGGCGATGGGTAAGAAATTGGCGGACAAGCTGGCAGAATTGAAGCCGTTGTTTATCAACGGAGGTAAGGCCAACGGTTATGATGAGAAGATTCTTGAGAAAATCTGGGCAGACTGGGAGAAGTTTGCTTCTTATGCCTTCAACAAGAGTCACGCGACATGTTATAGCTGGGTGGCTTTCCAAACGGCATATCTGAAAGCCAATTATCCGGCCGAATATATGGCTGCGGTGTTGAGCCGTAACTTGAACGATATCACGAAACTGACTAAATTCATGGGCGAGTGCAAGGCCATGAAGATAAAGGTAAAAGGACCTGACGTGAATGAAAGTCGTGCTACGTTCAGTGTGAACAAGGCGGGAGAGATTCGTTTCGGTATGGCTGGAATCAAAGGTGTGGGCTTGAATGCCGTTCAGGCGATACTTGATGAACGGAAGGCTCGTGGCGAATTCAAGTCAATATATGATTTGGTGGAACGTATCAGCCTGTCTGTATGCAACCGTAAGGTGCTTGACAACCTGGCTTTGTCGGGTGCGTTTGACTGTTTTGAGGGAATTCGTCGTGAGGACTTCAAGGCAGAAGAGGATGCTCCTTCCTTTAGCGAGGCTTTAATTCGTTACGGACAGCGTTATCAGTTGGATAAGGAAAACCAGGTCACATCGTTGTTTGGCGATGCGGAGGTAATGGATTTAACCAAGCCGGAGATGCCTCACAGAGATTTGTGGCCGGATATTGAGCGACTGAATTATGAGAAGGATTTGGTTGGCATGTATCTGTCGGCGCATCCGCTTGATAAATTTTATATAGAGTTGAAACATGGGTGTTCGGTGCAAGCGAAGGACTTCGGTTCGGAAGACCAGTCTCCGGATAAGGAATATACGATAGGTGGTCTTGTCGTAGAGTCGAAACGGCTTACATCCCGTGCCGGTTCCCAATTTGGTATTATCAAGATTGAGGATTATTCGGGTTCTGCAGAAATTCGTTTGTTCGGTCAGGATTTTATCAATTACGGTCAGTATGGAATTGTGGGTAATGCGATAATGGTTACCTACACCTATGCCAAAGGAAAGTATAACGATAAGGTGTATATGACTGTCAAGAGCATTCAGCTGATGGAGAATGTCCAGGGTAGTATGATTAAAGGCATTCAGTTGAATCTGACGGAACAAGACCTTGAGAATGAGGCGTTGATTTCCGCACTTGACAATTATGTGACTCGGAATGACCGGAAAGCCAAGATGTTATCAGTGAATCTGGAAAATCAGAAACATAACAGGTCGCTTCTTATGACTTCCGAAAGCGGTATTCTTCTGAGTAAGGACTTGCTTGAGGAATTGGATGTCATTGGTGTGAAATATGAGATAAAGAAAGCGTAAGTGTTTGTTTTATCAATATAATTTGTATCTTTGTCTGAGGTTTTTGAAAATTTAAAATTAAAACTGACATAAAATACTATTAAAATGGCTAAACAATTAACAAGCAGCAATTTTGCTGATGTACTGACAAATGGCGAATTAGTTGTGATTGATTTCTGGGCAGAGTGGTGCGGCCCTTGCAAGAAACTTTCACCGATTGTAGACGAACTTGCAGCAGAATACGAAGGTGCTGTTGATATTTACAAGTGCGACGTTGAGGAATGTGACGAGGCTTGTGAGAAGTTCGGCATCCGTAATATTCCGACAGTAGTGTTTGTAAAGAACGGTGAGGTAGTTGACCGTCATGTCGGTACAGCTAAGAAAGACCAGCTGAAAGAAATGATTGAAAAGAACCGATAATTTTCTATATCGTTTCTTCAGGTGGCTCGGTTAACAGGTGCCTGAAGCACGAAATCTACAATGGGGGATATGTGATTTGAATATCACAATCTCCCATTTGTTTTTGTGAGTTTTTTGAGTGTATATAAAAACGGCCAAGACTCCAATGGAATCTTGGCCGTTTTAAGTTCTTAGAGGCTACAACCCCGTTCTTATGTTAGAATCGGCTGTCCATATTGGCCTTTTCTTTGGCCGGATTTCTGTAGCGGACTTTTCCTTCGATATATTCCTGAGTTGCAATCAGTACCGGTTTCGGCAATTTTTCGTAGTAACGAGAGATTTCAATTTGTTCTCGGTTTTCAGAAACTTCTTCGAGGCTGTCGTTGAGAGTGGCAAACTCTTTCAGTTTCTTTTCAAGATCTTCTTTCATCTCCACTGCAATTTGATTTGCACGTTTGGCGATGATGCAAACAGTCTCGTAGACATTACCCGTGTCTTCAGAAAGTTTAATTACGTCACGTGTTACCGTGTTAAGCGGTGCATTTGATCTCTTGTAGTCCATTGTCAATTGAAATTATGTAATGAATTTTATTAATCGGGATTAATCTTTCACGAAGCGTGTGGCAATCTTGTAGATGTTGTCAGCTTCGCGTCTGTATTTTCCTTCTGGGAAATCGTTGATGAATGAGTAATACTCATCAAGGACGACACGGAAACGCTCCACTTTCTTTTCCTCGACGCTCTGGTATGCTTCCTGGAAGCGAGCTTTGAGGATAATCATCTGAAGTTGCTCCTTGTGCTTGGTGTAAGGGTAGTTCTTCAGCGCATTCTGTGCTACGATTACGGCACTCTCGTAATTATTTCCGAGGTAGTTTCCCAAATTATAGTACAGTTGGGCATTGTCGATTTCCTTTTGAACGAGCTTGTCCTGCAATTCGAAAATTGCATTTTGAGCAATGGTTGCCTTGTCGCTCTTGGGATAGTAATCAAGGAATTTTTGCAATTCCTCAATTGCCTTGTAAGTCATCGTCTGGTCCAACTGAGGTTCCGGAGAGTCAAGATAGCATCCGTAGCCGGAGTAGAATCTTGAAAGTTCGGTGTATTTACCCTTTGGATAATGGGTATAATATGTTTGGAAATAAGTGGAGGCAGAAACGTAGTCGTGGTTTTCATAATAGCTGAGACCCAATAAATAAAGGGATTCTTCCGCTTTCTCTGTTCCTTTCAGAATCTTTACCACGTCTTCAAGCAGAGTGGCAGCCTGAACATATCTGCGTTGCTCGAAAGCTTGCTTGGCATACTCAAACTTCAGATTTGGATCTGTACTTTTGAGAATCTTGTTATATTCGCTACAGCCTGCAAGCAACAGCGAACATAATATAGGGAGAAATATTTTTTTGCGCATTCTTCTGTAGATATCTATTTGTACGGTTTGCAAAATTACGATATAATTGTCGTTATTCAAAGCAATCGAGTCCTAAAATAAGAAAAAAAACGTCAATCTGACAAAATGCTATGAAGAGCATAAAATTTAACGTATTTTTTGGTTGCATATTGAAAATAATGCCTATATTTGCTCTCGTTGAATAACAAAAAAACTCAATACCTATTAATAATATAATACTATGAACGTAGAAAAAATTCTCTCGGATCTTGAAGCAAAGCACCCTGGTGAACTGGAGTACTTGCAAGCAGTTAAAGAAGTATTGCTCTCAGTGAAAGATGTTTATGAAGAACACCCTGAATTCGAGAAAGCAAAAATCATCGAACGTATGGTTGAACCGGATCGTATCTTCACTTTCCGTGTCCTCTGGACAGACGATAAAGGTGAAGTTCACACCAACCTCGGTTACCGTGTACAATTCAACAATGCCATTGGCCCGTACAAGGGTGGTATCCGCTTCCATGCATCTGTGAATTTGTCAATCCTTAAATTCTTGGGCTTTGAACAAACATTCAAGAATGCCTTGACTACATTGCCTATGGGCGGTGGTAAGGGTGGTTCAGACTTCAGCCCGAGAGGTAAATCAGATAGCGAAATCATGCGCTTCTGCCAGGCATTCATCCTGGAGTTGTGGCGTAACTTAGGTCCGGACCGTGACGTTCCAGCTGGTGATATCGGCGTTGGTGGTCGCGAAGTTGGCTATATGTTTGGTATGTATAAGAAACTTGCTCAAGAACATACTGGTACATTTACTGGTAAGGGCTTGGAATTCGGTGGCTCTCGTATTCGTCCTGAAGCAACTGGTTTCGGTGCTCTCTACTTTGTACAGAATATGTTGCACCGCATCGGTGACGACATCAAGGGCAAGACAGTGGCTGTCTCTGGTTTCGGTAACGTTGCTTGGGGTGCTACTTTGAAGGCTACTGAACTCGGCGCTAAGGTGGTTACTATTTCCGGTCCTGATGGTTATATCTATGACCCGGACGGCGTTTCTGGAGAGAAGATTGATTATATGCTTGAGCTTCGTGCTTCTGGTAATGACGTTGTTGCTCCTTATGCAGAACGTTATCCGAACGCTAAGTTCTTCCCGGGCAAGAAACCTTGGGAACAGAAGGTGGACATCGCATTGCCATGTGCTACTCAAAACGAGCTTGGTAAGGCTGATGCTGATATGTTGGTTGCCAACAACGTACAAATTGTTGCCGAAGTTTCCAACATGGGCTGTACACCGGAAGCTATCGATACATTCATCGAGCACAAAGTTAAATATGCTCCGGGTAAGGCTGTTAACGCTGGTGGTGTGGCTACTTCAGGTCTTGAAATGAGCCAGAACGCTATCCACTTGACTTGGTCAGAAGAAGAAGTTGATGCTCGCTTGCATCAGATTATGAGCGACATTCACGAGCAATGTGTTAAGTACGGTACTCAACCTGATGGTTATATCAACTACATGAAGGGTGCTAACATTGCCGGCTTTATGAAGGTGGCTCACGCTATGCTCGGCCAAGGTTATTTGTAGAATTTAGCAAATTCCCATTAATAGAGAGACTGCACACTGCGTGCAGTCTCTTTTTTTGTTGTGTCAGTCGTGCTTTACGGAAATTGACTTTGTCGCTTGATGGCAAAACAAAAGAGCGAAGTCGCCATTATGGCAGACTTCGCTCCTTTGTTTTATTTAGCATCTTCCGGAGTTGCCGGAAGATGTGCTGTTTGCTGGATTATTTTTTGTTTTCCTCAATCCATTTGCGGGCGTTGACGAATGCTTCCAACCATGGAGTCACCTCGTCGGAGAGACGGCGGTTTTCAGGGTAGAAGCCGCATTGCCATGGGAAGATAGCTCTTTCCAAGTGAGGCATCATTGCCAAGTGGCGGCCGTCGGCAGAAGCGATACCTGCAATTGCCTTCGGTGAGCCGTTCGGGTTGGCAGGGTAAGATGCATAAGCGTAGTTGGCAACTACGTTGTAGTTCTCGATGCCTTCCGGAAGGTTGAATTTACCTTCTCCGTGAGCAACCCAAATACCGAGTTTAGAGCCGGAGAGCGATTTGAACATCACTGAGTTGTTCTCAGGGATACGCAGACCGATGAACTGTGACTCGAACTTGTGGGAGTTGTTGTGCTCCATCTTTGCGCGGTTCTTGTGTTCCGGATTGATGAGGTTGAGCTCAATCATCAACTGGCAACCGTTGCAGATACCCAAGCTCAGGGTGTCAGGACGCTTGTAGAAGTTGTCGAGCGCAGCCTTTGCCTTGTCGTTCCAGAGGAAACCACCTGCCCATCCTTTTGCAGAGCCGAGAACGTCGGAGTTGGAGAATCCACCACAGAATACAATCATATTGACATCTTCCAATGTCTCGCGGCCAGAGATGAGGTCGGTCATGTGAACGTCCTTCACGTCGAAACCGGCGAGGTAGAGAGAGTAAGCCATTTCACGGTCTCCGTTCACACCCTTCTCGCGGATGATGGCTGCTTTGATGCCGGTAGGAGTGCGGCGGTCAGGAGTAAGTCCGTATGACTCCAATGTGCCCTTGAAGCCTTTTGGCATCTTGTAGCGGATAGGTTGCTTCTTGTAGTTCATGAAACGGTTCTTCGCGCAAGTCGCACCGCTCTGTTTGCGGTCCAACAAGTAAGATGAGTTGAACCATACGTCACGGAGATAATCGATGCCGAGGAGGTATTCCTTGTCGTTATTGTTGATAATGACAGAACGCTCGTCGCTGATTCCACCGATTTCAATGAATTTTACGCCATTTCCGTTCAGAAGTTTTTCAACGGCAGCTTTAGCTTTCTTCTCTACTTGAACGACAACTGCGCTGTTTTCTGCAAAGAGGATTTTTATTGTATCTGCATCGTTGAATCCGTCGAGGTTGATGTTAAGACCACCGTTCATGTTGGCGAATGTCATCTCGAGAAGGGTAGTTACCAAACCGCCGGCAGAAACGTCGTGCATGGCGAGCAGCTTACCTTCCTTAACGAGTGTCTGAACAGTCTCAAACGCTTTTGCAAAATATTCGGCAGATTCAATCATCGGTACGTCGGAACCAATGTGGTTCAGGCTTTGTGCAAATGCCGAACCTCCGAGAGCTAACGGAGAATTGCTGAAGTCAATATAGTAGATAGCAGAGTTCTTCTTGTTTTGAACAACCGGGGATACGACGCGGCGGATGTCGGAAACCTCACCAGCAGCCGAGATGATGACTGTGCCCGGTGACATTACTTTCTTTGCTCCGTATTTCTGCGTCATTGACAAGCTGTCCTTACCGGTCGGGATGTTGATGCCCAACTTGCAAGCGAAATCGCTACAAGCCTCAACTGCGCGGTAGAGAGCAGCGTCCTCGCCCTGGTTACGGCATGGCCACATCCAGTTTGCGCTGAGAGAAACGCTTTTGAGACCATCAGCAAGCGGTGCGCCTACGATGTTGGTCAACGCCTCTGCGATAGATGCAACTGAACCTTGAGCAGCGTCGGCGAGAGCTACTTGTGGAGCGTGGCCGATAGAGGTTGCAATACCGTGTGTGCCGGTATAGTCAAGCGCAACAACACCGCAGTCGCTCAACGGAAGTTGAATTTCGCCCTGGCATTGCTGACGGGCAATTTTACCGGTTACGGAACGGTCTACCTTATTGGTGAGCCAGTCCTTGCAGGCAACAGCTTCCAGTTGAAGCACGTTGACGATATAAGAGTTGAGCTCAGATTGTTTGTATTTCGCATTGGAAAGTTTGCGCTCAACAGTTGAGTCGACCATGTAAGTCTTAGGTGAACTTCCGAACATATCGGTCATGGCCAAGTCAATCGGACGGACACCGTCTTTCTGCTCGAATACGAAGCGGTGGTCGTCGGTTGTTTCACCGATAACATAGAACGGAGCACGTTCGCGGTCTGCGATCGAGCGTACCCATTCGATGTCCTTACCTTCGATGACCATACCCATGCGCTCCTGAGACTCGTTTCCGATGATTTCTTTAGAGGAGAGAGTCGGGTCGCCGACAGGCAGAGCCTCGATGTTGATTTTGCCACCGGTAGCTTCTACCAACTCAGAAAGAGCATTGAGGTGACCGCCTGCGCCGTGGTCGTGGATAGAGATGATTGGGTTGGAGTCAGACTCGGCAAGCGCGCGAATCACGTTAGAAACACGTTTCTGCATTTCCGGGTTGGCACGCTGTACGGCGTTCAACTCGATGGCATTGGCATATTGTCCGGTGTTTACGGAAGATACGGCTCCACCACCCATACCGATGCGGTAGTTGTCACCACCCATGAGGATGACACTTTCGCCCGGTTTCGGTTCGCCTTTCAGTGCGTCGCGCTTTGCTGCGAAACCAACACCGCCGGCCAGCATGATAACCTTGTCGTAAGCAAATTCCTCACCGCCTTCTTTGTGTTCAAACGTCAGGACAGAACCGCAGATAAGTGGTTGTCCGAATTTGTTTCCGAAGTCGGAAGCACCGTTGGAAGCCTTGATAAGGATTTCCTCAGGAGTCTGATATAACCATTTGCGTGGAGCCATTGCGCTGGATTCCCATTTGCGGTTGGCATCCGTACGTGGATAAGAAGTCATGTAAACGGCTGTTCCCGCGATAGGGAGGCTGGCTTTGCCACCACCGAGACGGTCGCGGATTTCACCACCGGTACCTGTAGCTGCACCGTTGAACGGCTCAACCGTAGTCGGGAAGTTGTGAGTCTCGGCTTTAAGAGAAATGACAGTTTCGATGTCCTTTACCTCAAAGAAATCCGGGCCTTGCGGATTCTTGGGGGCGAACTGAGCGATTGTAGGACCTTCTACAAATGCCACATTGTCCTTGTATGCGGAAACCAGTTTGTTCGGGTTGGTTTGTGATGTCTTTTTGATAAGTTTGAAGAGTGAAGATTCCTTCTCAACACCATCGATGATAAATGTGCCGTTGAAGATTTTGTGACGGCAGTGTTCGGAGTTGACTTGGGAGAATCCGAAAACCTCGCTGTCGGTCAGCGGTCGGCTGATGCGCTGGCTGAGCGATTTCAGATAGTCTATTTCTTCGGGGCTGAGCGCCAGACCCTCTTTTTGGTTGTAGTCTTCAATGTCGTCAATGTAAACGATAGGTTCCGGTTGTTTGTTGATTTCGAAAATGTCAGCACCTAAACCGTTGTAGAGGCGTTGCAACATTTTGTCGTAGGAAGGATTCTTTGCTTTTGTCGGGAAAAATTCTTCGATACGGCTGATTCCGGACAGTCCCATGTTTTGAGTAATTTCCACCGCATTGGTGCTCCAAGGGGTGATCATTTCCTTACGGGGGCCTATGAAGTTGCCACTGATGGATGATTCATTTAGAGGGGTTGCACCATCGAAAAGCCATTGAAGTTTTTCTATTTCAGCGCTTTCCAATTTGTGGTCGGATTCCAGCACGATAATCGAACCAGATGCATTTTTGAAGAAATTAATCATAAGTAAGAAATTGATATTGAGGAATTGATATATAATTCACTGCAAAATTAAGTAAAATCGTTCATATAATTGTTCATTTATGATAGAATAGTGCAACTGAGCTTTAATTTTTTTGCTACCTTTGCATGCACATATAGTAAATAATGTAGAAACATGGCAACAATACTAAATATAGAAACATCTACTGACGTTTGTTCCGTATGCTTGTCGCAGGATGGAGAGATGAAGTTTTATGACTCAGACAGCAAGGGTCGCAACCATGCCGCAGTGCTGGGCGGTTTTGTTAAGAATGCTCTTGATTATGCCAAGCAGTGCGAAATGAAGCTGGATGCAGTGGCTGTAAGTATCGGTCCCGGCTCATATACGGGGTTGCGAATCGGCTTATCGGAAGCTAAGGGCTTGTGTTTCGGTCTCGACGTGCCTTTGATTGGTGTCAATACTCTGAAGTTGCTGAGTGTCTCGGTGATGTTCTCCCGCATGGTTGAGCCTGACGAGTTGTTTGTCCCGATGATTGATGCTCGCCGTATGGAGGTGTTTGCCGGTGTCTATGACCTCGCTCTTAATGATGTGGTGCCTAATCAGCCCATGATTATAGACGAAAATTCTTTTGCCGATATGCTGTCTTCTCATAAAATGCTGTTTATGGGCAATGGAGCGGATAAGGTCGCAGAGGTAATCAAGCATGAGAATGCTGTGTTTGTAAGGGATGTCCGTCCGTTGGCTTGCGATATGATTGCACTGTCGGAAAAGGCGTTCAGAGAAAATGATTTCATGGATTTGGCATACTCGACGCCAAATTATTTGAAAAAGTTTCATACAACAACCCCGAAGAAAAACGTACTGGGGTAAATAGAGTGAAAAATTAAGCAAAATGTTGGAATATAATACACAGAGAGAAAAGCTGGTGCTTCCGGAATATGGACGGAATGTGCAGAAAATGGTGGACCATTGCATGCACATTGAAGACCGTGATGAACGGAACAGATGCGCGCAAGCCATTGTGGATATTATGAGCAATCTGTTTTCCAATCAGCGGGATATGGAAGATTTTAATAAGATGCTGTGGAATCAGTTGGCCATTATGTCTGATTTCCAATTGGATGTGGACTATCCCTGTGAGGTGATTAAGCCGGAAAGCCTGCATTCGCGGCCGGAGCGGGTGCCGTACAGACTGACGCCTATACGTTTCCGCCATTACGGTAAAATCATCGAGCAACTGATTGATATTGCATCGGAAATGCCGGAGGGCGAGGAGCGCCTGCAATTGTCACTGCTGATAGCTCACCACATGAAGAAGCAGTTGGTGGCTGCCAGCAATGACGGGGTTGATGATGATAAGGTGTTTAAGGACCTTGCATTCTATTCCGGTGGAAGAATCGTACTGAATGCGGCAGAACATCAACTCCGCGATTTTAAGGAAATCAACCAGCCGCAGGCCGGCAGTTCCAAAAAAGCGAAAAAGCGGAAATAATGATTGAAGAAAAAGACATAGTTGAGATAGGACAGTATAACAAGCCGCACGGTGTTAACGGCGAGATTTCGGCCACTTTCATGTGCGACGTGGATGAGATTCCGTCATTTTCGACATTGATTTCGTCGATGGACGGTATTTTTGTTCCGTTTTTTGTATCCAACGTGCGCCCGAAAAATGACAGAACCGTGTTGCTGAGACTGGACGGTGTCAATTCGGAACAGGATGTGCGTCGTTTTGTCAACAAGCGGATTTATGTCTTTCGTCATGAACTTTCGGAAGGGGATGACGTCTATTGTGATTATTTTATCGGATACGATATCCTCACGCCTGAAGGGGAATATGTCGGTCGGATTGTCGACGTGGACGACTCAACGGAGAACGCGTTGTTTATCGTAGAGAACGAGGATTCTGAATTCATGATTCCGATAGCGGAAGAGTTTTTCGTGTTTATAGATGAGGCGGAAAAACGGTTGACGCTGGACTTGCCTCATGGTATCATCGGAATGCAGGTGAACGGAAAAGATTAATCAAAAATGTTAGAGTTATGTCGGAAAATTCATTGTTTCCGGAAAATCCGGAAGAGGAAATTGTCAATTATATCAAATCCGGATTGTCGGCGGAAGTGCTTTCCAAGTGTGACGACGAGTTGCTGCTGGATATTGTAGATTTGCTCTACGATTATTATGATAAGCATGGGTTTCTTGATTTTGGAGATTTTGAGAAGGAAATCGACGTCGATGACCTTGCGAAAGAGGTCTTTTCCGCATTGAAATCTGAAGACTCGGGCTTGAGCGTAGATGAGGTCAAGGAAATAATAAAACTGGAATTGGATTTTGAAGATTCCATGGATATTTTTTAAAGTAATGAAAGCAAGAAAATATATTTTCATCGCATTGGCTTTGATGGCTGCATCGGTTTCTGCCGAGGCGCCCAAAGAAAATGACAACGTCTTTAAGCGGGGACTGAGCGCTGTGCGGGAATTTTTCAGAGGTGAAAAATCGGATACTGTAAGTGTAGCAGATACGGCCGTCGCAGCAGAACCTGTGGAAAAGAAAAGCCGGCCGCAGCGTAAGAAAGAGAAAACCGATTACGGAGCGTCGATGACGGAGGAAGAGGAACTTGAATTGCTCTACAACAGCTCATTGGAGCGTAATCTGTCATTCCCTTTGCTGGGTCGCCAGGCTGAGAACATAAAAGGGTATCAGCAGGTTCAGGCCCGCAAAATGGTTACTGCCGGATTGAACATTGAGACGATGCGTGACGGAGAGGTAATCATAGCAACGGTTTACGTAGAAGATTTGTTCCTGCCAAATGACACGGTGCTGAAGCCTAATGCCGGCAAGTTTCTCAAGCCCTATGTGGGATATTTGAAGGAAAAGGATATGTACAGAATGCTGCTGGCCATGCACAGTGATGATACAGGCTCGGCCGCATATACTGACCGCTTGACCAGTGCGCGCGTGCTGGCAATACTGGAGTGGTTTAAGGAAAATGCTGTCAATGCGGATTATGTGATTCCTTATGGTATGGGTTTTTCTGAACCTCTTTACAATAACAACTCTATTGATAACCGGGCAAAAAACCGCCGACTTGAGATTTATCTGGTACCGGGCCGCCTGATGGTAGAGAAGTCAAGCAAGGGTGAACTTGTATATTGAAAATAATTCTTAGTTGCTTAATTGCAACAAACCTTATAACTTTGCAAAAAAAGATAGAACAATGGCAAAAGAGCTGAAAGATTTGACGAAGCGTAGTGAGAACTACTCACAATGGTATAATGAATTAGTTGTAAAGGCTGATTTGGCGGAACAGTCAGCCGTACGTGGTTGTATGGTCATCAAGCCTTACGGCTACGCTATTTGGGAGAAAATGCAGCGTCAGCTGGATACAATGTTTAAGGAGACTGGCCACGTTAATGCTTATTTCCCATTGTTGATTCCGAAGTCCTTCTTGAGCCGTGAGGCTGACCATGTGGAAGGTTTTGCAAAAGAATGTGCAGTCGTTACACACTACCGCTTGAAGAATGCGGAAGACGGAAGCGGCGTGGTCGTAGACCCGGAAGCAAGACTGGATGAGGAGTTGATTATCCGTCCGACATCAGAGACTATTATCTGGAACACTTATAAGAACTGGATTCAGTCTTACCGTGACCTTCCTATTCTGTGCAACCAATGGGCAAACGTGTTCCGTTGGGAAATGCGTACGAGAATGTTCCTCCGCACTGCGGAATTCCTCTGGCAGGAAGGCCATACGGCACATGCTACTAAAGAGGAGGCTATGGAAGAGGCTGTTAAGATGCTGAACGTATATGCTGACTTTGCGGAAAAATACATGGCAGTGCCTGTGATTAAGGGTGTCAAGACTGCTAACGAGCGTTTTGCCGGTGCATTGGATACGTTTACAATTGAGGCAATGATGCAGGATGGCAAGGCTTTGCAGGCAGGTACGTCACACTTCCTGGGGCAGAACTTTGCGAAGGCTTTTGACGTGCAGTTTATTAATAAGGAGAACAAGCTCGAATATGTATGGGCTACGTCATGGGGTGTATCTACCCGATTGATGGGTGCGTTGATTATGACACACTCGGACGACAACGGTCTTGTTCTGCCGCCTCACTTGGCTCCACTGCAGGTTGTAATTATCCCGATTTACAAAAACGCAGAGCAGCTCGCAGCCGTGTCAGAGAGAGTAAAGAGCATTGTAGACGGCTTGAAGAAGCGTGGCATCAGCGTGAAGTTTGATGATGCCGACAACAAGCGTCCTGGCTTCAAGTTCGCAGACTATGAGTTGAAGGGTGTGCCGGTACGTCTGGCTATCGGAGCTCGCGATTTGGAAAACAATACAGTAGAGATAATGCGTCGTGATACGTTGGAAAAGCATTCACAGTCGCTTGACGGAATTGAGGATTATGTAGCTAATCTTCTTGAGGATATTCAGAATAATATCTATGCAAAGGCTCTCAGCTATCGTGATTCCCATATCCGTGTGGCTAATTCATACGACGAATTCAAGCAGTACATTGAAGAGGGTGGATTTGTTCTTGCTCATTGGGATGGAACAACAGAGACAGAAGTCAGAGTCAAGGAAGAGACAAAGGCTACTATCCGTTGTATCCCATTGGATGGAGATACGACTCCGGGCACTTGCATCTTCACCGGAAAGCCTTCTGCTCGCCGCGTGATATTTGCGAGAAACTATTAATGGCTGATTTCCACCACATAGGTAGCGTTCTGCATCTTTTTGCTGCGGAACGCTATTTTTATATGGAAAAATTTCCATGAAACTCTTGTAAAAGATAAAAAATAATATTATCTTTGTGATAGAGAAAAGAAAAAAACCACATCAAAGCAGATTGGGAAACTCATCAAATTTTATGAAATACCGAGACTTATTTTCTTTCTCTAATGGCGGGCCTCATCTCGAGAGAGAGTCGCAAGACCGGAGGATTACAAAGGAGGAGAAGACTCAAATCCTGTCTATCGGAGTTTCATCTTACTCTTTGGTGTGGAATATATAGGGAGGTGAAGAAGTATAACTGCTTCACCTCTTATTTTTATTTATTTTAGAAAAAAACACTTGATACTATGGATACAGATTTCGCAACCTATGTGTTGCTGTGTTTCACATCGTTCTTTACCTTGATAAATCCACTGGGAACGATGCCTGTTTTTCTGACGATGACTCAGAGCCTGAGTGAGAAGGAGAGGGCGCAAGTTGTAAAAAAGGCAACGATTGTGGCATTCATAATCATGATAACCTTTGCGATTTTCGGTAAGTTCCTATTCATGTTTTTCGGATTGTCGACAAATGGTTTCCGCTTGGTGGGTGGAATTATCATCTTTAAAATCGGTTATGATATGCTTCAGGCCAAGTATACAAGGGTGAAGCTTTCCGATTCGGAGATTAAGGATTATGCCAACGACATCTCCATTACCCCGTTGGCGATACCGATGCTTTGCGGACCGGGCGCCATTGCGAATGCCATCGTGTTGATGCAGGATGCTCCGACACCGCTTTATCAGGTGGCTCTGATTTCGGTCATAGCTTTGATGTTCTTCCTGACGTACATCATTCTGCGGGCAGCCACACGTTTGGTGGAGATTATTGGTGAAACCGGCAACAATGTGATGATGCGTTTGATGGGATTGATTCTGATGGTGATTGCCGTAGAATGCTTCATGGGAGGTCTTCGTCCGATTGTTGCAGAAATGATACATTAAAACAAGATTATTTGAATTGCCAGAACGGCATTTTAAAGAGATAGGTGACGGGTGCGGTTGTGCGCTTCCCGTCACTTTTGTTTTATATAGAGTGAGGTATTCATTTATTCGAGGAATGGGCGTTGTATGAAAAATTATTACTATATTTGCGGCTATATTATAACATTTCGAAAATATTGAACAACTATGCTTAAAACAGTATTATCAATTTCCGGAAAACCGGGATTATACCGATTGGTTTCACAAGGCAAGAACATGCTT
The DNA here is from genome assembly GCA_944321875.1 of uncultured Muribaculaceae bacterium. Taxonomy (GTDB): domain Bacteria; phylum Bacteroidota; class Bacteroidia; order Bacteroidales; family Muribaculaceae; genus Limisoma. The sequence continues at coordinate 46,188 of CALUMX010000011.1, forward strand.
ATTGTAGAATCGTTGCAAACAAAGAAAAGACTGCCGGCATACGCACATGATAAATTGGTGTCATTAGGTGATATTGCTATCTATACAACGGGAGAGGAAGTGCCTTTGGCACAGGTTTTCCAGACAATTTATGATAAGGAAGGCCAAAAGTTGGACAGCAAGGAATACAAGACTGAAGACCAGCTCCGCAAATTCTTCAGCGAGATTCTCCCGGACTATGATGAGGAGCGCGTCTACATGACAGATATCAAGAAAATCATTTCTTGGTACAATCAGTTGGTGGATGCAGGCATTACAACTTTTGTCGCAAAGGAAGAGCCGGCTGCAGAGGAAACTGAGGAAAAGCCAGCTGAAGCCTAAAATATTGTTTAATACGAAATAACAGGGAGGGTTTCATGGAGGAATCCTCCCTGTTTTGATTAAAATTTAAGCTATGAAAAAACTATCAGGTTTTCATTGCCTGCTCTTAGGTTGTATCCTCGGTGTGGCTGCTACATCATGTCATACCGCAAAAAGAAACGTTACTCCGTCCAGAGAAGAAACGACGGTAACTGTTCCCGCAGATGATTCCGAACATGCGGAGAATACTTATGATTATCTCTCTAGGAAATTGAATGTGAAGGTTACCTCCAAGGACCGTCGTCATCTGGAACTTTATGAGGCGTCAGCCCGATGGATTGGGACACCTTATCGTTATGGCGGGTTCTCAAGAAAGGGTATCGACTGCTCGGGATTGGTTGTGAAGATTTATCAGTCGGTCTATGGGAAAGGGTTGGAGCGAAGTTCGGCCGGTATTCTGGACACCAATTGCCGACGTATCAAGAAGTCGAATTTGAAACCTGGCGATTTAGTGTTTTTTGCAACGGGAAAAAGCAAACGGCGCGTTTCGCACGTAGGAATTTTTATCAAAGATGGAAAGTTTATCCATTCATCGACGAGCAGGGGTGTCATTATTAGCGATTTGGATGAGTCCTATTATCGGAGAACCTTTGTGGCGGCCGGAGAGGTTCGTTAGCCTTTAATGCAGTATTTTGCAAGGTATGTGATGCTTGCGGAGATAGTGGATGAGAGTATCACGACGTTCGCTGAATATCTCAGTCGGTACGATTATTGTGTCGGCTTCGAAATGCCTGTAAATGTCCGGGATTTGATTATAATACCGGTTGGTGATAATTGCGTAGTCAACCTTTATCCGGTTATGCTCTGGTGCATATTTTCGGTTAAGGTTGCCACGAAGAAACACATAACGCTTCCCGAGAATTGATGCAAAGGGGTATTTCGTAAAAACTCCGGGGGCAGAAACGGAATCTTGAACTTTTATTATAAGGTCAGTGGGATGTGTGGAATAAAACCGGGCATCACGGCCTGTGCGGGTCTCTATCAGGGATGTATCATTAGCCGAGTTGATAATGTAGGCTGTTCGGTTGTTGTAATAGATAATATCAGTTGTGTCAAAATTGCCGGAAAGAAGAATCTCGGTGGTAGGTCGCTTTACTTGTTCCAGTAAAATGAGCAATAGTCCTACACTGCAAAATGACAGTGGAAGAATGTAGTATCTGATATGAAGCCGTTGGTTACGGAGGAATCCGGTAGCCAGTATTGCGAGGATAAGCAGCCAGCAAGGGAGCAATGAAATGTGGATATTTTCTAACGGAGGAAGCAGCGATTGTGATAATTGGGTGGCTTCGGAAATAATATGATAAAGGCTATTGATGACATCGTTTAATAATGGCAGACTCAAACCGCAGGCGGACAGGATGATGCCGATAAATCCGCAACACATTACGATAGGAAGCAATGGGACGGCCAGTAGGTTGGAAATGAGGAATGAAGTGGGAAAATTCTGGAAGTAGGCGATAATCAACGGGAATGTGCCGAATTGGGCGGAAACGGTTACGGCAATGGCTGACAGAAAATAACGCAGCACGGGACTTTTGACCTTTGGCGTGAGCTGGTTGCTGAAAATCAAGATGCTGAGAACAGATATGAAGCTGAGTTGGAATCCAATATCGTAAAGGGAGGCCGGCGAGAACAGCAGGATGATGAAAGCAGCAGCCATTAGAGAATTCAATGGTGTGTATCTTTTCCGGAACATCTGGGTTATCAGCAGGAGGCTTCCCATGATAGCGGCACGGACAGCCGACGGTGACAGTCCGGTCAGATAGGTAAAGCCCCAAATTGCAAGTATGATGATGGCAGGTTTCAGGAAGGACAGACGATGGTTGGGGATGGGGTACAGGATGATTGACAGCAGCATGATAAGGATGCCGATGTGTAAGCCGCTGATGGCAAGAATGTGTGCCAGCCCTGATTTTGAGAATGCCTCTCTGTCGTCTTCCGAAAGAAAACGTTTGTCACCTGCAAGAGTTGTTATGAGGAAATTTTTCGGTCCTGCATCTATGTTGAGTTGCTGGATTTGACCGACAATCGTCTGTCGCAATTTGACACTGCGGTTGAGAACCGTTGGCGCATGGGATAGCTTGCAGAATAGACTGTCGGCTGCGAAGGAATGGTACAGGTATCCGTTTTGACGCATGTAGTTGGAATAGTCGAATGCATAGGGAGAAGACGGTGGTTGGAAGGTGGATATTTTGCTAAAGCAGCCGATGTTGTCGCCGGGTTGAAGTTCGTAACGGTTGCCTTGCAAAGTCAGTACCAATCGGATGTTTTGTTTATCTACGGTTGCTTCGCCGAGCAGTCGCGTGGAAGTGTTTTGATGACGGATTTCATTAATGTGGAATGTATAGAGGAGGGGATGTCCCAATTGGCGGAAATCAAGTTCTCGCGGCTGGGAAATGTAGCTTGAGAGCCATCCGACCAGCATAAAGGCAAGGAAAAAACCACTATTTCGGGTCCAGATGTATTTGATACGGTAGAACCGTAGAGGGCAGACGGCAGAACTGGCAAACATACAAACGGCTGCTACCGTTATCGCCAAAGGAATAACGGAGTCTTCGGACAATGAGAATGTCAGAATTCCTGCAATCTGAGGAATGACTATGCGCAGGAAAGGTATTGCCGAAAGCCGTATGCCGTGAACGCTACTCATGCCATATTTTCCATGACTCGATGGCTTGGTTAATCAGCATTTGTTCTCCATTAATGATGGCGGCTCCTTGTTGTTTTGCCTTCTGAAGGAACAACGTCTCTTCTGGATTGTATGTCAGGTCGTAGCACAGGTGTCGGGAAGAGATAGCCGTATAGGGGATGTTGGGGCATGAGTGGATATCGGGAAACATGCCGAGTGGTGTTGTGTTGACGATGATGTCCGTTTGGCGTATGATTTCTTCTGTCAGCTGTCCGTAGCTGAGGATGCCGTCTTTGGCTGTGCGGGATACAAATTGTACGTTGATGCCTAATTGTCGCAATGCGTAGGCGACTGCCAGTGAGGCTCCGCCCGTGCCGAGAATCAGAGCCTGGCGGTGATGTGTAAGCAATGGTCGGATGGAATCGCGAAATCCGATGTAGTCCGAATTGAAACCTTTGGTTCGCGTGGCGTTGTCAGTGTGGTACAATTTGATGACGTTGACAGCGCCTATGGCACGAGCCGTGTCGTCGATTTCGTCCAGCAAGGGCATAATCACACTTTTATAGGGGATAGTGACGTTTAATCCGCATATTTCCTTGTTAAGTGTAATGGCGGGAAAGTCCAGAATGTCAGGAAGCTCAAAATTCACATACTCGGCATTAATGCCTTCCTTGAGAAATTTATTGTTGAAGTATTGTCGGGAAAAAGAGTGTCCGAGTGATTTTCCGATAAGTCCGTAGATGCGTTTATTGCTCATTGTTGTAATCCGTTAAAAATAAATTGGTGTTGTGGTAAATTTCATTCTCCAGGAGTTGCCTGATGGAGATTTGCTGGGCTGATGCGTATTTCTGTATAAGCTGTAATCCTACCCATTTCCCTATTTCTCCCGGGGAGTCGGGTGAGATTGGAGCAGAGAAAGGAGCGGGTGATAGCATGCTCTCGAAAAGGGATGGGTCTGATTTCTGATACAGGCCGTCGTCAAAGACTTTTTTGAATATAGTTGTGCGGTTTTGCTCACACCATTGCAATTGTTCGTCTGTAAAGGAGCAACAGATAGCTACATCATCAATTTGCAACAATTGAAGAGCGGCATATTTGATGATGCCCTCGTACAGCATTCGTTCCATCAGGTTGTCTTGGTCGGGACGGTAGGGGTATTCTGTCCGGAGAATACTCTCGATGAGGTTGAATGGTAGTTTCGCGGGCGTTTTAAACATCCGGATATGTTTCGGAAAATAGGAATAGGGCTTGTAATTCTCGCCCAAATAGTGATTGAGAGCGATAGCTGCGGCATCTGTATCCAGCAGTAAGACCGATTGGTTGTAAGGAGATATTATGGAATATATTACAGGGAATTTTTTCGTTAAGGAGTGTTCGTAATTCTCTTTGAGTTTTGACAGCATCTTGTTCTCTTTGTCGAGGTTTGGAAATGTGCTGTCGATGCCGTCGAAGAAAAATTTTATGTTTGTTTGGTTTGCAAAAGTTTTCAATTTGTCTGTGGTTGAAAGGGTGTCATCGGGGATGATGCGGCTGACGTAGCGGGTGACAACTGGTTGGTATCGGAGGATGAACGAGTCTTGCTCAGAGGATGAAAGATAGGGAAACTCCCGTACGTCAATGTCAAAGCGGCGAATGGTATCTTCTTGTCCCACAGCGATGTCTGCGTGAAGGAGAAAAGAAAAAATGAATAAAAAGGCTGAAAACCAAGTTTTATTTTTACCGTTCATATTGCATCAGATTGATTGTTGAATATAAAGATAATACGAAAAATTCATTAAATGGAGATGTTGGCTGTGGAAAAATTAATAAAGGCGCGTTTTTAGAAATCCGATAAAAAGTCGTATTTTTGTCAAATAAAATAAAGAAATTGCGTGAAACAGATTGTTAGGATAATCGTATCGGTTTTGTTGCTGGTGGGCTTTGCCGCACCTCTCAGCGCTCGGGATTTTGTGGTCGTGATAGACCCCGGGCATGGAGGAAAGGATGCGGGCGCATTGGGACGCAAGGCTAAGGAAAAGGATATTAACTTAGCTGTCGGCCTGGCTCTTGGCGATATGATTAAGAAGAATTACAAGGATGTCAAAGTGGTTTATACACGTGACGACGACTATTATATCACTCTTCAGGAACGTGCAAATATCGCGAATAAGGCAAAGGGTGACTTGTTTATATCCCTTCATACGAACTCCGTCGACCGCCGTTCGAAAAACCGGAATACGGTAGAAGGTGCCGAGACTTATACGCTGGGATTGCACCGGACAGAGGAGAACCTGGAGGTGGCAAAGCGAGAAAACTCCGTGATTGTGCTGGAGGACGACTATTCGACAAAATATCAGGGCTTCAATCCTAATTCGACAGAGTCGTATATCATATTTGAGTTGAATCAGAGCAAGCACATGGAGCAGAGTGTAAATTTTGCCTCATTGGTGCAATCTGAATTTGGAGAGGTCGGCCGTAAGGATAAAGGTGTACGCCAGGCTGGTTTCTGGGTGCTTGCGGCAACAACGATGCCTGCTGTCTTGGTGGAGCTGGATTTTATCTGCAATCCGACGCAAGAGGCTTATCTAAGTTCAAACTCAGGACAAAAGGAATTGGCCGGCGCGATTTTTAAAGCGTTTGAAGCGTATAAGGAAAATTTCGATTATTACAATAAAGGTGAGTTGGTTGTGGCTTCACGTCCTGCCTCCCACCGTCGGAAGATAGAAGAGCAACAGGCAACAGAAACTACATCGGGGGAAGTCGAATACAGAGTGCAGTTCATGTCGCTGGACCGGAAGTTGCCTGCTAAATCGAAAGAATTTAAAGGGCTGAAGGATGTTGACTGCTATTATGATAATGGTATGTATAAGTACACTGCCGGTGCGACATCCGACATGGCTGAGGCTCAGAAAAAACTGAAAAAGGTGAGAGAGCATTTCAAAGATGCTTTTTTGATAGAAATGGTAAATGGTAAACGAGTAAAATAAATTTGAAAAATGAAGAAAATATTTACAAGAGAGATATTGATAGGTCTGATACTGGTATTTACTTTGTCGGTCCTGTTTGTGGGAATTGATTTTCTGAAAGGAAGCAATGTATTCCGTTCCACTAACCTGTACTATGTTTCTTTTGCGGATGTTACAGGATTGACTGATGCGTCTCCGGTAACGTTGAATGGTATGAAGGTAGGACAGGTAACCGGAATTAATTTCGATTACAATGACCCTTCTCAGGTGGCCGTCGAGGTGAATCTGGATTCAGGAATCAAGTTGACAAAGGGTAGTACGATGGAGCTGTCGACAAGTCTGCTGGGTATTGCTGAGCTGAAGATTAGAATGGCGAAGTCTGATTCTTTCTATGAGGACGGTGCTCATTTGCAGGGAAGCAATAAAAAAGATTTGATGGCAGAAGTATCAAATCAGGTGTTGCCTCAGATTATTGAGGTATTGCCCCGACTTAATCATATCGTAGCCAATATTGATTCATTGTCGTCAAATCCCGCCTTGTTTGCTGCTATTTCCCGTCTGGATGCTGTAGCGCGTAATGTGGAGGTGCTGACTGCTCATTTGGCAAGTTCTTCCAGAAAGGTGGATCCGATTTTGGGTAATGTGGATAGTCTGACGGTTGATTTGGCTGCTGTGTCGGCCGACTTGAAGCAAATCAGTGCTGAACTGAAGAAGATGCCGATTGCGGAGACGGTTGACAATGTGAAAGCTACGACTGACAACTTGAATCAGATTACGGCAAAAATTAACGGCAAGGATTCATCTTTAGGTATGCTGCTTAACGATAAGGGTCTGTATAATCATATAGATTCTACGATTTTGAGTCTTGATTCCATTTTGATTGACTTGAAGGCACATCCGAAGAGATACGTGCAATTTAAATTGTTCTAAATAAACTCCGTCACAATCGCCGCAGGGTGTTATTCGGAATAATTCCAAATAACACCCTGCGGCGGCTGTGAGATTGACTATCGTATAAGTTTCGGAAAACTAAATGTTTAGCAAAGTGAGAATGAATGTAAATAGTTAGATTGTGGTATGGCTAATTGCTGATTATCAGAACTTTGCAAGAATATAGACAACTAATGATATGGATTTCTATAACTGTTTGATAGTTAGGTTTGTAGGATTTGTGTGAGAAAACCAAATAAATTTGAGGTTTTTTAATTGGAAAATAATTGCAAATTTTGTACCGAAAATAAATAGGAAATGATGATATCGCAGGACTATAATAGTAAATGGGAAGTATGTTTGAAGATTATCAAGGATAATCTTTCTGAAGTGCAGTATCAATCGTGGTTCGCCCCAATTGTCGCAGAGAAGTTCGTTGACAATACACTGACACTGAGGGTTCCTACATCCTATTATGTTGAGCAGCTTGACGGAACGTTTTACCCTCTGTTGAGCAGCGTGCTCACGCGTGTCTTCGGTAACATCAAGCTTAAATATACTTACGAGGTTATTAAGGATGACCCGCAGTCTATTATTACTGCGCAGGAGCCTCATCGTAGCCCGTTGGTACAGCGTATCACCAATCCGTTTATTCAGCAAGAGGAATTCTCTGAGCTGGACCCACAGTTGAATCCTATTTATACGTTTGAAAACTATTGTTCCAGCGAAAGTAACAAATTGGCTTATACGATTGCCAATGCGATAGTCAGCAATCCGAAGTGCCAGACTTTCAATCCGATGTTTATTTTCGGTGCGACTGGAGTGGGTAAGACTCACTTGATTCAGGCAATCGGTATTAAAATGAAAGAACAGAACCCTCAGACGCGTGTGCTTTATTTGAGTGCCCGTACGTTTGAGTCGCAATACACAACTGCTGTCAGACAAAATACGGTCAATGACTTTATCAATTTCTATCAAAGCATTGACATGTTGATTATCGACGACGTTCAGGAGTTTGCCGGCAAGACTGGAACTCAAAACACATTCTTCCATATTTTCAACCATTTGCATAATAAGCAGAAGCATCTGATTTTGTCTTGCGACTGCCCGCCTGCAGAGTTGGACGGAATGGAACCCCGTCTGTTGTCCCGTTTTAAATGGGGTATGACGGTAGAGCTGGCTCGTCCTGACTTTGAACTCCGTAAGTCAGTCTTCATGAAGAAGGCTGCAGAAGCCGGAGTGGTTGTGCCTGAGGATGTCACTAATTTTGTGGCTGAGAATGTGAAGGATAACGTTCGTGAGATTGAAGGCGTGATTGTATCATTGATGGCTTATTCAACAGCCTTGAACCAGCCGCTCACCGTTGAGTTGGCGAGAAAGGTGCTGGCAAATGCAGTGAAGATGAACAAGCGTCAGATTACCTTTGATACGATTGTTGAAACTGTCTGCTCTCAGTATAATATTGAGCCATCATTGCTTTACAGCAAGACACGTAAGCGTGAGGTGGCAGACGCACGTCAATTGGTTATGATGCTTGCCAAGAAGCACACCAAAATGTCTTCAACAAACATCGGCTTGAAATTGGATAGAAATCATGCAACCGTACTCCATGCTTGCAAGGCTATTGAGGAGCGAATTTCTGTCGATAAAGATTTCAGAGCTTTGGTCGGAAAGATAGAAGGAAGTATGGCTTAGCCGTACGTATGTATTTAGAGGATATGAAGGGCAATCCAAGATGGGTTGCCCTTTTGTTTTTCTCTTTGAGCGGTATGATGTAATCTTTCGGTTTGGGCACGGTTATGGGATGGATTGCTGGAATTAGACGGTAATTTTTTGTCTCGAAATTTATGGTTGTCAGAAAAAATTTTGTAATTTTATTGGCAAAGGTTTCTCTGCAGGCTATGAAGGCAACGGGGAGATGCTGGGCAACCTGTCAGCGAGAAGTGTATAAAGTTAGAGTACTGATGAAACATCACACGAACAATTGAGTAAATAATTACCAATGATACGGAATGTGAAGTTGGGAATGGTTATAAAATTTATAAATGAAATACGACTATGAAACGGATGGCTCAATTGAAAAGAATGGTCTTTCTGGCCGTGCTGTTGGCACTGTTGACGATTGTGGAAGGCAGTGCGCAACGCTTAGTGGATAATGCTACAGGCACTCCTTTGCCAATGGCTTCCATCACCGATTGTAGGGGTAATGTGGTGGGTATGACTAATCAAGAGGGGATTATTCCTTCGATTTCAGCCGATAGGTTTCCTGTGACATGCAGTTATATAGGTTACCGGTCTTTGGAGCTTAGGCAGCCAGTTACAGATGATGTGGGGATGACACCTCTTGTTTATGAGTTGTCGGACGTTGTTGTGCGTCCTCAAGACCGGCCTATGTTGCATGTTACCGCTTATGTGCGCGAGGTCTCTTCTTTGTTTGGGTCTTCAGATTCCGTCACAGTGTTTGCGGAACGTATTGTCGATTATATGCTACCCGTGGGGAAAACCCGTTTTAAAGGTTGGGTTTTCCCTCGTAAACTTGCCACAAAGGCTTATACGCGGATGACCAATGCGGAGGGCAGGGATAGCGTTTGCAGAGGAGTAGAAGGTGATGCGATGCTGTGGTCGAATACGGCAGCTGTATTGTTCTCGTCATTTTACTTTCCAGCCAGTATGAATAATAGTGATGTTGTCAGTGCAGTCGATACGGTGATGGGCAAGTATGCACCTAAGTTTATTTGGCAGAAAAGTGGAGGCGTGGTCCGCTGTTTTGCCGATGCGTTGGCCGACAGTAAGGAGCATGTGTTTTCTCCGAAATTCTTTAAATTGTTGGGATTTACAACAGATATTACGGATATGACTCGGAATTATGTGTTTCATGTCGGCGACGGCAATCTGAGTCTTACAAATATGACCAGTATGTCAATCTCTATGGATATGCGACTTCGGGGCAAAATGTATAAGAAATTTGCCAATAGTTCAGAACCGATTATTGACAAATCGTATATAGAGGTCTATTTTACCGATTATGAGTATTTGTCGGTCGAAGAGGCAAAGAAGCTGAAGAAGGAACGTCCTGTCGTCAGTGAAGCCGATGTGATAGCACCGCCGGGTGTCCCGGAACTCCATCCGGGTGTACGACAAATCGTTGAAAGGGTAGAGGCCTTGGAGAATTAAAGAACCGCGAGATGAACGAATGATGGAGGTAAAAAATAGGATGGATGTTTGAAAGATACATCCATCCTATTTTTTTTGAAGTTGATATTTACTTTTTCGAATTGTAAAAAAGCGAATCGTACGAAGTCCGATTTGGGAATCCTTTTGAGTAATCTGGAGTTTACTATAATCGAGTGTTGTAAAATTCAGTAAATACGCGTATCGCGTTTTCCTGGTCTTTTATTGATGCTGTTTCCATTGAAGAGTGCATAGCCCAGATGGGGTTGCCCATGTCGACTCCGTCAATGTCAATCTGTGATGTGAGAATATTTCCGAGCGTTGAGCCTCCGGCGACGTCGGAATGGTTGACGAAGTATTGGACGGGTATATTGGCATTCTTGCAAAGTTCCAGGAAGATGGAAGAGGAATGTCCGTCCGACATGTATTTGCAATTCGCATTTACTTTGATGACCGGACCGCTTCCGATTTTTGGATGGTTGGTAACGTCCATCTTTTCGGCATAGTTGGGATGCGCGGCATGTGCATTGTCTGCTGAAATCATAAACGTATGGGCGATGGCACGATAGAACCCTTCGTTGTCCAAACCCATGTTGGAAGCAAGACGGTGCAGGATATTTGCCAGAACAGGAGAGGCTGCTCCTTGTTTTGTTCCACTTCCGGTTTCTTCATTGTCGAAGATGGCCATGACTTTCGTTATGCCTTCGTTGTCGCTGTTCAATAAGGCGCACATGGCTGCTTGGGCCATTCCGAGGTCATCAATGCGTCCGGAGCAAATGAATTCATTGTTGAAGCCGACGAGAGTCGCTTTCTGGCAAGGATATAAATTCAGGTCGAAATCCAAAATGTCGTCAAAGGATGCAAGACCAAGATGCTCTGCCACTTTTTTTACCAAGAAGTTTTCCTTCTCTGCCATATCGTTAATGATGGCAGCAACTGGAAGCATGTCCTTTTGTTTGGATAGCTTATTGCCCTCGTTGACAGCACGGTTGAAGTGTATGGCCAGATGGGGAATTACCATAACAGGACGCTTGAAGTCAATTAGCTTTGCTATGGGTCTCATCGGGTTTTCCGGATTTCTCAGCAGAACACGGCCGGCAATTGACAGTGGTCGGTCAAACCATGTATAGAGAATAGGTCCACCATAGACTTCTGTATTGAGTTTGATTACTCCCTCAGCGGCAATTTCAGGGTTTGGCTTGATTCTGAACCCGGGAGAGTCGCTGTGGGCAGCAATGATATTAAATCCATATTCATCGATAGGGTTGGTTCCAACAACAAAGCCGAAGATGGCAGAGCCGTTTTTAATAACGAAGTGCTTGTCGCCAGGCTTCAATTGCCATTTGTCGGTCAGTTTCAGTTCTGTAAAACCATTTTCCTCCAAGTTGCGGCGAATGGTGTCTACAGCAAGGAAATTGCAAGGGCTTTCATCCAGAAACGGTAAAAGCGAGTATGCATCATATTGTTTCATAGTTATTGATTTATAAATGGTTAGAGAATTTAATCTTATGTAAGGCTCTTAATACGTTGCACAAGGTCTGTCCCCAGTACATTTCAAAATTCTCACGACAGAGGAACAGACAATTGTTGTAGTGCTCCTCGGAGGCATCTCTGATTGAGTGGATGAAGTCGTAGAGGTATTGAAATATGTCCGCCAGGTATTCGGAAATGCTGACTGCAATCGGAGTGTCTGAATACTTCATGTCTTCCTCGAACACCTCCAGGAAGGTATCGTCCTCGCCGATTACGGTTTCAATGTTGCGTCGGATGCTGTCGTAATAAACTTCTTCCAAGTAAGACTCGATATAGATTTCCGATTCCAATTCGATGGATTCCATGTCGGATATGGAAATATAGAGTCGGGGCAGAAGGCGCAGCAGTTCGTTCACGAATTCGTCTTTTTCAATTTCTGCCACTTGTTCCAGCAACTGGCAATACTCATTGGCCAGCCCGATGAATGCTATGCTATTTTTGTTGATTGTAGCCATAGTCGTTTAGATAAAGTTGGTTTTGTGTAATGTAGTGACGTACGCTGTCCGGTAAGAGGAAACGGACGTCGCTTCCTGATTGTATCGCCTTGCGGATGAATGTAGATGAAATCTCAAATTGAGGAGCATCGATAAATTCTACATTTCCCAGGTTTTCGTCAGGGACGATTGGGTAGCCCGGACGAGGATAGACAAGCAGGCCGAAATCCTTCAGGATGGTCTGATAATCTTTCCATTTGTGGAAATTAACCCAATTGTCGCTCCCTACAATCATTCGGAATTGGTGGTCGGGATAGTCTGCTTTCAGCCGGTTAAGCGTATCAATGCTGTAAGACGGGCGAGGAAGGGAGAATTCGATGTCGCAGACTTTCAGATTCCGACAGCTGGCAATGGCCAGCTTCGCCATTTCAAGACGATGGTTGTCGTAGGTTGGGTCGGCCGAGCCTTTCAGCGGATTTTGCGGGGATACGCATAGCCACACCTCATCGATGGAAGGTACAAACTGGCTGATATAATTGGCCAGGATGCAATGTCCGATGTGGATGGGGTTGAATGAGCCTCCGAGTATTCCGATGTTCATCCGTGATTACTTAATAAAGTTACGGATTAATTCTTCCGTTTCGGCAGTCGCCTTCTCCAAAACGTCGTTTACGACCTGCTTGTCGTATTTGGGAGCAAACGAAATCTCATAATCGGCTTTGGCCACTCGTTGGTTGATGGTCTCCATGTCGTCAGTGGCACGGCTAATCAGGCGTTCTCTGAGAACCTCTACTGATGGCGGCATGATGAAGATTGCCAATGCGTCAGGGTATTGAGCTTTGACATTGACACCACCTTTTACGTCAATGTCAAGAATCAGGTTGTAGCCGTTGTCAAGAATGCGGTTAACCTCTGATTTCAGAGTTCCGTAATAGCGTCCCGGATAAACTTCCTCGTATTCGACAAACGCGTTGTCGGCGATAGCTTTCTGGAATTGCTCCGTTGAGAGAAAGTGGTAATTTACGCCGTCGGCCTCACCCTGACGAGGAGCACGGTTGGTAGCGGAAACGGAGAATCGCAGACGCAAATCCTCTTTCCCGATAATTTGATTGATGATGGTTGATTTGCCCGTTCCTGATGGAGCAGAGATTATAATGATTTTTCCTCGATTCATATATTGATGTTTTTTACATGACGTTCAGCACTTGTTCCTTGATTTGCTCAAGTTGGTCTTTCATCTTGACAACGAGCTTCTGAAGTTCTGCTTGGTTTGCTTTAGAGCCCATTGTGTTGATTTCACGGCCCATTTCCTGAGCGATGAAGCCTAATTTTTTTCCTTGTCCGGCTCCAGACTCAAGTGTGGTGATGAAATAGTCAAGATGGTTCTGAAGGCGGATTTTCTCCTCCGTGATGTCCAGTTTCTCAATGTAGAAAATCATTTCCTGCTCGAAACGGTTCTTGTCGTAATCGACTTCTGAAAGTTTCTCCAAAGAGTCGGTTATGCGCTTTTTGATTTTGTCAACACGCTCATTCTCGTATTGTGGAACCTGATTGAGCAGTGCTTGAATTTCCGCAATTTTCTCAATAAAGAACTGTTGGAGGCGGGCGCCTTCTTGCGTACGGAACTCAACGAGACCGTCGATTGCTTTCTCCATGGCTGAAGTCAGGGTGTTTGCCTCGTCCTCATCGACTTCCTGAGCGTCCGTTTTCAATACGTCCGGGAGTCGGAGCAGAGTTGCGTACCAGTCGGCGGGTGTATCAATGCCGAGTACTTCTGCCATTTCTTCGATTTGTTGCTTGTATTTTGCGGCAGCAGCGATATTGATGGAAGTGGAAGTCTCGGCTGCGATTGCCTCAACCGTGATGGTTACGTCCACTTTGCCTCGCTCGAGTTTCTGAGCAATCAGAGAGCGCAGCGGCAATTCGAATTCGCGGAAATGCTGGGGTATACGTATGGATAAGTCCAGTTGTTTGCTGTTGAGTGACTTGATTTCTGCGGTAATTTTCTTACCGTTGGATTCGGCGGTGTATTTACCGTAGCCTGTCATTGATAGTATCATAAACTTATGCTTTTTCTGCAAAAATAGCAATTTACGTCCAATTTAAGGGCAGGATTTGTCAGAATTCTTGCATGTGTCTGCGACATTCCGATGCCGGAGAAGTTAAAATGAATGAAGCGCTTGAATTTAGCGATTTTTTCTTGGGGAAAAATCATTGAAATATCCGTGAGTTCTCCGTACATTTGTATTCCTATAAAAAATAAAGAAGACAACTATTCTGCTGATAATTAAAATTAGAAAGAAAAATGAAACTCAAAAGAAATGTCCTTCTTCTGTTCCTTTGTACAATCTGTGCTTTTGCATCGTTTGGACAGTCGATGCAGCCGGTGGAATGGCAGGTTAATTTTGAAGAAACGGGTTCTGATTCAGGAATTCTCGAATTCAAGGCGGTGATTAAAGACGGTTGGTATCTGTATGACACAAAGTCTGCAGAAGGCGGACCGGCTCCGACGTCGGTGTCGTTGAACCTGGAAAATGCGGAGCTTGTCAATGGACTTGTCCCGTCCCGTCCTGCTGTGGAGAAAACGGACTTTTTCTTTCATTTGCTTTTGGGCCGTTGGGAGCATGAGGTCACGTTTACGCAAGCTGTCCGGTTGTTGGAACCCTCCGGATTCCGAATCGAGGGTTCTATACAGGGACAAGTCAGCAATGGCGACAATTGTTTACGGACAAAAAAGGAGTTTTCTTTCTTCAGAGAAAAGGAGGAGCCTGCCGAAGTAGTGGCCGTTGATGAGATTGTGCCGGAAATTCCGCAGAACAAGCCTCAGTATGAAGAACGCACATCCGATTACTGGAAACCGGTGGAAATGCCGGAATCGGACAATGCTCCACGCCACTCGTTGCTGTATATTTTCGTGAGCGGCTTGATAGGCGGTCTGATTGTGTTGTTGACGCCTGCTATCTGGCCGATGATTCCTATTACGGTCGGTGTGTTCTGGAAAGAAAGCAGCCGGCGACGCAAGGCCCTT
The DNA here is from genome assembly GCA_944321875.1 of uncultured Muribaculaceae bacterium. GTDB lineage: Bacteria > Bacteroidota > Bacteroidia > Bacteroidales > Muribaculaceae > Limisoma. The sequence continues at coordinate 61,257 of CALUMX010000011.1, forward strand.
CTCTATGCGTTGATATATGGTTTGTCGACACTGGTAATTTATCTGTGCCTGGGTGTGATTTTCATGTGGGTATTTGGTGTCGGACATTTCAATAATATTTCAACGAGTGGACTTTTCAATCTGTTCTTTTTTGCCATGTTGATGATTTTTGCCATGTCGTTTTTCGGACTCTTCGACATCAACTTGCCAAGTAAGTGGACGGCGAAGGTCGACTCGAAGGCATCCAACAGCAGCGGTTTGCTGAGCATCTTCTTCACGGCATTTGCCCTTGCTTTGGTGTCGTTCTCCTGTACGGCGCCGATTATTGGAACGTTGCTCGTAGAGCTATCCATCCGTGATGATGTCTATGGTCCGATTGTAGGTATTTTGGGATTTGCGACAGCGTTGGTGATTCCGTTCACGTTGTTTGCCGTCTTTCCGTCATGGATGAAGCGTTTACCAAAGCCGGGTTCATGGTTAAATTCAGTGATGGTAGTGCTGGGCTTTATAGAAATGGCATTGTCCTTGAAGTATCTGGCGGCAGCCGACCGGGCTTATGGATGGGGAATTGTCGACCGTGAAATGTTTGTTTCACTTTGGTTCGCAGTATTTTTTGTTTTAGGCTTCTACCTGTTGAATATGGTTAAAATTAGCGGTAGCAACCGGACCAAGGCGGTCGGTCCGTTCCGTCTAATTTTGGCTGTGGTTTCGATAGCTTTTTCCGCTTATCTTTTAACAGGTCTGTGGGGTGCGCCGTTGAAACTTATCAATGGAATTGTGCCGCCAATGTCTACCCAGGACTTTAAATTGGGCGACAGTACACAATTCTTGTATTATCAGAACTTTGAGGATGGAATGGATGCGGCGAAAGAGTCCGGACGTCCGGTGCTGCTGTCGTTTGCATCTTCCGAAAACAAGGATTGTGTGGACATGGAACAGTCGGTTTTGAAAAATGACAAAGTCCGGGATTTGATAGGGGAGCATTTTGTATTTATCCGTCTGAAAACCGATGACGCCACAGCTTTGCCAAAGCCAATGAGACTGAAGAAAGAGAAGCAAACGATTCGCACATATGGCGAACTATGGCTATATTTGCAGAAGCATAAATTCGGGGCAAGCAGCCAGCCGTATTATGTGGTACTTGATAACGAAGGAGGATTGTTGTCCGGTCCTTTGGGCTTTGATAAGGACATAAGCCGATTCTCTTTATTTTTACAAACGTCAATAGACAATTACAATAAGAAGAATGAGTAACTCAAGACAGCAGAAAATGGAGGCATTCGGGCAGCTGCTCGACGTGCTTGATGAATTGCGGGTTAAGTGCCCGTGGGACCGAAAGCAGACAAACGAGAGTCTCCGATGTAATACGATAGAAGAGGTTTATGAGTTGAGCAATGCGCTGCTCAATGAGGACGTGGCCGATATCCGTAAGGAGTTGGGAGATGTGTTGTTGCACGTTATCTTTTATGCGAAAATTGCTGATGAGAAAGCGCAGTTTGACATTGCCGACGTGTGCAATTCATTGCGTGAGAAACTGATATTCCGCCATCCTCATGTGTTTGGGGAGGTTGCCGTCAACAACTCTACGGAAGTGGAGCAAAATTGGGAACAATTGAAACTGAAGGAAAAAGGTGGCAATAAGCGCGTATTGGACGGAGTGCCCGAGGCTTTGCCTGCTCTTATCAAAGCGGAACGTGTGCAGGAAAAGGCTGCCAACTACGGTTTTGATTGGGAGAAGAAAGAGGACGTCTGGGCTAAGGTCAAGGAAGAGCTGAACGAGGTAGAGGCAGAAATGCAGAAAGGAGAAATCGGTCAGGACGCTCTTTCGGAAGAGTTCGGCGATTTATTTTTCAGCATGATTAATGCCGCAAGGCTGTATAAGGTAAATGCAGAAAATGCATTGGAACTGACTAACCGGAAGTTTATCAAACGGTTCAACTATATAGAGTCCAAAGCATTGGAGATGGGACGTAGTATGAAGGACATGACCCTCTCTGAAATGGATGAACTGTGGAACGAGGCAAAACGGTTGGGATAGTCGGGCATGATAGTTTGTATAACAGAGAAACCGAGTGTCGCAAAAGACATAGCTTCCATTCTTGGCGCAACTGTGCGGAGGGATGGATTTTTTGAGGGTAACGGGTATCAGGTGACCTGGACTTTCGGTCATTTATGCACGTTGAAAGAACCTCACGACTATACGGAAAGCTGGAAACCATGGTCGTTGAGCATGTTGCCGATGCTGCCTCCGCGTTTTGGCATCAAGTTGATTGATGACAAGGGAATTGAAAAACAATTCCGGGTGATAGAAACGCTTCTTAAGGATGCTGATGAGGTCATAAACTGTGGCGATGCCGGACAGGAGGGTGAGTTGATTCAGCGTTGGGTGATGCAGAAAGCAGAATGCCGTAAGCCGGTGAAGCGGCTTTGGATTTCTTCACTGACGGATGAGAGTATCAAGGAGGGATTTCATCATTTGAAGCCGGAGGCCGATTTCGACAGTCTTTATTATGCCGGATTGTCGAGAGCTATCGGCGACTGGATTCTGGGTATGAATGCGACGCGTTTGTTTACGCTGAAGTATTCTCAAAATCGAAACGTACTTTCGATTGGTCGCGTTCAGACGCCTACGTTGGCCCTGATTGTGCAACGTCAGAAGGAAATAGATAATTTCAAACCGGAAGATTATTGGGAGTTGAAAACCGTCTACCGGGGTGTGACGTTCTCCTCTACGAAAGGGAAGTTCAATCGGGAGGAAGATGCGGCAGCGATAATTGAGCAGATAAAGGATATTCCGTTTGTCGTTGATTCCTATACGACCAAACGAGGAAAGGAGTCTGCGCCCCGCCTGTTCGACCTGACAAGCTTGCAGGTGGAGTGTAACAAGAAGTATGGCTATTCCGCTGACGAGACACTGAAGTACATACAGTCGCTCTATGAAAAGAAATTTACGACTTATCCGCGTGTCGATACGACTTACCTGAGTGACGATATTTATCCGAAAATTCCTGCCATACTGCAGGCGATGACTCCCTATGAGGGGTTTACGGCTCCGCTGATGGGGAAGAAGCTGCCTAAGACGAAGAAGGTGTTCGATAATACGAAGGTCACGGACCACCATGCCATCATTCCGACAAATGTGCCGCCCTCTTCGTTTCTGTCGCCGGAAGAGAAGCGGGTATATGATATGGTTGCCCGACGGTTTATCGCTGTCTTTTATCCTGACTGTGAATTTGACCAGACTACGGTAATGGGTTCGGTAGGGGACTATGGTTTCAAAGCCGTCGGCAAGCAGATTGTGTCGGAAGGTTGGCGTGTACTCTATAAAACTGAAAAGACGCAGCAGGAAGATGCGGATTCTGACGATAAAATCCTGCCTCATTTCGTGCAGGGTGAGTCGGGACCCCATGAGCCGACATCGGTGAAGAAAACAACGCAGCCTCCCAAGTTTTACACGGAGGGTACTCTGCTGCGGGCAATGGAAACGGCGGGCAAGCTGGTTGATGATGACGAACTTCGTGACGCGATGAAGGAAAACGGCATCGGACGGCCGTCAACGAGAGCTGCTATCATTGAGACTTTGTTTAAGCGGAAGTACATACAGAAAGATCGGAAAAGTCTGAAGGCGACTTCGGCGGGTATTGCGCTTATCGATACAATAAAGGTGGATTTGCTGAAATCGGCCAAGTTGACCGGTATCTGGGAAAACAAGTTGCGTAAGATAGAGCGGAAAGAGTATGAGGCTTCAATGTTTATCTCAGAGTTGAAGGAGCTGATAGTGCAGATTGTAAACGACGTGCTTACGGACAATAGCGGTAACCGTATTGTCGTTGAGGAAGATAAGAAAGAGTCTTCAAAACCCAAAAAGGAGACGACTGCTAAACGGCGTCCGCCTATCCGGGATTTGTCGCAGATTCCGTGCCCTGTCTGTGGTAAAGGCACGGTTATCAAGGGTAATACGGCTTATGGGTGCAGCGAATTCAGAAGCGGCTGTCAGTTCCGTGTTTCTTTTGATGAGATTGCAGGCGATTTGAAGCCTTCGGAGGTGAACAAAAAACTGCAGCAGAAATATAAGAAATAAAAGTATAGAATATGGAAGAGTTATTTCCGATAGTCGATGAGTTGGGCAATGTAATTGGTTCTGCAACTCGCAAGGAATGTCATGCACGGACTTTTCTGCTTCATCCAGTAGTGCATCTGCATGTGTTTGACGAGGCCGGGCGTTTGTTTTTGCAGAAACGTTCGGAATCGAAGGATGTGCAACCGGGAAAATGGGATACCTCTGTTGGTGGTCATGTCGATTTTGGCGAATCGGTAGAGGTCGCTCTGCGGAGAGAGGCAAGAGAAGAGCTCGGCCTTTCCATCAGGAATGAGAGAAAATTGTATTCCTATGTGTTCCAAAGCGATGTGGAGCGGGAACTGGTCAATACATTTTGTTGCGAAGCGGAACTGTCAGACATCACAATTGACCCTGTGGAGATTTCGGAAGGCCGTTTTTGGACGATGAAAGAAATCCGGAAATCTCTCGGTTCAGGATGCTTCACTCCGAATTTCGAACTGGAGTTTGCCAAGCTTACGGAGGCATTGGAAAAGGAGAGCCGATAAACAATCCGGCATCTGCGTGCGTTGCTAAAGAAACGGAACTTTATGGAAACGGATTTGATTTGGCAATATGCCTTGATTGCTGTGGTGTTTATCGCAGTGATTATAGTGGTGGCACGCAATTTATTGTGCCGCAGAAAGAAAAGTGGGGCAGGCGGTTGTGCCGGTTGTCCGCTTTCAGAAGCGTGCAGTAAATGCAGTACCAGTAAAGGTGATTGAAATTCCACAGATAAAAAACTCTTTTAAGTTGTGGAATATGTTTTTCTTTTATATTTTTGCGAAATAATTAATACTATCTTAAAAGAATATATTATGAGTAAACCTTATGTTGTTGGTATCGATATCGGTGGCACCAATACCGTCTTCGGTATCGTAGACGCTCGTGGAACAGTGATTGCGAGCAGTTCAATCAAAACGCAGAAGCATGCCAATATCGAAGATTATATTGATGAGTTGCATGTAGAGTTGACAAAGCTTATTGACGTTAATGACGCTCATGATAAAATAGCAGGTATCGGTATCGGCGCACCTAATGCCAATTACTTTACCGGTATCATTTCCGATGGCGTAAACTTGCCTTGGCCTACTCCGATACCATTGGCTGATTTGGTGTCAGAAAAGTTCGGTATTCCGGTGGCCATTACAAACGATGCCAATGCGGCTGCCATTGGTGAGATGACTTACGGTGTTGCCCGTGGTATGAAGGATTTCATCATGATTACCCTTGGCACTGGCGTAGGTAGCGGTATCGTCGTAAACGGACAGATGGTTTATGGTCACGATGGTTTCGCAGGTGAGCTCGGTCACGTAATTATGAAGCGTAATAACGGACGTATGTGTGGTTGTGGTCGTTGCGGCTGTTTGGAAACTTACTGCTCTGCAACTGGTGTTGCCCGTTCTGCACGCGAGTTCCTGGAGGCACGTCCTAACGAACCTTCTTTGTTGAGATCGCTCGACATCGACTCTATCACATCAAAGGATGTTTATGATGCTGCAGTAGCAGGCGATAAGTTGGCTAAGGATATCTTCGAGTTCACCGGTAATATTCTCGGTGAGGCATTGGCTGACTTCATCACATTCTCCAGCCCTGAGGCTATTGTGCTGTTCGGCGGTTTGGCAAAATCCGGAGATTTGTTGATGAGACCGTTGAAGGAATCAATGGACAGAAACACATTGAGCGTCTTCAAGGGCAAAGTGAAACTTCTGTTGTCAGAATTGAAAGAAAGCGATGCTGCCGTATTGGGTGCAAGTGCTCTCGGTTGGGAAGCAAAGGCAGCTGCTGACATTAGAAAATAATATGTTGTACAACATAAAAAAGGCGAACCGGACTTTCTGGTTCGCTTTTTTTGTGTTATATAATAATAAAAATGCTTGTAAGGAACGTTAATTTGGCTATCTTTGCGACAGCAAAATTTTGAGAATTGGAAAATAGAGTAAAATCCAAATAAATACAATCTTTTTACTATGAGTTATAATATCATTGTTCTGGCCAAGCAGGTGCCAGATACGCGTAACGTAGGAAAAGATGCAATGAAAGAAGACGGAACAATAAATCGTGCGGCTTTGCCGGCAATTTTCAATCCGGAAGACTTGAATGCATTGGAACAAGCCCTACAGATTAAGGAACAGCATCCTGACACAACTATTACAGTGCTTACAATGGGTCCTCCCCGTGCGGCTGAAATCATCAGAGAGGCAATTTTCAGAGGCGCAGATACTGGTATCGTTCTTACAGACAGAGCTTTCGCCGGTGCAGATACGTTGGCTACTTCTTATGCTCTTTCTGCTGCAATCCGTAAAATCGGTAAATTTGACCTTATCATTGCCGGTCGTCAGGCAATTGACGGTGATACAGCACAAGTTGCTCCTCAGGTAGCTGAAAAGCTGGGCTTGCCACAAGTGACTTATGCGGAAAAAATTGAAAAGATTGAGAATGGAAAAGTGACGGTAACCCGTCGTATTGAGTCAGGTGTCGAAGTAGTGGAAGCTCCACTCCCATTGGTTGTGACAGTCAATGGTTCTGCTGACGAATGTCGTCCGCGTAACGCAAAGAGAATTCAGAAATACAAATATGCGGCAACTCCGAGCGAAAAGGCCAACCTTGCACCGGAAGTAGCTGCTCTTGTTGATGCACGCGAATATCTCCAGTTGAAAGAGTGGAGCGCTGCGTATGTAGAGGCAGATCCTTCTCAGATTGGTCTTGCCGGTTCTCCGACAAAGGTAAAAGGTATTGTCAATGTCGTATTCCAGGCTAAGGAAAGCAAGCGTATGGACGGAAAGGACCAGACAGCGTTGGAGGATTTGATTAAAGAATTGATTCAGAACCATACAATTGGATAGTCCAAAGTAACTAATTAAAAAAGAATTTATTATGGCAGATAATAATAATTTAATTGTATATTGCGAATTTGAAGATGGCAATATCGCTGATGTCAGCCTTGAGTTGTTGACAAAAGGACGTGCTTTGGCTACTCAGTTGGGCGTGAAGTTGGAAGCTATCGTGATTGGTGATAAACTGGACGGTATTGAGAATACGATTTTCCCGTACGGTGTTGACACAGTCTACAAAATGGAAGACAAGCGTCTGTATCCTTACACTTCACTTCCTCATGCTTCTGCTTTGATTAATCTGTTTAAGGAAATCAAGCCGCAGGTTTGCCTGATGGGTGCTTCATCTATTGGTCGTGACCTTGGTCCACGTGTTTCTTCTTGCCTTCACAGCGGTTTGACAGCAGACTGTACTTCTTTGGAAATCGGAGACCACAAGGACCCGAAGACAGGTACAGAATACAAGAACCTGCTTTATCAAATCCGTCCGGCATTTGGTGGTAACATCGTAGCAACGATTGTCAACCCGGAATGCCGTCCTCAGATGGCTACTGTCAGAGAGGGTGTGATGAAGAAGGAAATCTTTGATGAGAACTACAAGGGTGAGGTTGTTAATCTGGATGCATCCAAATATGTGGCTGAAAGCGACTATGTAGTTTCTATCATCGACCGTCATATCGCAAAATCGAAAATCAACATCAAGAATTCTCCGATTATCGTAGCTGGTGGTTACGGTGTGGGAAGCAAGGAAAACTTTGAGTTGCTTCATAAGTTGGCCGAAACTCTCGGCGCTGAAGTGGGCGCATCAAGAGCCGCAGTCGATGCCGGTTTTGCTGAGCATGAGCGTCAAATCGGACAGACGGGTGTAACTGTTCATCCGAAGTTGTATATCGCGTGTGGTATCTCAGGACAAATCCAGCACATCGCAGGTATGCAGGACAGCTCAATCATTATTTCTATCAACAATGATCCGGACGCTCCAATCAACACAATCGCCGATTACGTAATTACTGGCGATTTGGAAGAGGTTATTCCGGCTCTTATTAAGTATTACAAAAAAAATTCTAAGTAGTTATGGCTAACTTTTATAACGATAATCCGGATTTGAAGCATCATTTGAATCATCCTTTGATGCGTAAAATCGTTGAGTTGAAAGAACGCAACTTTACGGATGTTGAAAAATATGATTACGCTCCTTTGAATTTCGAGGATGCAATGGATTCCTATGAGAAGGTTCTGGAAATTGCAGGTGAGATTTCAGGAGAAATTGTGGCTGCGAATGCAGAAGACGTAGACCACGAAGGTCCTCACGTAGTGGATGGCCGCGTGGTTTATGCCAAGGGTACTCAAAAGAACCTGGACGCTCTTGTAAAGGCGGGTTTGATGGGTATTTCGCTTCCGCGCCGTTACAACGGTTTGAACTTCTCTTTGGTTCCATATATCATGGCAGCCGACATGGTGAGCCGTGCAGATGCAGGTTTCGTAAATATCTGGGGTCTTCAGGACTGTGCGGAGACTATCTACGAGTTCGCTGATGAGGACCAGCGCATGCGTTTCTTGCCGCGTGTTTGCGCAGGTGAGACAATGGCAATGGACCTGACAGAGCCGGATGCAGGTAGTGACTTGCAGGCTGTAATGCTCAAGGCTACTTACAATGAGGCAGACGGCACATGGAGACTGAACGGTGTTAAGCGTTTCATCACCAACGGTGACGGTCATATTGCATTGGTACTTGCCCGTTCTGAGGAAGGCAGCCATGACGGTCGTGGTTTGTCTATGTTTATCTATGACAAGAACGACGGAGGCGTGACTGTACGCCGCATCGAGAACAAGATGGGTATTAAGGGTTCTCCGACTTGCGAGTTGGTGTTCAAGAACGCGAAGGCTGAGCTTTGCGGTTCAAGAAAGCTGGGCTTGATTAAGTATGTGATGGCTTTGATGAACGGTGCGCGTCTCGGTATCGCTGCTCAGTCAGTAGGTGTGAGCGAGGCTGCATATCGTGAGGCTTTGGCTTATGCTCACGACCGTAAGCAGTTCGGCAAGGCAATTATTGAGTTCCCAGCCGTATATGAGATGGTAGCTTTGATGAAGGCTAAACTCGATGCTTCCAGAAGTTTGTTGTATGAGACAACTCGCTTTGTCGATATGTACAAAATTTATGAGGACATCGCAAGAGAACGCAGCCTGACTCCGGAAGAGCGTGCCGAGATGAAGAAATACCAGCGTTTGGCTGATGCCTTCACTCCGATGGCTAAGGGTATGGGCAGTGAATTCTGTAACCAGAATGCTTATGACTCTGTTCAGGTTCACGGTGGTTCCGGCTTCATGAAGGATTATGCTTGCGAGCGCATCTACCGTGACGCACGTATCACTTCCATTTATGAGGGTACAACTCAGTTGCAGGTTGTCGCAGCTATCCGCCACGTCACCACCGGCACTTACCTGTCACAAATTAAGGCATACGAGGCTGAGACATACGCAGAGGCTCTGGCACCGTTGAAGGAGAGACTTGTGCAGATGACAGCATTGTATGAGGCTGCTGTAAACGAAGTGGTTTCAAAGAAGAACACGGAATATGTAGACTTCCATGCACGTCGTTTGGTTGAGATGGCCGGTCATATTATCATGGGTTATCTGTTGCTGGGTGACGCTACTCGCAATGAGACATTCATGAAGTCAGCAAATGTTTATGTAAACTTTGGTGAGGCTGAAGTTTGCAAGCTTCACAAGTTTGTGATGTCATTTGCAGAAAACGGATTGGAGTCATACAAGTAAGATTTACATCTGCGGTAAATAGATAAGTGCGGAGCCGGCTTTTCAAAGCCGGCTCCGCTGTTTTTATGCTGGAGGAAGTGGGTGCTTGCAATCTAATATTTTATAAAAAAATAACTACGAATATAATCTTTTTGTAAAAAGAATTTTGTTTTTGATAAAAAACACATATCTTTGCTGACGTCATAAGTCAAAATAATTATTAATCTTAAAAAATTGAATTGCCTATCGATCTACATTACTCGCTTATCAAAACACTGGATTAATGGAAGATTACAGAACAATGACCGATGAGTGCCTTGTCGGCCAATATGTGAAAGGCAATAATTCTGCTTTTGACGAATTGCTGCATCGTCATCAGAACCGTGTCTTTTCCTATATATTCAACATCGTAAAGAATAAAGATATATCTGACGACATCTTTCAGGAGACGTTTGTCAAGGTTATTATGACCCTGAATCAGGGCCGTTATACTGACAGCGGAAAATTTGGAGCATGGATTATCCGTATTGCCCACAATCTGATTATCGATTATTTCCGTCAGGAAAAGAATTTGTCTCCGCTATCTTGTGATGAAGAGGGTTTTGATGTCTTCAACCGTAAGGAATTGAGCGAGGAGACGATAGAGGACGCCATCATTCGCCGGCAAATTCTGAGAGACGTGAGAGGGTTGGTTCAAGTGCTTCCGGAATTGCAGAGGGAAGTGCTTGAGATGCGCTACTACCAGAATCTGAGCTTTAAGGAAATTGCAGAAATGACAGGGGTCAGTATCAATACGGCTCTTGGAAGAATGCGTTATGCCATTCTGAACCTGCGTCGGATTGCAGAAGAAAAAAATATCGTGTTGACTGTGTGATTTTTTCACAATGTCGCATAATAAAAGGCAATGGGTCTCGTTTTCTAAGTAGATCAACTTAAAAACGAGAATGCCTATGCAGAAAAGTTCTACTCAATTATGCGACAGGGATTCACAATTTAGCCAAACAAAGGAGATTGTGGCAGAGCCCAAGAAGTCGACTATCAAATTTTTGAAGGAATTTGCAAGGGTGTATACTTACGAGAAAAAGCTCCCGCTTGAGTTGGGAAATTTCATTGCAAATTAGCCTGAACGTACAGGAAAAGCGAGCTGAAATGCTCGCTTTTTTTATGGCCTGTAAAATCCTCAAAAAAAAATGCGGTGATTTACGGCTTTAATAATTTGTAACAACTATCTTTGCATTAATTTTTTTCAGAAAGAAATGGAGAAACAAGTTACAATAAACGGTGTCAACTTTAATTATAGCGTAGACGGCGACGGTAAAACTGTCGTATTGATGCATGGTTGGGGTTGTAACCGGACGACTCTTGCACGGATTGAACAATTGCTTGTGCCTCATTTTAAGGTATATAATGTCGATTTTCCTGGATTCGGAAAGAGTTCAGAGCCTCAGGAGGTATGGGGTGTGGAGGACTACACGCAATTGATGGAAGAGTTTTTCAAAATAGAGAAAATCGAGCGTCCGATTCTTTTGGGACACTCTTTTGGCGGCCGTGTCGGAATCCTTTTATCATCCAGAAATAAAGTGCACAAACTGATTCTTGTAGATGCTGCGGGGGTAAAACCGCGCCATTCCATGAATTATTATTTGAAGGTGTACTCCTATAAATTGATTAAGCGTCTTCTCCCGCTCTTGTTGGGTAAGAAAAAAGGAGAGGAGATGCTCAATAAGTACAGAAAGAAAGTCGGTTCAAGCGATTACAGCCAGGCTTCAGTGAGAATGCGTCAGATATTGAGTAAGGTGGTCAATGAGGACTTGTGTCATGCCATGCCTTCCATCTCTTGTCCGACGTTGCTGATATGGGGTAGCAACGACACGGCGACTCCGATTTCCGACGCTCGCAAAATGGAGAAGCTGATACCGGATGCCGGTCTGGTGGAATTCCCGGGAGTGGGACATTACAGTTTTCTTGAAAATCCGTATCAGTTTGACGCGGTGCTGAATAGTTTTTTGGAGAAAGACAAATTAAAATAAGAAGGAATGATTGAGACAATTCTTACGAGTGTTCTTGCGGTTGCAGCAATTGTATATCTGGTGCAGACCTATAAGGTGGAACTGCAGATGATGCAGCAGAATTCCTATCGCAACGAACGCTATTTCAGATGGTGGAAAAGTAACAGCAATTATTGCAGCACGCAGCGCATCATAGATGTTGTCGTATTGCTGCTGATGATTTCTCAGTTCAATCGTCTGTATATTGCTATTCCGGTAGCGACGCTGGTGTTTATTGTTAAATCCGTGTTGTTGGCTCGGAAGAAGTACAAGAAGTCGCTGGTATTCACGAAGCGTGTATGGCGACTGTTTATCACGATGCTGTTGTTTTCTGCAATTTTTATTTTTGCAGCATCGGTTTCCGTGGGCTTTGAGAAGGCAAATGACGCAGTATATGCGGTTGGCATTGCAGCGACTATCCTGTCAGTTATCTCATGGGCTGTGGTTGCGGCTTGCAACTCGGCAATGAAGCCGGTCGAGGCCTCTATCAATAAGATGTATGTCGACGACGCAAAACGCTTGCTGGCGCAGATGCCTGATATGAAGGTAATCGGAATTACCGGCAGTTACGGTAAGACGAGTACGAAACATTATCTGAACCGTATTTTAAGCGAGCATTTTGATGTGCTGATGACTCCGGGCAGTTTTAATACGCCGATGGGTGTGGTAAGAACTGTGAGGGAGATGATGAAGCCTTACAATAATGTGTTTATTTGCGAGATGGGAGCCAAGCAAATTGGCGACATCAAGGAAATTTGCGATATCGTTCATCCGGAGATTGGTATTGTTACGGCTGTAGGTGAACAGCATTTGGAGTCGTTCAAGTCGATAGAGAATGTTCAGCGTACGAAGTTTGAATTGGTCGACGCATTGCCGGCTGATGGTTTTGCGGTGCTGAATAATGATTTTGAGTATGTGGCCAATCGTAAAGTGGATAACGTACGGGCTTATCGCTATGCAGTAAGCAATCCTCAGGCGGCTGATTATGTGGCAACCGACATCGTTTACAGCGAATACGGAACGCGCTTTACCGTGGAAGGTGAGGGCCACCGTCTGACTGTTGAGACCAAGCTTGTCGGCGAGTGCAATATCTCCAATCTGATGGCTGCCGTGATTGTAGCGATGAAACTGGGTGTTCCGGAAGAAAAAATTCGCTATGCCGTTCAGAAAATTGAGCAGGTGGAGCACCGCTTGAACATGAAGCGTACGGCAGGAGGGGTGACAATTATTGACGATGCGTTCAACTCTAACCCTGACGGCTCAAGAATGGCGCTTGACGTATTGTCGCGTATGACGAAGGGCAAGCGCATCGTAATTACTCCGGGAATGATTGAACTGGGTGACAAGCAGGAATTCCATAACCGCCGTTTCGGTGAACACATTGCCAAATCGGTGGATGTGGCAATTGTAGTCGGCCAGTATAACCGGGATGCTATCGTAAGTGGAATTAAGAGCAGCGGAACATTTGATGAGAGTAAAATTCTCATTGCTGATTCGTTTGCAGAAGCCCAGCAGATGCTTTCCGGCATCATCAAGGCAGGCGATACGGTCCTTTACGAAAATGACCTTCCGGATACGTTTAAATAGAATAATAGAGTTTAAGAGAAACAAAGATAAAGATGAAAACAAATGTGGCTGTCTTCTTTGGAGGACGTTCTGTAGAGCATGAGATTTCGGTGATTTCCGCATCTCAGGCGATGCACGCGATGAATCGCGAGAAATACAATGTGATACCCGTCTATATTTCCAAGCAGGGAAAATGGTATACGGGCGAGGCTTTGTTTGATGTTGCCAACTATCGCAACATGAATGCGCTTATCGACAAATGTGACGAGGTGTTCATGCGTCCGGAATTTGGCGATTACAATCTTTACCGCGCAAAAAACAAACTGTTCGGTTCCAATATATATGCTACTGTCGATGTCGTGATTCCGGTGCTTCACGGAACCAACGGAGAGGACGGAATTTTCGAGGGTGTGCTTGAGACCATCGGTATCCCTTATGCCGGTTGTAACACCGTGTCGTCGGCCAACGGTATGGATAAGATTACGATGAAGATGATTCTCAAGGATTGCGGCATACCGGTAGTAGATTATGTTTGGTTTACCGACAAGCAATGGTACAAGCAAAAAGAACAGTTGCTGGCAAAGGTAGAGGAGACTATCGGCTATCCGGTTATTGTCAAACCTGCCAATCTCGGTTCAAGCGTAGGTATCAGCCGTGCGGCTAATCGCGAGGAGTTGATTGAGAGCGTGGAAAATGCCGAGAAATACTCTACCCGTATCATCGTGGAGGACATGGTGGAGAATCTGAAGGAGATCAACTGCTCAGTGCTGGGTGACTGCGATGAGTATCAGACTTCCATCCTGGAGGAGCCAATCAAGACGGGTGACTTTCTTTCCTATGAGGATAAATATATGGGTGGTTCGAAGAGCGCGAAGGGAATGCAGGCTTCACAGAAGCGCATCCCGGCTGAGTTGTCCAAGGAGATGACCGAGCGTATTCAGTTCCTTGCCGGCGAGACTTTCCGTGTGCTTTCCTGCCACGGCGTAAGTCGTGTGGATGTTATCGTTGACGGAAATACAAACGATATATTCGTCAACGAGATTAATACGATTCCGGGGTCATTGTCATTCTATTTGTGGGAAGCTACCGGTTTGTCGTTTGACGCATTGATGGACCGTCTGGTTCAGCTCGCATTGAAGCGCAAGCGTGAGCAAGGTTTGAAAACGACCAATTTTGACCATAACATCTTTAATCTTGGCGGTGGAGTCAAGGGTGGTCTAAAAGGCGGTTTGAAGAATAAATAAACAACATTAGTGTCCCGTTAAAATGGGACGAGTTAAACAATTAATCAAAAAGCCCCGGAATCAGGGGATCATTTAGAT
>CALUMX010000012.1 GCA_944321875.1 uncultured Muribaculaceae bacterium
TACTTGAGCAACAAAAAAGGCGCCCGTAAAGAGCGCCATATTAATCGATTATAATCAATTTAACTATTTGATAATCAGATATTTACTTGCCGATGCAGAAGCGGGAGAAGATGGAGCCGAGGACTTCGTGGGTGGTGATTTCGCCGGTGATTTCGCCGAGGAAGTGCATGCACTCGCGGATGTCCTGTGAGACGAAGTCGCCGGAGATGCCGGCGCGGAGGCCGTCGAGGGCACGGAGTATGGCTTCGTCGGCATGACGGAGGGCGTCGTAGTGGCGTGCGTTGGTCACGACTACGGCGTTCAGGTCGGCTTCATGCACGTTGGCTGCTTCTACAAGCATCTTTTCGAGTTGGGCTACGGCAATGTCCTGCTTGGCTGATATTTCGATGATGGCGGCTTCCGGTGCTGCTTCGCTGACAGTGGCGCGCAGCTGTGCGAGCCGTTGGCTGTCGATGCTGTCCATCTTGTTGATGACGGCAATCAGATGCTTGCCTTCGCAACGTGGTACGATATCGGCCGCTACTGCCGGAATGTTCTCAAGCGGTTGCGTACCGTCAATCATCCAAAGGATAATCGACGCCTCGTCGAGTTTCTTGAAGGTGCGTTCGATGCCCATTGTCTCGATGGTGTCCGACGTTTCGCGGATGCCCGCCGTGTCGATGAAGCGGAAGGTTAGTCCGCCCAGCACGATGGTGTCCTCAATCACGTCGCGTGTCGTACCGCGGATGTCGCTCACGAGCGCCTTGTCGTCGTGGAGCAGACGGTTGAGGAGCGTCGATTTTCCGGCGTTCGGCTCGCCCACGATGGCTACAGGGAATCCGTTCTTGATGGCATTGCCCACCGAGAAGGAGTCGGCCAGACGGGAAATGACACCGTGTATGTTTTCCGCCAGTTCGATGAGGCGGGTGCGGTCGGCAAATTCCACTTCCTCCTCACTGAAGTCGAGCTCAAGTTCCATCAGGGAGACAAATTCGAGCAATTGCTCGCGGAGCGATGACAGCATACGGCTGAAACCGCCGCGCATCTGGCTGATGGCTATGCGGTGGGACGCGCGCGAGTTGGAGGCAATCACGTCGGCAACGGCTTCTGCCATCGACAGGTCGAGGCGGCCGTTCATGAAGGCACGGCGCGTGAATTCGCCACCCTCCGCAGCCCGGCAGCCGTTGTCGATGAGCAACGCCACGAGCTGCTGCTGAATCCATGTCGAACCGTGGCAGGAGATTTCCACAACGTCCTCTCCCGTAAACGATTTCGGTCCGCGGAACACGGTTGCCACAACTTCATCGAGCGTCTCACCCCCGGCATCGACGATGCGTCCGAGGTGTGCCGTATGCGACTTAACTGCCGTCAAATCGGCACCTTTCCATGATTTCATCACTGTTTCCAGTGCCTGCGCCCCGCTCACGCGGATAACGGCAATACCGCCGGCTCCGGCCGGTGTCGAGATGGCGCAGATGGTATCTTCTGTATGTTTTTTCGTTAGTTGTTCCATTCGTTGAAATTGCAATTTTTCTCAATTTGTACTTCAATGTCGTCAGGTAAGGTCGAGAAGAAATCGAAGCCTGTGATTTCCTCCACGTGGTCAATCGTCACCGCCTGCTGTTCCATCCGCTTCTGGCCGCCTTCGTTCTTGTAGACAAAAGCGATGCCGCGCGCCGGAGTCGTGTAGGGAGAGAGGATAACCTTGAAAAATCCGTCGGGCACGGCCACTCCGCTCTCCAGGCGTTGCGGACGCTCATCCATCAGCGGTCCGGCCACGATGACAATCGCACTGTCGCGTTGTGCCCAGTCGCGCGCCTTCTCCTCCAGGTCTTTCCACGCCCCGCGGTTGAGAGCCTTGGCCTGCGGACACATATTGGTCATGTAGAACGATTCGCTCATTGCCTCCTCGCTCCATTTCATGTCGGCTGCCGGAGCCATATGGCCGCGGTCATAGCCCGAATGGCGGTAGGCAGATTCGTCAGGGCAGTTCCTCACGTTTCTGTCCTCCGAGAAATCGTCAGAACGGCTGACGGTTCCTTTTGTCTCTTCGCGCGTCAGTTCATAGACCACATAGTTGGGAATGCGGTAGTCGGGATTGAACGATACGCGGTAGCCGGCGTATTCCGCTATTTCCTCCTGCATTCCGTCGGGTATGATGACGTATTCCAGACTGTCGGTTTGGGCAATTGTCGCACGGGTGGTTTCCGTGCGTGTGAAGGTAAATCGCTCTTTGATTGATTTCACCAGCGGCGCATCCTTTTGTGTAAAAGCCAGAATGGCGGCCACAACGAGGACGGCCAGCAAGGCTATACCTATCAATTTCAGAAACGTATGTTCGTTTTTCTGTTTCCGTTTTGTTCCCGTTGGACGTTTTCGTTGAGTCTGCTTTCGCTGTGCCATAGTCTATGTGTTTATTTGCATTGCAAAGATAGCGAAAGCCGAGTGCAGAGACAAACAGAAAACGCAAGTTTTCAAGTTTGACTATGCCGAGGCGCATCCTATCTTATGAAAAGATAGCGAAAGCCGAGTGCAGAGACAAACGGAAAACGCAAGTTTTCAAGTTTGACTATGCCGAGGCGCCTCCTATCTTATGAAAAGATACTGAAAGGCAGGTGCAGGGACAAGCGGAAACCAAAGTTTTAATACGGCGGCGAGCGTGGCGAACTTTTATCTTATCAGACGGTAGGGGAGATGTAGCCGTTCATCATCGCATAGACGCTCAGACCCGAGGCACTGCGGATGCCGAGTTTCGAGGTGATGTTCTTGCGGTGGGAGAGTACGGTGTTGATGCTGATGCAGAGCTTGTCGGCAATTTCCTTGTTGGTCATGCCGCTTGCCACAAGACACAGCACGTCAATCTCCCGTTGTGAGAGTTCGTTGCCGTCCTCCGCTTTTTCCCTGACGGCTTCCACGATTTGCGTCAGCCGTGCGACAAACGTCTGTTCGTCGGCAAACCGGTTGAGCGTCTGGATGCTGCCGTCGCCGGCCGATTCGCCGTCGGTGAGCAGGATGAGTTTCGTGCGTCGGGGTATGAAAAAGCCGATGCACGAGGCAAACGACCGGCTGTCGGCGATGAACAGGTCGGTGGCCGCCGTGTCGGTTTCGGCCAGCTGTCCCTCGTCGATGCGTTCGGCCTCGATGTCAAACAGATTGTGCAGCAGATGGCGCAACCCGACGGCAAGAGCCGTGTCGCGCATGATGATTTTGATGTTGACCTGTTGCATGGGCCGCTTTATTTGGTGTTGTCCTCGATGGCGGCTGCCAGCGGGAAGAGGATACGGTTACGGATGCGGTTATTCTGGCGCAGGTCCTTTTCGAAACTGATGATGGCAAACAGCACGGCGTGGCACAGGTTGTGGTCGTAGTCGCCTCGCAGGTGAATGACAAACATGCTCTTCAGGTCGTT
The DNA here is from genome assembly GCA_944321875.1 of uncultured Muribaculaceae bacterium. Taxonomy (GTDB): domain Bacteria; phylum Bacteroidota; class Bacteroidia; order Bacteroidales; family Muribaculaceae; genus Limisoma. The sequence goes on from CALUMX010000012.1 coordinate 3,389, forward strand.
CAGCTTGTCCTCGATAGAGTCGGCCTCGTTGTTGGAGGCAGCCGGGTCGATGCTGATGTGCGCTTGTCCTGCTTTTTTCTCCAGTTCGATGATTTTGTCAAACCAGGTGTTGTCGGCCTCGATGCGCCGTTCGATTTCCGCTTTCACCTCCTGATAGAGCTGAAGGAGCAGCGGCAGGTTGTTGTTGGCGTCGGAGTGGCCGATAAGTGCGCGGAAATGCCGCTCGATGTTGGGCAGCTGGTTGCGCAGGTAGGAATTATTGGTCTTGCGCAGGTAGTCAATCACGCCCTTTGCCCCGAACGTCTTGAACGGATAGTCGGGCAGGAACGACTCGTTGATGTAGGCATTGACGATGGTCAGGAAAAACGTCAGGTCGATGCCCTTGGCCGTGCAGATGGATTTGACCGACTTGTCGCCTACGCCGAGGGCGATGTCGAAGCGGTTGATGACGGGAATTACCGACGGTTCGTCGATGATGACGTCGCAGAGTTTGGTCTCAGGGGTGACTAATGCCATAGTGATGAGTGCGCTATTGGTGTGTGGATAAATCTATTTTGTGGAGAATCGGAGGATTTCACGGTCGGTTACGACGGCATCCATCCTCACGTCGTGTGGTTCGGCAGGGATGGCCTCCAGCAGCTGGCAGGCATAGGCTACACCAATTTTCGGACAACGGCAGTTGTGCAGCAGCCGGTCGTAGAAACCCTTGCCCCGTCCGAGGCGGTTGCCATGACGATCAAAGCCCACGCCCGGCACGATGATAAGGTCGAGCGTCATAGGGTCGATGCAGTCATCGCCGGTCGGTTCCATGATGTGGAAGGCTCCCTCCTCCGTTTGTCCCGGCTCGAAGGCCAGAATGTCAAGCTCGTCGCCGTTGACGCGGGGCAGGAACAGCTGTTTCCGCTCGTGCCATTTCTCGATGAAAGCCGCTGTGCTGATTTCATCGGGCAGCGAGTTGTAGACGAGTACACGCTGTGTGGCGGCAAATTCCCCGCATTGCTCCACGTTGGCGAAGCAGCGTCGGGCCGCCTCGCTCTTTTCCTCCGTGGTCAGAGCTTTTTTCGCCTCCTTGATGGTTTTCCGCAGTTCGCCTTTAGTTGCATTCATAGTCGGGAGTTTTTAGAAAGATTCATATCGCTATTTGAAATGGGCGTTGCCCTCGATTTCCACCTTGATAGGATATTCTGCCTTGCCGCTCTCAAACGCCTTCAACGCCGTCTTGATGGTCTTGTCAAACTGGTTGTAGTAGCGGTAGAATTCCTCGTCGCCCAGCACGTCGCGCACAATCAGTGCCCGCAACTGGCGGAGCAGGAGCTGGCGGCTCTGGCCGATGTAGTACCAACGCGCCGGAATGCCGTTTTGTTTCGCATAGGTTACGAAATCGTAGAGCAGGGCATCGTCGCCCGGGATTACCGACATGAGCGTTTTCAGGTTCTTCACCTTGCTCAGGTACTGGCGGTTGATATCCACGTAGGTGTAGACAAATTTCTGAATCAGACCCTTGTTGGCCACCGATACATAGTAGGACGAGATACCGGCTGTGTCGTTCGGTACGAAGATGTCAGGCACGATACCGCCACCGCCGTAGACCGTACGACCGTTGGCCGTTTTGTAGATTTTTGATTTGTCCACCTTTATGCTGTCGGCATTGTAGATTTCGCCGTGGGTATAGCGGTCGAAGAGCTCCTGGTTGTAGTCGGAATCCTTACCCGGGGCATAGTCCTTTTGGATGCAACGGTGCGACGGCGTGTAGTAGCGGGCTACGGTCAGACGCAACGCGCTGCTGTCGGGCAGGTAAATCTGCTTCTGTACCAGACCTTTACCGAATGAACGGCGTCCGATGACGAGACCGCGGTCGTTATCCTGAAGCGCGCCGGCCATAATCTCGCTTGCGCTGGCTGAATACTCGTCAATCAGCACGGCCACCTGTTCCTCGTGGAAGGCGCCCTGGTTGTCGCTCCACACCTGAATGTCCTCTCTCAGCTTGCGGCCTTTCGTGTAGACGATGAGCTCGCCTTGCGGAAGGAACTCATTGACCATGAGGATGGCCATTTCCATATATCCGCCCGGGTTGCCACGCAAGTCAATCATGTAGCGTTTTGCACCCTCGCTTTTGAGTTTGAACAGTGCCGTATGGAATTCGCCGTAAGTGTTGCGGCCGAATTTTGAAACCTTGATGTAGCCCGTCTGGTCGTCGAGCATATAGGCCACGTCGACCGTATTGAGCGGAATGTCGTTCCGTTCAATCTCGAAAATCCGGGATTTCTTCTCTGTCGGACGCTTGATGCCGAGTTTTACGACCGAGTTCTTCTGTCCGCGTATTTTCGCGCGGATGTCCTCGTCGGAGATGTCCTTGCCGGTCACAGCCTCACCGTTGACGGTGACGATGCGGTCGCCCGGGAGCAGTCCGGCTTTCTCTGCCGGTCCGTTGGGCACGATGGTGCATATTATCGCCGTGTCCTGCAGGGAGATGAATGTAACGCCGATACCGCTGATGGAGCCGTCAAGCTCATCCTTCGACGCGGCTACGTCAGCAGCCGGGATGTAATAGGAGTGCGGGTCGAGATTAGTGATGATTTCAGGGAGTGCCATTTCAATCAGGTCCTTCACGTCGACTGAATCGACATATTCTCCCTCGACAAGGTTGAGTACGGCATTGATTTTGCGGTCCTTGTCGGTAATGAATTTTTGAGTGGAAACGTAATTACCGATGATTATGCCGGCCACGATGGACACTGCGATAACCAAAGGATACCAAATTATGGAATTATGCTTAATTCTCATTGCGTATGATTGTCAAAATATTGATGTCGTTTTTATCAATTATTTTTGTTGCGCCTCGGAATCATCGATGTAGACGCACTCTACTTTTGCTTTCTTCAGCAGGTCGAGTCCGTCGGTGAGTCGGTACATTTCGTTGAAGACCACCCGTTTGATGCCTGCCTGGATAATCAGTTTGGCACATTCGATACAGGGAGCGGCTGTCACATAGAGGGTTGCTCCGTCGCTGCTGTTGTTGCTGCGTGCCACTTTCGTGATGGCATTGGCTTCCGCATGGAGCACATAGGGATACGTCTTGTCATTGTCATCTTCGCAGATGTTGTCAAATCCCGAGGGCGTCCCGTTGAACCCGTCGGAGATAATCATTTTATCCTTGACCAATAACGCGCCAACCTTACGCCTACGGCAATAGGAGTTCTCTGCCCAGATGCGGGCCATACGCAGGTAGCGCAAATCCAGCTGATGCTGTTTTATCGAGTTGTCCATAATCGTAATCTTTGAACGTAATGCCTCTTTTTTACTCACGGCATTTTCGGTCGTTATTTAGTCAGCAAAATTACTAATAATAGATGATTCGCAATTATTTTTTCTGTTAATTTTTTGGCGGATGCTTTTTTTTGAGGATTGCCCGAAAAACAGAGCAGGCCGGCTGAGTATTTTTTCAGCCGGCCTGCGCCTGGATAGTGTTGCCGATAGGCTTATTTCTTAATGCCGTCGCGCTTCAAAAGGGCGTCGATAGTCGGCTCCTGACCGCGGAAACGCTTGTAGAGCACCATCGGGGCTTCTGTACCGCCGCGGCTCATTACGTTGTCGCGCCATGACTCTGCGATAGTCGGATTGAAGATGCCGTTCTGCTTGAAGTATTCGAAGGCATCGGCTTCAATCATTTCGGCCCACTTGTAGCTGTAGTAGCCGGCTGCGTAGCCGCCTGAGAAGATGTGGGTGAACTTCGGAGAAGTCATCGTGCCCTTCACTTCCGGGAAGAGAGCCACTTTCTTCATGGCGTCAAGCTCGAATTGGTAAGCGTCGTCGACCGGAGCTGTGATGGAGTGCCATGCCATGTCGATGTAGCCGAATGAGAGCTGACGGAGGCAAGCATAGGCTGCGCCGAATTGGGACGCCTTGATTACCTTGTCGACAAGTTCCTGCGGGATAGTCTCGCCCGTGATGTAATGCTTGGCGAAGCTGTTGAGGAATTCTTTCTGTGTCAGGTAGTTCTCGCCGAATTGAGAAGGCACTTCTACAAAGTCGCGGAATACGTTGGTACCCGACAGTGAGGAGTATTGAGCCTGAGTGAGAAGGCTGTGCAGACCGTGTCCGAACTCATGGATGAAGGTCTCTACCTCATAGAAAGTGAGCAGTGACGGCTTGGTCTCAGTCGGACGCGTAAAGTTCATGGTGAGCGTTACGTGAGGACGTTGGCTGACACCGTCGACAAAACGTTCCGGACGGAATTCCGTCATCCATGCGCCGCCTCGCTTCGTTGCGCGCGGGAAGAAGTCGGTGTAGAGTACGCCGATGAAGTTGCCGTCCTTGTCCATGACGTCAAACGACTTCACTTCAGGATTGTAGACCGAATAGTTCTGGTTTTCCTTGAACTGCAGGCCGTAGAGCTTGGTCGCGAAGCCAAACACGCCTTCGATGACGTTGTTAAGCTCGAAATACGGGCGGAGTTCCTCGTCGTTGAACGCATATTTCTCATTCTTCAGCTTGTTGGCATAGTAAGAGTAGTCCCAAGCCTGAAGCTCGATTTTCTTGCCTTCTGTCTTCTTGGCGAAGTCGGTGAGTTCCTTCAGTTCCTTTTTCCATGCCGGAGCGTAAGCCTTCTGGAGGTCGTCGAGCAGCTTGTAGACGTTTTCAGGAGTCTCAGCCATTGTCATCTTCAGGCTGTGTTCTGCGTATGTCTTGCTGCCGAGCAGTTTGGCAAGCTCAAGACGCACCTCGGCGATGCGCTTCATGATGGCCACGTTGTCAAATTCGCCGCCGTTGCAGAGAGAGTTGTAGTCGCGGTAGAGCTTCTCGCGCAGGTCGCGGCGGTCGGCATATTTCATGAAGGCCATGTAGGTCGGAGCCTGGAGTGTGATGAGGTATTCGCCTTCGCGTCCTTTTTCCTTGGCTGCGAGAGCGGCAGCCTCGATGGAGCTTTCAGGAAGTCCTGCCAGGTCTTCCTTCTTCAGCCACAGCTCGTAGGCGGCAGTCGCCTTGACTGTGTTCTGCTCGAAGCGCAGGTTCAGTTCTGACAACTCAGCGGAGAGCTTGCGGTACTGGTCGCGGGCCTCTCCCTCAAGGTTGGCGCCGGAATGGGCAAACGATTCGTATGTCTTTTCAAGAAGCATCTTTTCCTCAGTGGAGAGGTTGAGTTGGTCGCGGCGGTCATACACCTGCTTGATGCGGTTCCAGAGACCCTCGTTGAGTGTGATGCTTGTGCTGTATTCTGAAAGTTTCGGGGAGATGCGCATGGCAATCTCGTTCATCTCGTCGTCACCGTCGGCCGAGAGGACAGGGAAGAACGTGTTTAGCGTACGGTTGAGCATCTGTCCGGAGTTTTCGAGAGCGACGATGGTGTTCTCAAACGTCGGCATCGAGCGTTGGTTGACGATGGCGGCGATTTCCTGCTGCGCAACCTTGATGCCGGAGTCGACAGCCTCTTCGTAGAAGCTCTTCTCGATACGGTCAAACGGCACTACGTTGTGCGTGGTCTTGAACTCTTCAAAAAAGATATTTTCAGCGTTTGTCATTATAGGAGCTGTAAATAATAAAGGAATAATTAATGTTTTTAGATTCATTGTGTAGCGGATTTTATTTATACGCAAAAATAGTATTTTTCTTCGAATTGAAAAATATTCAGGCCGAATAGCGGAGTTTGTCCTCTATCAGCGCGAGCATCATGCCGTCGATGCCGGCGTCGAGCAGCAGCTGCCGGTCGTTGTGCAGGGTGTCGATGACCTTGCCGAGCGAGCCTTCGCGGGCCTTCATCGCGTTGACGTAGCCTTCGGTGGCCTCTTTGGTGCGTCCGGCGCAGAGAAGCGCATGGGAGCGGTTGATGAGGTCGTCGGCCGAGGCATCGAGCGCGATGATGCGGTCGTAGTAGCTGATGCTTTGCTCGTAGTTGCCGGTAAGGAACGAACACCAGGCAATCGGTCGCATCGTGCGGGCTCCCTTGTTGGCCATATAGTCAACCTTGAAGAAATATTTCAGCGCCTCGTCCGTACGTCCCAGTGCGAGCAGGCAGTTGGCGATGCTGTTGGCCACGGCGGTGTTGTCGGGCTGCAGCGTCTCGACGCGTTTGAAGTACTCGAGCGCCTTTTCCGAGTTGCCCGCGGAGCGGTGGCATCCCGCCAGATGTTTCAGAGTCCAAGCGTCGTCGCTTTTCAGCAGGTCCACTTTCTCATAGTTGCGGATGGCCTCCTCGTAGTTCTTGGCCGACTCGTGGCAGAATCCCATTTTCTGGTACATGCCCACCGTGGCCGTTTCCTGTTGCGCTATCTTATTGAAGATGGCGAGTGCCTCGTTGTAGTATTCCTGTTTGAAATAGAATTCGGCAATCAGTTGCAGGCTGTTGAGGTCGGAGAGGATGTCGGCCACGAACGGCACCTCAATCAGGTTGAGCGTCGTTGAGAACGGATTGTAGAATTCCTTTTTGTTGAACGACAGGTTGAAGAAACGGTAGAGGTTTTGGACGTATTTGTTGGCCGTGTTCTCGCGGTCTTTTGCCGGGTCGGGCAGGTTGCCGCTCATTTCCATCATTTGTTCGTTTTGTGCGTCAAACTGGCCGAGCATCATCTGCCGTTGCTGTTCGGGAACGCTGGCGAGGGAGAGGATGAACGAGAATTTGTCGCTGTCGCAGAATGCTCCCGATTTCTCAATCATCGTCAGCATCGGGTTCATCTTGTTCTTGAACAGGGCGTACACCTCCGAATGGGTCATTTCAAACGGAATGAACCAGTTGGCGGTCGTGCGGAAGAACGGGAAGTTCTTCATCTGCGAGAACGTGCTGAGAAAGACGTCGCTGCCTTCCATCTGCATCTTGTTCAGCTCCTGCATCTTGGCCGTGATGCCCGACTTGTCGAGCACTTCCTGCCAGTCGGGGTTGATTTCTCCGTTCTCAAGGTCCTCCACCGCATTGGTGTTCTCCAGTTTGCGGCGCAGTTCCGGCGAGAGGTCGCGGATGCGCGGAATCAGCTCGTCACGCACTTTTTTCATCACGCGCTCTGTTCCGCGGCTGCGGATGAACTGCAGGAAAAGCGTCATGATGTCGGCCGTAGCCTGTGGATTGTCGGCCAGGTTGCCGATGCGCAGACGCAGCGGCTCTGAGTGGCGGATGGCATCGCGGTGGCGGTGCATTACCAGCAGGGCACAGCAGAGTGCCTTGATTTGCAGGGCCGGTACGGTGGTTGCCGAGTAGAAGTCGAGCAGGCAGAGCAGCAGCTCCTCGCGGTAGTGTTCCAGCAGGCTCATCATCAGGGCAGAGATTATCACCTCATGGATGACGGCGGGCTGCGTGTCGTCGGCGAGTGTCTGGCGGACGGTCTCCAGGTCGTCGTTGCTCATGGGGTAGGCCGTCCAGATATAGTTGAATATCGTGTTCTCCACCGCCTCCTTGTCCTTGAGCATCGGCAGCGCGGAGCTTTCGGCCTGCTCGTCGGCGGTCATTTCGAAAAATACGGCGAGTTGCTTGCGCAGTTGGCTGTGTTTCCCGAGAAGGATGGCCAGCGACGACGGATGAAGCCGCAGTGTCCGCAGGGTGCTGTAGTATATTCGTGGGGAAGTTTGGATGAGCAGCTCGTTGGCGGCGATGTCTGTCAGCTCGGCCGCCTTGTTGATGATGCTGTCATATATCTGGTTGCGCTGAGGGTCGGCAATGCCCTCGGTCGCGTATTGAATCATATATTTGTACGACTGTTCCAGCTCTTCGACTTTGTTGGTTATCTGCCAGTTGGCTGTCTCAGAGGCCAGTTGGCGCAACTCGGCGAATGCTTCGTTCAGCCGTTTCGACCGCAGAAGGCCGTTGATGACTTTTTGTCTGTCTTCGATGGGTTGTTTTGTCATAGACATTTGATTTTTTGCGAATATACATAAGTTAAAGCAAAAATTCGGCCAAAATGTTCATTAAAGTGGAACGGGATAGCGGCATTTCGGAAAAAATTTTTTTCTTTGTGAAAAAATTGACTATGGATAAACTCGACATTACTACCCCGGCTTTGCTGTTTTCGGCTATATCGCTGATTATGCTGGCCTTCACTAACCGTTTCCTGTCGTATGCACAGCTCATCCGCAAGCTCCACGACGATTATCTCCGCGAGCAGAGCGACGTGACGGCCGCTCAGATTCGGAACCTGCGCCGCCGGCTTTATCTGACGCGTACGATGCAGGTGCTCGGCATCTCGAGCCTTTGTCTCTGCGTGGTGGCCATGTTTCTGGTCTATGTGGGCATCGGTCTTTGGGCGGTCTATGTGTTTGGGGTGGCTTTGCTGCTGCTGATAGCCTCGCTGGTGGTGTCCATCCACGAGTTGCGCATTTCGGTGGGCGCGCTCGACCTCCATTTGCGGGATATGGACCGGAAACTGAAAAAATAGCCGCTTGTCGTTGCTGTTTTTTGCGGGATTCGAAGGAATGTCGTACATTTGTGTGGAACTTTAAAATAAATTTTCTGATTATGGTACTTCAAAGATGGCAGACCGTATATCTGCTGATTGCTGTCATAGTAATGGCTCTTGCGGCCTATTTGCCTGCTACCGTATGCCAGTCGTGCGTCTATGCTGTTGGCGGTGGTATGTTGGCCTATTATATACTTAATGGTGTGAACGCGCTGTTGCTGCTCGTCACTATCTTCAAGTTCAAGAATCTGAAGTTGCAGAAGTCGCTCTGCGCCGTGGCCATGCTACTGATGCTTGGCTCGTATGGTGTGCTGACGGCCAACTGCCTTTGGGTGGAGGGTACGGAGGTGACTTGGATTGCCTTGTTCCCGGCATTCGCGTTTATCTGCACATTCCTTGCTAAAGGTCGGATAGTCAGCGACTATAACCTTCTCCGCGATTGCGAGCGTTTGCGTTAAATTTTGGAATTTGCCTGACTGTCAGTGTGTTGTGCGAAAAAGGCTAAATATTTTTGCGAATCTCTTTGATTATTAGAAAATAGTGGCTAATTTTGCACTCCGAAAAGTCTTGAATAATAACGAAAATAATATAGCTTAAGATGAAAAGAACATTTCAACCTTCTAACAGAAAGAGAGTGAACAAACACGGTTTCCGTTTAAGAATGTCGACTGCTGACGGTCGTAAGGTGCTTGCACGTCGCCGCGCTAAAGGTCGTGCTCGTTTGACAGTATCTCACTCTATCAATAAATAATAAGCCACAGGCTTTGATGGGATAAGGTATTACCGTTGCTGCGGATGCAGTGGCGGTTTCTTTGTGTCTGTATGCGTGGGCATACGGACTTTTTTTGTTTCCAAGGGAATGGGGCTGCCGCGTGCATTTCGGCAATGCAAGGTTCAAATTTTAAACCTATGGTTTAATTTGCCATTGCGCTCGATTTGCACTGTCTTTGGATAAGATAGGCTGCGTCTCGGCAAAGAACAAATTTTAAACCTATGGTTTAATTTGTCATTGCGCTCGATTTGCACTATCTTTGTCCCGATAAAGAATAGGACATTTATGAAAATTGCAATCGTTGGTTCTGGATACGTCGGACTCGTTTCCGGTGCCTGTTTTTCGGAAGTGGGTGTTGAGGTTACTTGCGTCGACATCGACGCCCGCAAAATCGAGAATTTGAAAAACGGGATTATCCCTATCTATGAACCCGGCCTTGATGAGCTGATTAAGCGCAACGTGGCGGCCGGACGCCTTCATTTTACGACCGAGTTGGCCGATGTCATCGACGACGTGGAGGTGGTGTTCAGTGCAGTCGGTACGCCGCCCGATGAGGATGGCAGCGCGGATTTACGCTATGTGCTGGAGGTGGCGCGCACGTTCGGACAGCATATCAGCAAGTACGCTCTTCTCGTTACGAAGAGCACGGTTCCTGTCGGAACTTCGAAGAAAATCAAGGCAGTTATCCGTGAGGAATTGGAGCGGCGCGGCGTCGACATTCCGTTTGAGGTGGCTTCCAATCCGGAATTCCTCAAGGAAGGCGCGGCCATCAAGGACTTCATGTCGCCCGACCGTGTCGTTATCGGTATCGAGAGCGACCGTGCCCGCAAGGTGATGGAGCGTCTCTACCGTCCGTTCCTGCTCAACAATTTCCGTGTTATTTTTATGGATATCGCTTCGGCCGAAATGACAAAATATGCGGCCAATTCGATGCTGGCTACCCGTATTTCGTTCATGAACGACATTGCCAACCTCTGTGAGTTGGTCGGTGCCGATGTTAATATGGTGCGCAAGGGTATCGGCAGCGATGCGCGCATCGGCAATAAATTCCTTTATGCCGGTTGCGGATACGGAGGTTCCTGCTTTCCGAAGGATGTGAAGGCTTTGATTCACACGGGACAGGAGCACGGCTACCACATGCGTGTGATTGAGGCCGTTGAGGAGGTCAACGAGTTGCAGAAATCGATTGTGTTCCGTAAGTTGTCCGACCTTTTCGAGGGCAAGCTCTCCGGCAAGCGCATTGCCGTATGGGGTCTGGCGTTCAAGCCGGAGACCGACGATATGCGCGAGGCTCCTGCACTGGAGGTCATCCGCCGTCTGTTGGAGGCCGGTGCGGAGGTTGTGGCTTACGACCCCGTGGCTATGGACGAGGCTCGCCGCCGTCTGGGCGACAGCATCCGCTATGCGCGCGACATGTATGACGCTGTGGTCGATGCCGATGCTCTGGCTCTGCTGACGGAGTGGAAGCAGTTCCGTCTGCCTTCCTGGGGTGTGGTCAGCCGCGCGATGAGGGGCAACGTGATTGTCGACGGACGCAATATCTACGACGAACAGGAATTACACGACGAAGGATTTATATATCATTGTATCGGGAAATAGCCGGCAGGCCGTTTCCCCCTGCATCTTAATTGAAAAAGAAGATGAAACCGCGAATTTTATTATCGTACGTTCACATGAGCGGTACGGAAAAGGACTGGGTCAACAAGGCGCTCGAAACGGAGTGGATTGTACCCCTCGGTCCGAATGTCGATGAGTTTGAGCATCGGCTTCAGTCTTATCTGGGTGTTCCCCGCGTAGTGGCTTTGAGTGCCGGTACGGCTGCCATCCATCTTGGTCTGGTGGCTCTCGGTGTGGAGGCGGGTGACGAGGTTATCTGCCAGTCATTCACGTTTGCTGCCAGTGCCAACCCGATTAAATACCAGGGTGCTACGCCTGTTTTTGTCGACAGCGAGCCTGATACGTGGAACATGTCGCCGGAAGTGCTTGAGAAGGCGATTATCGACCGCAAGGCTAAGACCGGCAAATATCCGAAGGCGATTATTCCGGTCTATCTCTACGGTATGCCGGCGAAGATTGACGAGATTATGGCGGTAGCCAATAAATATGGCATCCCTGTGCTGGAAGACGCTGCCGAGGCGCTCGGTTCGCTCTATAAAGGTAAATTCTGCGGTACGTTTGGTGCCTACGGTTGTCTGAGCTTCAACGGCAACAAGGTCATCACGACCTCGGGTGGCGGTGCGCTGATTTGCCACTCCGACAAGGACGGCGACAACGCGCTGTTTCTTGCCACACAGGCCCGTGAGCCGCGTCCCTACTACTATCACGAGAAATTGGGCTACAACTACCGTCTTAGCAATGTCAGTGCCGGTATCGGCTGCGGACAGATGGACGTGCTTCAGGAGCATGTCGACCTGCGCCGCCGCATCCACGACTTCTACAAGCGTGAGTTGTCGGTGATTGAGGGCGTGACGGTGGCCGATAATCCGTCGGCCGATTTCGATTCGAACTTCTGGCTTACAACCATATTGATTGACCCTGCTACGGGTAAGACTCCCGAGCAGCTGCGTCAGGCGATGGCCGAGGCGGGCGTGGAGACGCGCCGTCTGTGGCGTCCGATGCACATGCAGCCCATTTATGCCGACGCGCCTTACTACGGCGGCGATTGCTGCGAGCGGCTGTTTGACATCGGTTTGTGTCTGCCGAGCGGTTCCGGCCTGAAGGACGAGGAGCTGCGCTATGTGGCCGACCACATTCTTCAATTCTTCGGTAAATAGCAGAGGCTATGCTGGTGGCTTTCGACCTTGACGATACGCTCTACAAGGAAGCCGACTTTGCCTGCTCGGCCTATCGGGAGATTGCGGCGCTGGCAGAGGCGGATTTCGGGCTTGACCCCGACGGAGCTTTCGCTGCGATGGCGGGTGCGTTGAGCCGGAAAGAGAATCCGTTTGACGCGCTGGAGGCATTTGCCGGACGGGCGTTACCCGTTGCCGAATGGGTGAGGCGTTACCGCATTCACCGTCCGACGATTGCGTTGTCCGACGGTGTCGGAGCGTTGCTCGACCGGTTGAAGGTGCAGGGCTGCAGGCTGGCGGTCGTTACCGACGGACGCTCTCTGACGCAGCGCAACAAAATAGAGGCTCTTGGTCTGAGCCGTTGGATAGACGGGGACAACATCCTGATTTCCGAGGAGACGGGAGCCGACAAGACCCTTCCCGATAATTTCGAGGCTCTTGAGCGTCGCTATCCGGGAGAGCAGTGGGTTTATGTGGGCGACAATCCTGCCAAGGATTTCTATCATCCCAACCGCAGAGGCTGGACGACGGTGTGCCTGGCTGATTCCGGCTGCAACATCCATCCGCAGACGGCAACCGATGCGGAGCATGCCGCTCAGTTCACGATAAGGGAGCCGGAGGAATTGCCGGCAATTTTGGAAAAAATACAAAAACGATAAACATATACTATGGCTGATAACAAAAAAGTAGCCTTAATCACGGGCATAACAGGGCAGGACGGTTCGTTCCTCGCCGAGTTCTTGTTGGAAAAGGGGTATGAGGTGCACGGCATCATCCGCCGCAGCTCTTCGTTCAACACCGGCCGCATCGAGAAGCTCTATTTCGACGAGTGGGTGCGCGACATGAAGCGCAGCCGCCTTATCAATCTCCACTACGGCGACATGACCGATTCCAGCTCGCTCATCCGCATCATTCAGGAGTTGCAGCCTGACGAGATTTACAACCTGGCGGCACAGAGCCATGTGAAGGTGTCGTTTGAGGTGCCGGAATACACGGCCGACACCGATGCCGTCGGCACGCTTCGCTTGCTGGAGGCCGTGCGTATGCTCGGACTTGGCAACAAGACACGCATTTATCAGGCAAGTACGTCGGAGCTGTTCGGTCAGGTGCAGGAGATTCCGCAGCGGGAGACCACGCCGTTCTATCCGCGCAGTCCTTACGGCTGTGCGAAGCTCTATGGCTTCTGGATTACGAAGAACTACCGCGAGAGCTACGGCATGTATGCCGTGAACGGTATCCTCTTCAACCACGAGAGTGAGCGCCGCGGTGAGAACTTCGTGACGCGTAAGATTACGCTGGCGGTGGCCCGTATCGTGGCAGGATTGCAGGACAAGCTCTATCTGGGCAACATGAATGCGCGCCGCGACTGGGGATATGCCCGCGACTATGTGGAATGCATGTGGCTGATGCTGCAGCAGGAGCAGCCTGACGATTTCGTCATTGCTACCGGCGAGTACCACTCCGTGCGTGAGTTTACGGAACTTTCCTTCCGCCGTGCCGGCATCGAGCTGCGCTGGGAAGGCGAGGGTGTCGACGAGAAGGGTATCGACGTGGCTACCGGTCGTGTATTGGTGGAGGTCGACCCGAAATATTTCCGTCCCTGCGAGGTGGAGCAGCTGTTGGGCGACCCGACAAAGGCCCGTACGCAGCTCGGATGGAATCCGCGCCGCACCTCTTTCGAGGAGTTGGTCAACATCATGACCGACCACGACGTGGAGATGATACGCAGCCGTCAGCACGATTTTGACAAAATGATTTAGTCGTATTTACAATGGAAAAAAACGCAAAAATATATGTGGCAGGCCACCGCGGACTGGTTGGCTCTGCCATTTGGCGTAACCTGGAGTCGAAGGGCTACACCAACCTTGTCGGCCGTACGCACGCTGAGCTTGACTTGCTCGACGGTGTGGCCGTACGCCGTTTCTTCGATGAGGAACAGCCGGAGTATGTCATTCTTGCCGCGGCTTTTGTGGGTGGCATTATGGCCAACAGCATCTACCGTGCGGATTTCATCTGGCGTAACCTGCAGATTCAGCAGAACGTCATCGGCGAGAGTTTCCGCCACGGCGTGAAGAAGCTGCTTTTCCTCGGCAGTACCTGCATTTATCCCCGCGAGGCTCCACAGCCTATTTCTGAGGATGCGTTGCTGACATCGCCGTTGGAATACACCAATGAGCCGTATGCCATCGCCAAGATTGCGGGTTTGAAGATGTGCGAGAGCTTCAACCTTCAGTATGGTACGAACTACATTGCCGTTATGCCGACCAACCTCTACGGTCCGAACGACAATTTCGACCTGGAGCGCAGCCATGTGATGCCGGCGATGATTCGCAAGATGCACCTTGCCAAGTTGCGTATGGAAGGCGACCGTGAGGGATTGCGCCGCGACTTCGACCGTCTGCCCGTCTGTGGCGTCGACGGCAAGGCATCCGACGCTGAGATAGATGCTGTGCTCGACCGTTTCGGCATTGCCGACGGAGTGCTCAACCTCTGGGGCTCGGGAACACCGTTGCGTGAGTTCCTTTGGAGCGAGGACATGGCCGACGCTTCCGTCTATGTGATGGAGCATGTCGATTTCGAGCAGTTGAAGGGCACTCATCCCGACGTGCGCAACTGTCACATCAACATCGGCAGCGGCAAGGAAATCACCATTGCCCGTCTTGCAGAGCTGGTGAAGGAAGCCGTTGGATTCAAGGGAGAGATTCACTGGGATGCGAGCAAGCCCGACGGCACAATGCGCAAGCTGACCGATGTCAGCAAGCTGCACAGCCTCGGCTGGCACCACAAGGTAGAAATTGAGGACGGCGTTCCGGCCCTCTACCGCTGGTACCTCGCCCAGAACCGCTGATTCCGATATTTACAGTTAGGAAAAAATGAAGTCAGGAACCGCTTTCGGTTCCTGACTTTTTTATGCCTCGTTTTCTTTGTATTCCTCGATGATGGAGAGGAGGGTGTCGCCGTATTTTTCGACGGTTTTCTTGCCCACGTGCGGTACGTTCAGCAGGGCGGTTTCGTCGGTAGGCATCAGGTTGGCGATACCGAGTAGGGCTTTCTGATGCAGGACGGTGTAGGCAGGCTTGCCGGTGCGTTGGGCTTCCTCACGCCGCCATTCGGTAAGCGCATTGTAGAGTCTCGGATGCTGAATGTCCTGTCCGATGCTTTCTTTCTTCGGTTGCTCTTTTTTCGGTTGGGACTGCTTCTCCTTCTCATCGAGGGAAAGCAGCGATTTCTTCCGCAAGTAGTCGGTCACGGCAAATCCCTTTTCCCTGACGTATTCCAGTAAAGCGGTTTTTTGCCGCAATGTTTCCGATAGGTCGGAAAAAGCCGCGTCCAGTTTTCGGAACAGCTCCTTATTGTCGGTTTCCACGTTGGTGCCTTCGACGAGTTCTGACAAGGGGTGGATTTCCCGTAAAAAATATTCAGACGCATCGTGTATGCGCTGCTGCAGATGGCTGTCGGTTGCGCAGTCGGCCGACGCACTGATTAGCATGGCGCATTGACGCTCAAACTTCACGCCGGTGTCCACCACCTTTTCGCCGAAACGCTCGGCTTCTTCCTTATATTGTTTGACCAACCGGGGATAGAGTTCGTAGAGATATTCGTCCATCAGGCGCAGGAAGCCGTTGAGGAAGCGTTCCAGCATCTGAAATCCGAACAACTCTTTCAGCAATTCCAGATAGAAAGTGTTCCGAAGACTCTCATATTGCCGCTCGTCGACCGGATTCCGGCTGACTTGCTCGTTGAACGTTCTGACTACCCAATCGCTGATGACGGATTTTGCCGATACGGGGGCTGTCAATACGAGTCCTTCCAGCGAGCGGCAGCGGCTGAGTGCCACATACGTCTGTCCGTGGGCAAAGGCGGAGGATACGTCGATAACCGCGTGTTCAAACGTCAGTCCCTGGCTTTTGTGTACGGTGATGGCCCAGGCGAGTTTCAGCGGATATTGCGTGAACGTGCCTTCAATGTCCTCGACGATTTCCTTGGTGTCTTTATCCAGCCGGTATTTGGCGTTGGTCCATTCTTCCGGCTTCACCTCTACTTCTGTACCCGTCTCCTCAATCCTCACTCTTATGTTATCCTCATCCAGACGGGTGATTTTTCCGATGGTACCGTTGGCATAGCGGTGTTTCCCCGACGTGTCGTTTTTGATGAACATGACCTGCGCGCCTTCTTTCAACTCCAGCTCAACATCGGTCGGGTAGGAGTATTCGGGGAACGTGCCTGTGATGCTGGCCTGGAAGCAGATGCTCTCGCTTTTGATGGCTTCCAGCCGTTGTGCGTTGATTTGCCGAGCCTGCTGGTTGTGGGTGGTCAGACGGATGTATCCTTCCATCTCGCAGCTGTCGGCATCGGGACGGTAGCGGCGGTTGAGGCAGTCAAGCACCCGTGCGTCGCAACGGTTTTCGCGCACGGCATTCAGCAGGTCGAGAAATTCCCGGTCTTTCTGACGGTAGACCGTCTGCAGCTCGATGGTGCAGTAGGTCGACTGGCGCAGGGCATGGCTGGAGAAGAAATAGGGTGAATCGTAGTAGGGCGACAGCAGTTGCCAGTCTTCGTTTTTGATGACCGGAGGCAATTGTTGCACGTCGCCGATGAGCAGCAGTTGCACGCCTCCGAACGGTTTGTAGGGGTTGCGGAAACGGCGCAGCACGTCGTCGATGGCGTCGAGCAGGTCGGCACGCACCATGCTGATTTCATCAATGACCAGCAGGTCGATGCTGCGCATAATCTTCCGTTTTTCCTGGTTGAACTGGAAGCGGTACTTGGCTTTTTGGTCGCCGAATGCCGCACCCGGCACGAAGGGGGCAAAGGGAAGTTGGAAAAAGGAATGGATGGTCATTCCGCCCGCGTTGATGGCGGCGATGCCGGTCGGAGCCAGCACAACCATGCGCTTGGGCGAGTTCTCCTTCAGCGTATGCAGGAAGGTTGTCTTTCCAGTTCCGGCTTTTCCGGTCAGGAAAAGGTGAGTTCCGGTCTGTTCGATTAATCTGCGGGCCAGTTCCAGTTCCTTGTTTGTTTCCATCGTCGTAAATTTGAGTCTAAGATACGGATTTTTGTTAAATCGGCGATGTCCGTAAGCCGATTGGGCGGGAATGAGGGCCGTGGTCAAACAAAAGACCGGCTTCCATTGCGGAAGCCGGTCTTTTGGGTTTTCATAATACAGTAAAAACATGTATATATTTTTAAGAACAACATAGTGATAGACTGGCCCAATATGGACGGTGTGTTGTCTTCTGAATCAATGGTCTGTACTATGAATCGCGTGGTTGATAAATTTCCCTGAAGTCGTTGAGTTTTTTTGATTCATTGCAAAGATAGACAATAGGTGTGCCGAAACGCGACATAGCTTTACCTCAAATCGGTCAATCTGTTAAAAAAATAAGACGCAACGGAGCATCTTTTGTGAAGAAATCTCCGTTGCGTCCCGTGTATGGATGGGAGTGTTTTATTCTACGGTGACGTCAGTTCCTGCGGTGTGAGCCGTGATTTGCGGCGCATACTGGCATTGGACGGTAGTCATGCCGCTGGCGCAGGTTCCGGCATTGTTGGCGTAGACATCGTAGGTGATGACGTATGTTCCCTTGCGGATGCCCGGAATGAAGAAATTCGTGGCATCGTCACGCATCTCGCGGTAGGAGATGGTCTCACCCCAGCTGTAGCCAGAGAGCTGCTGAAGCGGCTCGAAGCAGGAGGCACGGTCGTCGGTCACGGCTACGAAGTCGAGGTCACGCTCCGTACGGATGGCGATGCGCACCTGGATGCGGTCGCCCGTCTTGAACGTCGTCGACGGGTGGTCGGCCAGCGTTCCGTCGGGTTGGTATGCGAAGAATTGCTTGTCAATCCGGATGTAGTCGGCCGAATATTTCTCCACATCGGCCATCGGCATCTGGTATTGGCTGTAGACGGCACCCCAAGCTGGCGAACCGCCGCTGCGGCTCACCTCGATGGTGTTCTTGCCCTCTTTCAGCTCAATCTCACGCTTGACGTAGCCGAAGTAAGGTGTCGCGTCGTCGGTCTTGATAGCCTTTCCGTTCACCTTGATTTCCGGTTTTCCTCCGTCCTTGCCTATCCAGTCCTTGCCGGTTTCGAGCAGGGCATAGACGATGTCGTTGACGATTGGGAGTGATACGTTCCACGTCTGCGTCTCTTTCTGCATCAGCAGGTAGCGGCGAATGCTGTCCACCATCGGGTTGCGCGGGTCGATGCGGTGGGCGGCGAGCAGAGCGTAGGTGGCTGTGATGGTGCCGCCTTCTTCCCAGTACATGCCGCCGGTCGGAGTGCTGACAGCATACTGGCGGATGGACTCCAGAATGGACGCTGCTTCCTTCTTGTGCCCGTTGTCGCTGAGGAACATCGCCGTGCGCGACTTTCCGATGATGTCGTAGTCGCCCCAGTGCTTGACGGCCGTATCGATGGCTTTGTTGTAGGCATCCGTCAGCTCAACCGGAAGTTGCGTAGTGTTGAGCAGGTGGCGGACATAGAAATAATCCATCGGAACGATAGCTTCATTCGGATATTTCAGGAGTTGCTCGATGTAGAATTTATCGGTAAACTCGACGGCGCGGTTGATAATCCGGCTCACCAGTGCGTCGCTTCTGTCCAGATAGCCGAGGACACTCAGGTGGGCAAAATAGCGCAGTACGTCGGTCGTCACATAGGCGGAGCCTTCCAGTCCTTTGTACCAGGAGAAGCCTCCGTCGGGCAGTTGCAGGTCGGCAAGCTCGGTTAGAGCCTGGTATTGGCGGTACTGTACGGTAGCCGGGTCGGCGATTTCAGCCAGTTGGGCCATGCTTTCCGTCTCGCGTTGTGCCGCTCTCATCCATGGCGTCTCGTTGAGTTGTTTTGTCTTCAGCTCTGCGTTCTTTTCCAGCGGTGACTTTTGCGGGTCATGCTTGCTCCAGTAGTCGATAGCCTCTCCGATTTTCGGATTGTCGGCAACCAATCGTCCGGCGATGACGGTTGCATAGTAGTTGGCGGCCAGGCAGGGGGCTGTCTTCGATTTCGAGAGCATCGTTGGAATCGACGTAACGACGTTCCATGTCGGGTTGTCGGTGTATTCCAGTGTTATTTTACCGTTTTTGTTGAATTCCGGGGTGTCGAGTTTCACCTTCTTGTCCTTCTCGTCGAGATAGAACGGTTCTGCCTCGATGACCTGGGTGGTGGCCGGAAGGATGGCAATCAGGTTCTGTTCGCCGTCGTTGCCGTTGGGCGTGCTGATGACCACCTTGCAGATAAGCTGCTCGCCGCAGGAGGCCGTTACCTCGTAAGGCATTTCGACAATGACCTGTCCCATCGCGCTGATGTTGATGTTGTCAAATGTCTTGCTTTCCGTCTTTCCGTCGGCCGTAATCTCAAAGTGGACGGAGGCGGTTATGCTCTCGGCTGTGTTGTTGAGTGCGGCGGCTTTCAGCACCACCGTGTCGCCTTCACGCACGAGGCGGGGCATATTCGGCTCTATCATGTATTTCTTGGCCGCTGTCACAGTGCGGTTGATGGCCGTCGACAGCATGTCTTCCGTATAGGCTACGGCGGAGAACTGCCATTGCGTATTGCGGTCGGGAACGTCGAAGGAGAATGTGATTTCCCCGTCCTCCGTGCTTACCAGTCCCGGGAGGAAGAATGCCGTCTTCTGGCGGTCGTCGCGCAGTTTCACATCCTGCGCTCCGTCCGTGCCGGCATCCTGTGTCGTTGCCGATTCCACTTCCGGCTCTGCCAGACTGTCGCTCACATCCATTACTTCCGTTCCGGCTACTTTACCTACGACCGCTTCTTCCAGCACGGCACCGTCGTTGGAGGCTGTCGCGGCGGCCATATACACTTTGTTGGCCGAGCGAGCAACGCCATACAGCTGGCTGAAACGCTGTAGCGTCGGGAGCATCGGCAACTGGACAGGCATCACGTCCTTGCTCGTCAGTTCCGATGAGCCATAGAGTCCCGTACCACCTCTGAAGAACAAGCGGTAGGCCAGAGAGGAGTGGTATTGGTAGAAATCTCCGAAGTAGAGATTGGATGCGATGGAGTTGAGCGAAGCGTCGTACATATTGGCGATGACGGCTGACGTGAACGGTTTTCCGTTGTTGTTGCGGATGCGCAGTTTCCACGTCTCGCGTGCGCCGGGCGTCACGTTGTCGCGGAATGTCTCCGTGACAAGCTCAATCTCGTCACGAGGCTCTGCCGGCTTGAGAGTGACGACTTCGCTCGACATGTCGTGGTCCGACATGGTGAACAGATAGAGCTGAGCGTCGCCCTTCTTCGTAAATTCCGCCTTGTCGGCAATCTTGTTCATGCCGGCGGTTGTGTGTACCCATCCGTCGCTCACCACCTTCTCGTTGTTGTAGATGATGTAGTAGACGCTGTTGGCATAGCTGCTGCCGTAGGTCAGCTCGAAAGAGCCGTCGGCCTTGCACTGCACGCTCTTCTCCTTCATCGGCAGCCAGAGCGCCGTCTCGTAGGGCGGCATCTTGTCGGTGAGGCGGTAGAGCAGAAGTTCCGACTGGCTGCTCTCTGTCTCGCCTTTTATCTGGAATTCCAGACGGTACTTTCCAGACGGTACGGATGCGAGTGCCAGCTGCGGCTGACGGGTGGTGAAGCTGCCGGAGGCCACTACGTCCTCTCCTTTGAGGATGCGGTAGTCGATTTCAGCTTCCTGACGGTTGCCGAGGTTGTCCCTGACAGCTACGGCAATGTTGCTGTCCTCGTCGGCGTTCAGTGTGAACTGCCGGTCGCATTCGATATAGAGATTGCCGCCGAGTTTGACCGTGCGGTTGATTTCCTGCGATTCGCCGCGGGCATCCGTCACTGTGATGCGGGCGTTGACATAGACAGAGGTTCCTGTAAGCTGTTCTTCGGGGATAGGAATGACCCATTGTCCGTCCTTGTCGGTCTTCACGGTGCCGCTCAGAGGCTTGAAGCGGCCGTCGCGGTTGAACCACCAGACGTCGCACTGTGAGATTTCATAGCTTACTGTCGCATCGGCAGCCGGCATCATCGTATAGTTCATGGTACGGCCACGGAGGCTCAGCGCGGCTTTGTCGTTGAGCTTCGATTCCTTCTCGTCGATTTCGACGAAGAACGTCGGTGCCTTGTATTCGCTCACCTCGATGGAGTGGTAGGCCAGTGTCTCAGAGCCGCACTTCAACTGAAGGTTGTAGCTGCCGAGAATGCCGGTTTCCGGCAACGTATATTCGCCGTTGATGCGTCCGAAGGCATCGGTGATGAAGTCTTGTTCCTTTACCAGTTGGCCGTTTCTGTCGTAAAGGAGGACAGTGACGGTCTTTTCCTTGACAACGGCGGCGTCTTCCTTATCGGTGTGGAACACGACGGCGGCAAACTTCATCGTATCGCCCGGGCGGTAGACGGCCAGGTCGGTGTAGAAGCGGGCCGAGTTGCGCGCCTGTGCATCGTAGTTGTAGATTTTCGACAGAAACTCCCATTCGGAGCTGTCATTGCCGTTGACGATACGGGCGTAGTATCGCCTGTCGTCCTGGTCGAGGACAACATAGCCTTTTTCGTTGACGGTTTTCCTCCATGCTGTCTCCGCGTATGAGTTCACTCTTCCCTCGATGGTCGCTCCGGCAAGCGGTTGCGATGTCCGTGCATCTACGGCATAGAGACGTTGCTCTCCGTTATGGTTGACGTAGAGGAAAAGGTCGGTGTCTGTAACCCTTATGGTTGTCAGACTGTACGGTTGCAGTGTGTTGACGGTTTTTCCTTGGGAATCCTTAAATTCCGCTATAAGCACATATCTTCCCAGCGGCAGCGGCGGGAACATCACTTTCTGCTCCTCTTCCTTCAGCGTGCGGTTCAGGTGGAAGGTTGCCTCGCATACAGGTTTCTGTTTCTCCAGCTGCTGTTCCTTCACCGAATCCAGGTCGGCATCATCGCTTATACGGTAAGCCTTGACGGTGACATCGTCGATAAACTTGGACAGGATAGTCACCGGAATGGAGTCGTTGCTCAGTTGCTTGGTGCCGATTGTCAGGTTGATGGTCTGCTGTTCGTAACGGCTGATTTTGTTCTCCAGCAGCTCGATGCGCTCATATTCCGGGAACTTCCTGACGGCATCCTTTGCCATCAGGTAGTATTCCTCAGCGCCTTCATTGTGCCAGTTGACTTCAAACAGCTTGTCGAGCACCTCCACGGAGTAGGGGCTTTGCTCGTTTTGCAGGTACAGTTCCTTTATTTTGCTTTGCGCGTCTTCCCGTTCCTCTTCAGTAGCGTTGTTGCGGTCGCACAGCGCCGTCAGGCGTTGCAGCTCACCGTAGATATAGGGTGCGGAGCCGGGTTGGTGGCGGCTGAGCAGCAGACGGTAGAGCGAATCGGTTTTTTCATTGATGTCGAGCCCCTTGTTGCCGGAGGCATTGCCACGGTAGAAACTCGGGTACATTTGGAAGCTCCTCAGTGTCGAAATGCTGTAATATATGGTCATGTCGAAGAGCGTCGGAGCGAAAGTGACGCCGATGTCGTTGAACTTTACGACCTTCTTGTATTCCTTCGTCTGGGTGGCGGAAAGAGCGTCGGCGTTGGCCAGCGCCTTGTCGGTCAGCTCAACGGTTTTATCCAGAAAATTCTCCCTGCTCCATTCGAAGATGTCGGCCGGAACTTCTTCTCCGGTCTTCTCGCGTGAATTGTATTTGTAGGAGTCGTTCTGGTACACATTGGCATAGAGCCGAGCCTCCAGCGCGTAAAGAAGCGAGCGCAGGCATTCGTCCTCCGTCTTTTCTGCCAGACTGTCGGTCTGTGCAATGACTGAGGGTAGATTGTTGATGGAAATTTCGGCTTTTGCTTGAGCCAGAAGAGCCAGTTGCTCCACGAGCAGTTCGTTGTCGTTTTTCTTCAGGGCTTTTTCTATTCCCTCCTGAGAGTCCTTAATCACGTCTTCAGGGAAACGTATGTCGGGTTTCTTCACCTTGCCGTCGGCTGCCGATACGGAAATCAGCGCAGCCAGAGCCGATAGTATTTTTTTCATAGGTGTGGAGTATTGGGTTAATTGTATGAAAAAACGCTGCATTTCGGGAAGGAATGCAGCGTTTTCCGATATGTTTTTAAAAAGCGTATTTTATAAATTGTTTTATTTTGCTGTGCCTCTGTGATGATTCAGGATGGCTTGTGAAAAGGATTCTTCGGCCTTTTTCAGCAAGAAAAGCTGTTTCTTGGAGAGAATCTTCTCAAATTTGGCGAAGTATTCCATTTCGACTTCTCCTTTTTTCAATGTGCTCTTTGTGATGGCAAAAGCGGCCGATTCGTATTCGGTGTCGGTTACCGATTTGTCTTCGGCTATCTTCTTCAGCAGCGAGTCAGCCTCTTTGCTGATTTTGAATATGGCTTTTTCCTTTTCCTCATAGAGCGGGAAGAAGGCATCCTGTTGCTCTTTGGTCAGTCCGAGTTCCTTGGTGAAAAGCTCAAACTTGAATTTTCTTACTTCCTCCATCCATGTCTTGCGCGCTTGGATAGTGGAAAGAGTCGTTTCCTCGCCCTTGCGGGAATATCCCGGTGAGGCTATGAACAGTGAGAAAAGAACTATTAGTAGCGTTTTCCTTATCATAATTGCGGATTAGAGGGGGATGTGTCTGAGTTAGTTAATGGAAGAATCTCCGAAAACAGAGGGGTCGACATTGTCCTCATACATTTGTTGAAGGATGTCGTAATCGTCGATGTTGCTCATGTCGACAACATCGCGCGCAACCTGATTGTCCTCCATTGCTTCGGCGAGCTGCTCGTTGTAGCCGTATTCGCTGCCGGTGCGGCCTTTCATATCGTTAAACAGATACATCATGCACCATACGCCGGCAAACATTGCCGCCATATAGACATAAGGACGGATACGCAACCACTTTGTCGCTTTCTCCGTCTTGATTTCTCGTTCGGGGAGCGATGCGGCCATTTTCTTCGCAAAGTCCTCAAAATATCCTTCGGGTACCTTGTATCCGGATTCCTTACTGAATCTTGATAATATTTCCTCGTTCTTATTCATAGTAACCTTTTGACAAATTTGCCCTGTGAAGGTTTAATTTCGTTTGAAAAAAGTTTCGATTTTTTTTACGGCATGGTGGTAGGAGGCCTTCAGCGCACCCACTGATGTGCCCAGAATTTCCGACATATCCTCATATTTCATGTCGTCAAAATACTTCATATTGAAAATGAGGCGTTGCTTTTCCGGGAGGGAGGCGATGGCTCGTTGCAGCTCCAGTTGCAGCTCGTCGCCGTCAAACCACTCGTCGCTCTCCAATGAGGCCACGAGAAAGGCGTCATCGTCGATTGACTCGTTCTGGCGCTGGCGTTCCTTGTTGAGGAAGGAAATCGTCTCATTGATGGCTATCTTGTAGAGCCATGTTGAGAGTTTTGCCTCTCCTCTGAAATATTCGATATTGGACCATGCTTTCAGAAAGGTGTTTTGCAGGAGATCGTTGGCGTCGTCATGGCTCACGACCATCTTGCGAATCTGCCAGTAGAGCGGTTCGCTGTAGAGTGAGATGATTTCCGTAAAGGCCTGTCGGCATTCTTTCGGATTTTGTAGGCGTTTGACGAGTTCTTCTTCCTTTTCTTTGTTCAGCATTATTGAGTGTAATCGTAAGTAGGTGTATTTGCTGAGGGACAGCGGGCATCCGCCGGTGGGAAATCCGCTGTCCCTCGCAATGTTGTCGTAAAGTTAAGGGAAACTTTTTGTTCGGTCAAACTATCGTATGAATTTTATGGATAAATTATGCTTTTTAGGCATTTTTGCCTTTCCGGATGCCGGAAGCCTAATCTTCCTTCACGTAAGTGGGCGCATTTTTCGGCGCTTTGCCCTTCACTACGCGGTGATAGTACTCGTAGGTCATCGGCTTGCCTGTTTCCTTTACGGCATCGACCAGGCGGCCGAGAACCACAACGTGTGTACCGCAGTCTACGAAGTTGACGGCGTCAAGCACCAGGCGGCTGCAGAACGTGCCTTTAACAATCGGGGCATCCGAAAGCTTGTCGTAGCCGAAGTCCTCATACTTGTCGTTGGTGCGGCTGCTGGAGAAGCCGAAGATGGCGATAATCATGTTGTCGGTCTCCTCTGCCACTACCGAGAGGGAGAAACGCTTGTTGTGCTTGATGGCCTCGAGCGTATAGTTGTTCTTGTTGAGGGAAATGGCGAGGGTAGGGTTCTCACTCGTTACCTGGAAGCAGGTGTTGATAGTGCAGCCCACCGGGCGTTCGCCATCCATTGTTCCGACAATATACAGTCCGTATGTAAGGTTGAAAAGTGCGGTTGTATCCATTTTGTTCGTTTTTAATTGTGTTGAAAATCAATTTGTCAATTGGAAAACAAAGATGGAGGGTAAATTGTTTGCGCTGACCTTCCGGGAATGTCGAAAAAAAGCCGGCGGAGCTGTTTTTGCTCCGCCGGCTTGTGAGGGTTGACGCATGAAGCGTTATGCTTACAAGGCAATCTTGTTGCTGTCCTGGATGTCAGGATATGCGCTGCCTTGGCCGTTTACCTGATAAGACTTGCCCATTGGCTGGCACTTGAAGCCGATGTTCATCTGCATGCCGTTGGAACCGACATACATGGCGAGGTCCGTGATGGCAAATTGCTCGAACGGTACGCCGTTGATTTCCGGAATTACCTTGTCGGTTGCCAGCGTGTAACCTGTCTGAGTCACTGTTACAGGCACATTCTTGAGCTCCATTGTCTGCATTGGCATGGTTTCTGCGAATTGTGCGTTCTGGATAGTGATGGCGGCATGCTTGTTGTCCTTGTCGAATTTCACGCTGTAAGTGGTTTTGGTAGTTTCGTAAGGAGCGCCGTCGCCATAGGTTGTGGTTGACGTGTTCGGGAATTCAGGAGACGGGTTGCAGGCGAATACTTGGTACTTGTGGCCCAGACGGTAGCTGATTTCCATGATGATAATCTGCTTCATGCCCACTTGGTCGTCGCTCTTGTAGTAAGGATAGATGCGGGCGTTGAGGTTGGACACTGCATAGTCCTCCGCATTGCCGTCGCTCACTTCCGGTACCATTTCCGCTACCTGGAATGTATAGCCTTTATCCTGGCTGAACTCCATCTTGATGTCCTTCAGGCGGATGGTCACAGGCTCACCGTTGGAAGTGTAGGCACTGTTGATGGTGAGGGTGGTTGTCATCGCAGTGAAGTTCATATCGAGCGTGTATTCCGCATTCTTGAGAATGGTTTCCTCGCTTGAATAGATGTGGTTGTTGCCCAGATACTTCAAAGTTGTTGTTGATTCAACGGGTTCGTCGTTGCCCAGACATGATGTCAGGAACAACGGTAGGATCAGAAGGGTTGCTAATAATTTTTTCATACAGTTATTGTTGTTTTAAATTGTTATTCTGAGAGTTGCGCCAAATTGTGCCGGTTTGCCCCGTTGAAGGAACTCGTGCTGTATAGAAACGAAATAAAAGGTGTTATACTGCGTGTCCGTGGCATTTTTTGTCCACAGGTCCAGTGAGTAATGCTCGCCGGAAAAACGCACATTGGCGTCCAAAAGAAAATAGAGGTTCTGCTGGCGGGTATTGTTCTCGTTCCAGTAGATTTTTCCTACACCGTGTCCGCTTGCTCCCACTGAGATATATCGCAGAAAATCGTTCTTCACTCTGAATGAATAGTTTGCACCTGCAAAGATAGTGTTTTGCGGGGCATAAGGAACAAATTTTCCAGAATAATCCTGCTTGCCGTTGTTGAATTCCACGAATTTGGCGTTCGTGTATCCGTAGCCGGCGTTGAGCACAAGGCCGTTGACGGGGTAGTAGGTGACTGACAGTTCGGCGCCCGTGCTGCGGGTCTTGCCCGCGTTGGTCATGATGCGGCCGGTCACGTCACCGTCGGGGAACACTGTCAGCTGCTGGTCGCGGCAGTCGATGTAGAACGCGGCGAAACTCGTCGAGAGCCGTCCGTCGGCCAGGCTGAACTTACCGCCGATTTCGTAGTTCCAGCTCTTCTCCGGGTTGTAGCCGATTACCTTGTCCACGTCGTAGCGCTGACCGATGCCCATGTCGCTCATCAGCTGCTGCTGGAGCACGTCGGAGAACATCTGCGTGTTGAAGCCGCCGGCCTTGTAGCCTTTGGCCACAGTCAGGTAGAGATTGGCAGGCTCCTGCAGCGGCAGGTTGTAGACGACCGATACTTTCGGAAGCACTTCCTTGAACGAACGGCGCAGGTGGCCCGTATTGTGGATTTCGACAGGGTCACGGCGGAAGGGCCGCTCGCTGCCGTCGGGTTGTTGCTGGTAGATGGTGTAGCTGGTCGAGCAGTCGCTGTTGTAGTTGAGTGTCACCGACTCGAAGTCGAAGCGCACACCGCCGATGAAGGTGAAGCGGTCGAGCTGATAGGACACTTCGCCGTAGGCCGACAGCCCGTAGGACGGCATCTTGAAGCGGGAGCCGAGTACGAACTGGTCCTCATCCCAGCGCATCGGATACTTGCTGTTGTTGGCATTCCAATTTTTCGTAATCAGCTGTTCTATACCGTATTCCTTGAAGGTGACGGGAGCGTCCATGCTGAGATGTCGGTAGAATCCGGAAATGCCGGCAAGCCAGTTCAGACGGTCGTTGACCGAGCTTTTCAGAACCAAGTCCTGCGTTACGGCGTGCTCCTTTTTCAGTTGTGACAGCGTGAAATAGGACACGGGCAGGAAGTCCTGGTCGAGCGTCATGTCGTCGTCGATATACTGGTAGCTGGTGACGCTCGTCAGCGAGAAATTATCGTGGTTCCATTTCATGGTCAGACCATCGAGAATGGAGTTGCGTCGATAGTAGCAAGTGTCGTTGTAGCTGATTTGACCGGTTTCGATAAACTCATAGGCATATCCGCTTTGGCGTACGGCGGAGAACGATGCCATGTTCTCGACGATGAAATTCTCGTTCGGTTTCCATGCCAGTTTCAGCGACGCGCGCCCGCCGTCCTCCTTGCCGCAGTCCGCGCCGTTGTAGGCATTCTCGAAGAAGCCGTCGGAGCGGGAATAGTAAAGGCTCGCGCCCACGCCGAACTTGCTGGTCGGGCGTGCGTAGTGGGAGACACCCGCCTTCACGCGGTTGGCGTTGCCGTATTCGGCCAATAGCCGGGTTCCCGAATAGGAGAGGGGAGAGAGCGTGCGTATGTCAATCATTCCGCCCATCGTGTTGCGGCCGTAGAGCGTGCTCTGCGGACCGCGGGTGATGTCGATGGCGGCAATGTCGAGAATGTCGAAATCGTAGTTGTCCTTGTTCATAATCGGGACATTGTCGATGTTCATGCCCACGGCCGGCTGGTCGATGCGCGCGCCGATGCCCCTCACATAGATGGTGGAGGTGATGCGGGAGCCGTAGTCAGGAATGTAGAGATTGGGGACGACTGCGGCCGCACCCTTTGCCGTTACGATGTTCATCCGCTCCACTGTCTGCCGGCTGAGGGAGGAAACAGAGACGGCCTCCTTCTCCTGGTCGGAAGTGCTTTTGGTTGCCGTGATGGCAATCTCTTTGAGGTTGACGATGGAGTCGCCATATTCGTTGCCCTTGTCGGCCGCCGGATTTTTGGCGGACAGTTCCGCAGGCAGAAAAGCCGACAGTGCGGACAGGCTTATTATGGTGATTGTCTTTTTCAAATTTTGTCGATTTTGTTGGATGCAAAATTAAGTAGCAGACCGCTATACGCGCAATCACTAAATCTTGTGATTTTTGCGGTCGGGCGAGCTTTTGGGCTTTGTGTGAAAAATTGATTATGGGGTGAAAAAATAGTATAGAGGGACAAAAAAAGCAGTGGGCGATAGGTTTTTTGAAAGAAAGAATTCGTATATTTGCACTGCCTAAAAGGTTAAAAATGAATAAAACTTATAGTGGAAGGGACGTGAACGACTGATTATTAGTGGTTTGTGTCCTTGCTGTTGTTCGTTTTAGAGACCTTATAAGCCTTGTTGTAGAATAACTTAAGTAATTATATTATAGATGGAATTGTCAATATTTGGTATTGAAAGTACGTCAACAGCCCTTGTGGCCGTATTGACCGGTGTAGCCCTCGTGGTGCTCGGTCTGTCGTTGGCGGCGTTGATCGGTCCGCGATCTTTTGCTCCTCAGAAAGGAGAGGCCTATGAGTGTGGTATCCCGACGCGGGGTGAGAGTATGGTACAGTTCAAGGTGGGATACTATCTGTTTGCCATCTTGTTCCTCATGTTCGACGTTGAGACGGTATTCTTGTTTCCATGGGCAGTAGTAGCTAAGGGTATGGGTGCCGACAGCATTCTCGCTGTGGGCGTATTTTTGTTTGTATTAATCTTGGGTCTTGCCTACGCTTGGCGGAAAGGAGCATTGCAATGGAAGTAAAGATAAAGGGAATGAAGTGGGAAGACTTCAACGAGAACGAGTATATTGAAAGCCTTGTTGAAGAGTTGAAGAGCTCCGGCCAAAATGTGGTCGTTGGTAAGCTCGACCAGTTGATTAACTGGGGACGCTCCAATTCTCTCTGGCCGCTGACATTTGCTACAAGCTGCTGCGGTATTGAGTTCATCAGTTTGGGTGCGGCCCGTTACGATATGGCACGCTTCGGTTTTGAGGTAGCCCGTTCAAGTCCACGTCAGGCCGACTTTATGATGGTGGCCGGTACAATCGTTCACCGTATGGCGCCTGTATTCCGTCGTCTTTATGAGCAGTTGGCTGAACCTAAATATGTGATTGCAGTTGGTGGTTGCGCCATTTCCGGCGGTCCGTTCCGCAACTCTTACCATGTAGTGAAGGGTATCGACGAAATCGTTCCGGTCGATGTGTTCATCCCAGGTTGCCCTCCACGTCCGGAGGCTATGTTCTACGGCTTGATGCAGCTGCAGCGCAAGGTGAAGGTAGAACGCTTCTTCGGTGGCGTAAACCGTAAGAGAACCCGTGAGGACTTCTTCCGTGAGAATCCGGAAATCGCAGAACGTGAACATGCTCAAGAATAATATTGATAAAGAATACATATATTTATGGCAGATATAAAAGATATAATCGGCAAGGTTTGTCCCGATGCCGTTTATGAAGAAAACGAAAGACCATTGGCTGTCGTGCCCGATGCGAAGTGGCACGATGTAGCCGTAGCTTTGAAAAATGCAAGCTATGACTGGCTGATTGCTCTCGTCGGCGAAGACTTTGGCGATGCCCTCGGCTGTATGTACTATCTGAAATCAACGGCCGACCATTCCATCATCTCTGTGAAGGTTGTTACAACCGACCGTGAGAACCCGATGATTCACAGTGTTTCCGACATCTGGAAGGTGGCTATCAACGAAGAGCGTGAGGTATACGACTTCTTCGGTATCAAGTTCATCAATCACCCTGACATGCGTCGTCTTTTCCTCCGTAACGACTGGGTAGGCTACCCGTTGAGAAAGGACTACGACATGAATCCGGACTTGAACCCGGTGCGCCTCTACCATGAGGAGCCGGACGATGCTTCCGTTTCTTATCAGGAAGGTGCCGACGGAAAGATTACGGCTGTGCCTGTTAAGGTGTTCGGCGATAACGAATTCGTTGTCAACATCGGTCCGCAGCACCCTGCTACTCACGGTGTGCTCCGTTTCCGCACATCACTCGACGGTGAGGAAATCAAGAAAATCGACCTCGTTTGCGGTTATATCCACCGCGGTATCGAGAAGCTCTGCGAAAACCTCGGTTATCCGCAGACTATCCACTTCTACGACCGTATGGACTACTTCTCTGCTCTTCCTAACGAGCATTGCGTATGCTCCTGCATCGAGAAGGCGCTGGGCGTTGAGGCTCCGCGTCGTGCACAGGTGGTGCGCGTAATCTGCGATGAGTTGTCGCGTATCGCTTCCCACTTGCTGTTCTTCGGTACGTTCTGTATGGACTTGGGTGCTACGACAGCCCTCTTCTACGGTCTCCGCGAACGTGAGACAATCCTTAACATCCTTGAAGAGACTTGCGGTGCGCGCATGTCATTCAACTACTATACAATCGGCGGTCTCCGTGCCGACATTCACGAAACTTTCATTCCGAAGGTGAAGGAACTGCTTGCCATCATGCCGAAGGCGCTGAAGGAATACCACCAGCTCGTTACGGGCAACGTGATTTTCCAGAACCGTTTGAAGCATGTGGGTATTCTTTCCCGTGAGGATGCCATCAGCTACGGTATCGGCGGTCCTTCAGGACGTGCTTCCGGTTGGGCTAACGACGTGAGAAAGACGAATCCGTATGCCGTTTACGGCGAACTCGATTTCGAGCAGGTTGTGATGGACGGATGCGACTCTTTCGACCGTTATCTGGTCCGCATGAAGGAAATCGAGCAGTCAATGAAGATTATCGAACAGCTCATCGACAACATTCCGGAAGGCGAGTTCTGCGCGAAAGTGCCTAAAATCATCAAGTTGCCTGTAGGTCACTGGTATCAGGAAGTGGAGGCATGCCGTGGTGCGTTCGGCGTTTACATCGACAGCCGTGGCGAGAAGACTCCTTACCGTATGAAGGTGAACGGCACCTGCCTGCGTCTGGCAAGCATCGTCGACCTCATCACACGCGGTTCAAAGATTGCCGACCTTATCACCATCGGTGGTTCGCTCGACTACATCGTGCCCGATATCGACCGATAAACAATTAAACAGAGTAATAATAAGAAAGAAATCAAAATAAATTATGTTTGACTTCAGTATAGTCACAGGATGGTTAGACAGCTTGCTGAACAGCTTTATGCCGGTATGGCTGACAACCGTAGTCGAATGCGTGCTCATCGGCGTTGTCCTTTTGCTTGCCTATGCGCTCCTCGCATTGTTTTACATCTACTTCGAGCGTAAGCTTTGTGGTGCGTTCCAGTGCCGTCTCGGCCCGAACCGTGTAGGTCCGTTCGGTTTGCTCCAGAGCTTCGCCGACATGTTCAAGATTCTTATCAAGGAGTTGATTCCTATCAACAACATCGATAAGTTCCTGTTTATGCTTGCTCCGTACCTCGTAATCGTGGCTTCGTTTGCGGCTTTCGCCGTTTTGCCATGGGGTAACGGTCTGCAGATTATCGATTTCAACATCGGTATCTTCTTCCTTACGGCTGTATCTTCCATCGGTGTGCTGGGTATCCTTCTCGCCGGTTGGTCAAGTAACAACAAGTTCACCCTTATCGGTGCTCTCCGAAGCGGTGCGCAGATGGTCAGCTACGAGCTTTCCATCGGTCTGTCAATCATGACGATTGTGCTTCTTTCCGGTACGATGTCAGTTTCCGGCCTTGTAGAGGGTCAGAAAGACCTCTGGTTCATCTTCCAGGGGCACATTCCGGCCATCATCGCCTTCATCATCTACATGATTGCAGGTACTGCCGAGACTAACCGTGGCCCGTTCGACTTGCCTGAGGCAGAGTCAGAGTTGACTGCCGGTTACCACACTGAGTATTCAGGTTTGCACTTCGGTCTCTTCTACCTGGCAGAGTACCTTAACCTGTTCATCGTATCAGGTGTTGCCACTCTCCTGTTCTTCGGAGGCTGGATGCCGCTTCACATCCCGGGATGGGAAGGCTTCAATGCCGTTATGGACTGCATTCCTTCAGTGATTTGGTTCCTCGCTAAGGCCATCTTCCTTTCTTCCATCATCATCTGGTTCAAGTGGACGTTCCCGCGTCTCCGTATCGACCAGTTGCTGGCATTCGAATGGAAGTACCTGTTGCCGATTAACCTGTTCAACCTCGTGTTGATGCTGTTGGTGGTAGCTTTCGGCTGGCATTTTTAATTCGAGATAACACGATAACATTAAAATCATATACCATATGAGCAGCAAATTTGGAAAGATAGCACAGGTAATCGGACCTGTTGTCGACGTATCTTTCGAAGTAGAAAAGAATGACTTGCCTGCCATCTACACGGCGCTCAAGGTGAGTCGTCCCGGTTCGACCGACTTGATGCTCGAAGTCGAACAGCATATTGGCGAGCACACAGTGCGTTGTGTGGCGATGGATGCCACCGACGGATTGCGCCGCGGTATGGAGGTGGAAAACATGGGTCAGCCTATCTCGGTTCCGACCGGTGAGCAGGTGAAAGGCCGCTTGCTGAACGTAATCGGTGAGCCGATTGACCACCTTCCTGCACTTAGTGAGGAGAACAAGCGCCCGATTCACCAACCGGCGCCTAAGTTTGACGACTTGGCCATCAGCTCCGAAATCCTCTATACAGGTATCAAGGTCATCGACTTGCTCGAGCCTTACCTGAAAGGTGGTAAAATCGGTTTGTTCGGTGGTGCCGGTGTAGGTAAGACAGTGCTTATCATGGAGCTTATCAACAACATCGCAGTCGGTCAGAACGGTTTCTCCGTATTTACCGGTGTGGGTGAGCGTACGCGTGAGGGTAACGACTTGATGCGTGAGATGCTCGAGAGCGGTGTGTTGAAGTACGGTGACAAGTTCATGGAAGGCTTGGAGAAGGGCGAGTGGAACATCGAGGACGTTGATGTGGAAGCCCTCAAGAAATCGCAGATTGCCTTGGTGTTCGGTCAGATGAACGAGCCGCCGGGTGCGCGTCTTCGCGTGGCGCTGTCAGGTCTGACGGTTGCAGAGCAGTTCCGCGACCAGCAGGAAGGCGGAGCGAAGGATATCTTGCTGTTCATTGACAACATCTTCCGTTTCACGCAGGCAGGTAGTGAGGTGTCAGCCCTCCTGGGCCGTATGCCGTCAGCCGTAGGTTATCAGCCTACACTTGCATCTGAAATGGGTGCCCTGCAGGAACGTATCACATCAACGAAGAACGGTTCAATTACTTCGGTTCAGGCCATCTATGTGCCGGCCGACGACTTGACCGACCCGGCTCCGGCTACGACGTTCAACTTCCTTGACGCCACAACCGTGTTGAGCCGTAAGATTTCCGAGCTCGGTATCTATCCGGCCGTTGACCCGTTGGAGTCAACATCCCGTATCCTTGACCCGAACATTATCGGTGAGGAGCACTACAATACGGCTCAGGCTGTTAAACAGCTGTTGCAGAAGTACAACGAGTTGCAGGATATCATCGCCATCCTTGGTGTCGATGAGCTTTCTGATGAGGACAAACTCGTCGTTGCCCGCGCCCGCCGCGCGCAGCGTTTCCTCTCGCAGCCGTTCCATGTGGCTGAGCAGTTCACCGGTGTTCCGGGCGTGATGGTGCCTATCGGTGAGACTATCCGCGGCTTCAAGATGATTCTCAGCGGCGAGATGGACGAGTATCCGGAACAGGCATTCCTCAATGTCGGTACAATCGACGAGGCTATTGAGAAGGGCAAGAAGATGCTTGCCGAGATTGAATAACGAAAATTACAAACAAGATGACACTCAAAGTGATTTCAGCAGAGAAAGTTTTGTTCGACGGTGCCGTGTCGCTCGTGACACTGCCCGGTGCGGCAGGCTTGTTTACCGTTCTCGAGAATCACGCCTCTCTGGTCTCCGTGCTCACAGCCGGCGAGCTTGAGTTTCAGGCCGAGGAAGGCGGAGAGCGCCAGCGCATGGCCATCGAAGGCGGTATTGCGGATGTAGACCGTAACGTAGTGTCAGTATGTGTATATTAACTATGAAGAAAGTACTTGCCATATTGCTCATGGTCGTTGCAGCGGTCGTCGCACCGGTGCAGGCCACTGCGTCGGCATCATCGGAGGGTGAGGGCGGAACGCCTGGTTTCGACATCAAGGAAATCATTTTCCACCACCTCGGCGATGCCTACGGTTGGGAAGTGCCTTTTTCCCACGACCTCCGCATTCCGCTCCCGATTATCGTCAATGACTCCCAGGGAGGATGGCACCTGTTCAGCTCCGCACGTCTGGAGCACGGACAGACCTACGTCGATAACGGGGTGACCTACCGCATCGCCGAGGAAGGTGACTACAGCGGTAAGGTGGTGGAAGTGGCTGCCGACGGAGGCGAATTTCGTCCGTTTGACTTGTCAATCACGAAAAACGTCCTCGCATTGTTTATTTCGGCTATCGTAGTGATGGCTCTCGTCTTCAGCCTGTTGCGCTACTACAAGCGCAATGGCATGCGTGCTCCCCGCAAGGGTGTCGGCGCACTGGAGGCGCTCATCTGCTTCATCTACGACGGCGTGATTAAAGACACGCTCGGCGCGAAAGCTCCGAAATTTGCCGGCTACCTTCTGACCGTGTTCCTTTTCATCTTTGTGATGAACTTGCTCGGCTTGATTGTGATTTTCCCGGGTGGTGCGAACCTGACAGGCAACATTGCCGTTACGCTCGTGCTTGCTCTTATGACGTTTATCATTACCAACGTGAAGGGTAACAAGCATTACTGGAAGGATATTTTCTGGCCTGATGTGCCCCTCCCATTGAAGTTCCCGTTCCCGTTGATGCCGATAATTGAGCTTTTCGGTATCTTTACGAAACCGGCAGCTCTCTGCGTCCGTCTGTTTGCCAACATGCTCAGCGGACACATGATTGTAATTGTGTTCACCATGCTCATCTTCATCTTCGCGCCGTTCGGCGTTGCGGTGACGACGGGTACGACGGTGATTTCGGTCATGTTCTCATTGTTCATGCTTATGCTTGATGTGCTTGTCAGCTTCATCCAGGCTTATGTGTTTACAATGCTGTCAACTCTCTTTATCTCGTTTGCGGTGGAAGAGCACCACGAACCGGAAGTAAAAACAGAACAATAAAAACTTTAAAGAAATAAATTAACCATTAAAAACTGAATTACTATGTTAGGAATGATTTTAGCGCAAGCTGCAGAAGCTGCTATGAATTTGGGTATTGACAAGTTGGGTGCATGTCTTGGTGCTGCCCTCGTTGCAATCGGTGCAGGTCTTGGTATCGGTAAGATTGGTGCTGCCGCTATGGAAGCTATCGCACGTCAACCGGAATCATCTGGCGACATCCGTAGTAACATGATCGTGATTGCAGCCCTTATCGAAGGTGTGGCTTTCTTCGGTGTGATTGTTTGTATCCTCTCTTTGTTCATCTAATAAAAATTGACAGATGGAACTTTTCACGCCTGAAATTGGCTTGGTGATTTGGATGTTCGTGGCTTTCGTCTTGCTTTGCCTTGTGCTTGGCAAGTTTGCGTGGCCGGCCATCCTCTCGATGATTAACTCCCGCGGGGAGCTCATCGACAAGGGGGTGGTCTATGCCCAGGAAGCCAAGCAGCATCTCGACAATGCAAAAGCTGAGGCGGACAAGTTCATTCTCGATGCGCAACGCCGTCAGGCCGAAATTCTTCGTGAGGCGGCGCGTTTGAAAGCACAAATCATCGAAGAGGCTAAGGAAGCTGCCTCCGTAGAGGCACAAAAGGTGATGGATGCTGCAAAACTGTCGATTGAGCAACAGCGCAAAGAGGCAGAATTGCAATTCCGCAACGAGGTGAGCAGCTTTGCCATCAGCATTGCAGAGAAACTCCTCCGCCAGAAGATGAACGACGACAAGTCGCAGTCAAAACTCGTGGAGCAACTGCTCAACGAAATGGAAACGAAAAACTAACGATACAATTCAACGGAAATGAACGAAGGACTTATTCCTAATCGCTACGCAAAGGCTCTTTACGATTACGCTATCGAGCAGAAGGCAGCCGGCTCCGTCTACGACGAGGCCAATCGACTTGCCAGTGTCTACGAGGCGGAGAGCGGGCTGGCAAAGGCCGTCTGCAATCCGTTCCTGTCGGTTGACGACAAGTGCAAGTTGCTGCTCACTGCCTCAGCGTCGGAATCCGGGGGATGTCTCGACAAGTTTTTCCGGCTCGTTTTGGACCATGGTCGTGAGGCCTTCATGCGCGAGATTGTCCTGGCTTACGGTCGTAAGTACCGTGAGGCCAACGGCATTCTTCAAGTGGTGATTACCACGGCGGCTGTCCTCTCGGACGCTGCCATGGAGAAAATCAAGGCTTCCGTACAGGCTTGCTTTGTAGGTAAGAAACTCGAGTACCGCACGGTGGTTGACGCCGACCTTATCGGCGGATTCACTGTGAAGGTCGACTCGCAGCTTCTCGACGCCTCCATGAGCAATGAATTAAGAAAATTGCGTTTAAAACTCCTAAGTAAAAAATAAACATGATTGACCCAAGTGAGATTTCAGACATACTGAAACAACAACTCGACGGCATTAAGGAAAAAACAGCCTTCGAGGAAGTTGGTACAGTGTTGAACGTCGGCGACGGTGTGGCTCACGTCTACGGTCTGGAGAATGTTGAAGCCAACGAGCTTGTCGAGTTCGACAACGGTGCTACCGGTGTGGCGATGAACCTCGAGGAAAGCAACGTCGGCGTCATTCTGCTCGACAAGGTGAACGACGTGAAGGAAAACATGTCAGTGCGCCGTACTGGTGAGATCGCTTCAATCCCTGTGGGCGAGGGCCTGTTGGGACGTGTCATTAACGTGCTCGGTGAGCCGCTTGATGGCAACGGTCCGATTAACGGCAAGCTCATTCGTCTGCCTCTCGACCGCAAGGCTCCGGGTGTTATCTTCCGTCAGCCTGTGAAGCAACCGCTTCAGACCGGTCTGAAGGCTGTCGACTCCATGATTCCAATCGGCCGCGGACAGCGTGAGCTTATCATCGGTGACCGTCAGATTGGTAAGACAGCCATTGCGATTGACACGATTATCAACCAACGTCAGAACTATGAAGCCGGCAAGCCGGTGTACTGTATATATGTAGCCATCGGCCAGAAGGCATCTTCTATCGCCGGACTCGTCAACACGCTCCGTAAGCACGGTGCGATGGACTACACGGTAGTCATCGCCGCTACTGCTTCCGACTCAGCTGCCATGCGCTACTACTCTCCGTTTGCGGGAGCCGCCATCGGTGAGTATTTCCGCGACAGTGGACGCGACGCGCTGATTGTCTACGACGACCTCTCCAAGCAGGCTGTTGCCTACCGTGAGATTTCGTTGATTTTGAAGCGCCCGTCAGGACGTGAGGCTTATCCGGGTGATATCTTCTACCTGCACTCCCGTCTGCTCGAACGTGCAGCCCGCATTATCGACAATGACGAAGTGGCACGCAACATGAACGACCTTCCTGAGGTATTGAAACCGATGGTGAAGGGTGGTGGCTCGCTCACGGCGCTCCCGATTATCGAGACGCAGGCCGGTGACGTTTCTGCCTACATCCCGACAAACGTTATTTCAATTACCGACGGTCAGATATTCCTTGAGTCGGCTCTCTTCAACCGCGGTATCCGTCCGGCCATCAACGTAGGTATCTCCGTATCGCGTGTGGGTGGTAACGCACAGATTAAGGCGATGAAGAAGATTGCCGGTACGCTGAAAATCGACCAGGCACAGTTCCGCGAGCTCGAGTCGTTCACCAAGTTTGGCGGCGACATCGACCCTGTGACTGCGCGCGTCATCGACAAGGGCCGCAAGAACGAGCGTCTGCTCATTCAGGCTCAGTATCGTCCGATGCCTGTAGAGGACCAGGTGGCCGTTATCTTCTGCGGTACGAAAGGTCTTCTTGCCAACGTGCCGATGGAGAAAGTGGCAGAGTTTGAGGAAGAATTTTTGCAAATGCTTCACGCCGGACACCGTACGGACGTTCTCGACGTGATCAAGAGCGGACAGCTAACAGACGAGGTGGCAGCCATCCTTACGCAGACTGCACAGACTGTGGCTGCCAAATATAAGCAACAATAAGCACTTTGAGTTATGTCAACGCTACGCGAATTAAAAGGAAGAATCGGTTCGGCTGCCTCGTCGGAGAAAATCACGGGTGCGATGAAGATGATTTCTTCGGCAAAGATGCACAAGGCTGAGCAGATGCTCGCCCGCGTCGTGCCGTTCAGAAATCAGTTGCAGACCATCATGGGCAATCTGATGTCGGCCGATGCTGTCTACTCTTCCGAGTTGACAGAAACCCGAGAAGTGCAGACGGTTGCGCTGGTGGTTACCGGCTCAGACGACGGGCTTTGCGGTGCGTACAACATCAACATCTTCAAGAAGCTGTTGATGCGCATCAAGGAACTTCGCAGTGGCGGCAATTTGAAGGTGATTGTATATCCGGTGGGCAAGAAGATGGAAAAAGCCGTTGCCAAGCTCAATATGAGCAACGTGACGGTGGAGCGCACCGGAGTTCTCTCCAAGGCTACGGCCGAAGAGGTGAAGCAGTTGACCGAACGGCTGAAGAACGATTTCCTCAGCCATAAGGTCGATTTGGTGGAAGTGGTGTCGATGCAGTTTATCAGCGCCGGAAAGCAACTCCTGCGCTCCCTGCAGCTCCTGCCGGTTTCGGCCGACGCTTTCGGCGAGCTTCCCGCCAACTCCAACCGTCTTTACATCTTCGAACCGGACGCCAACACCATCTACAACGCGCTTTTGCCGTTGTATGTAATCTCGATGATGCAGGAAGTGTTTTTGCAGAACGCAGCTTCCGAGCAGGCCGCCCGCGTCATGGCAATGCAGAGTGCCAACGACAATGCGCAAAAGCTGCTTGAGTCGTTGAAACTTGAATACAACAAACTTCGTCAGCAGGGAATTACGACCGAATTGCTCGATATTCTCGGCGGACAGGTGGAGAAATAAGAAACTCAGTAACACATCTGGAAAGGGGAGAACATACCGGACCCCTTTCCGGATGTCTTTAAAAACAATAATTTTCAATTCCGGTATAAAAAAACAGTTGGTCAAAACTTATTTATGAGTAGTGTAAAAGAATACTTCTCCGGATTAGGCAAGGGCTTGGGTAGCTTGCTTAAGGGTATGGAAGTGACAGGGAAGGAATTTTTCACCAAGAAGGTGACGGAAGAATACCCTGACAACAGAGCCACATTGCATATTGGCGAGCGTTTCCGTGGCACACTGGAGTTAATCTACGATGCTGAGGGCAACCACAAGTGTATTGCCTGCGGTCTCTGTCAGATGAACTGTCCGAACGGAACGATTCACATCGAAACCCGCATGGTGGAAGTAGCTGAAGGTAAGAAAAAGAAAGTGTTGGCTAAGTACCTCTACGATTTGGGTAGCTGTACGTTCTGCCAGTTGTGCGTGTCGTCATGTCCGCACCATGCGATTCACTTTGTGAACAATTTTGAGCACGCTGTCTATACGCGTGCGAAATTGGTCAAGCAGTTGAACTATCTGCCGGAAAAGGACCCCGTGGTGGCTCCCGCTCCGAAACCTGCTGAACCTAAAGCCGAGGCTCCGGCTGCGAAGCCGTCTGCCGATGCTAAAAACGAAAAATCGGAATAAAATTAAAATAAGTATATATGAATGTAGTAGGAAATTCAATCGTGTATTGCGTGATTGCTTTGGCAATTATCGTTTTCTCGGTTCTTTCGGTCACTTCTGGCAAAATCTTGCGAGCTGCTACTTACTTGCTGTTTACGCTTTTCTCTACGGCTGCCCTCTATTTCCATCTCGGATATGAGTTCCTGGGAGCTGTGCAGATTGCTGTGTACGCCGGCGGTATTCTTGTGCTGTTCGTATTCTCGATTTTGCTGACAAGCAAGCCCGGAAACAATGCCGAGAGGTTGACTTCAAAGCGTAAGACGCTGGGACTGATTGCTGCAGTGGCCGGAGCCGCTGTCTGCACGTATGCGCTTTTCAGCTATTTCTCAAGCGAAGTCGTTACTTTGTTTTCGACAGCCAACACCGTTACTGTCGAGAAAATCGGTGAGGCGCTTCTCGGTACGGAGAAGTTCCAGTACCTGCTTCCGTTTGAGGCTATCAGTGTGTTGTTATTGGCATGTATAATCGGTGGTGTGACAATTGCCCGTAAAAGATAATTGCTATGGATTTGACATTGTTATACTATTTGGTCCCGAGCATCATCATGTTTGCTTGCGGCGTCTACGGCTTCATCACCCGTAAGAATCTGATTGCCATCCTCATCTCCCTGGAATTGATGCTCAACTCTATCGACATCAACTTCGTGGTGTTCAACCGCTTCCTGTTCCCGGGTCAGATGGAAGGTATGTTTTTTGCTTTGTTTGCCATAGCCATTGCTGCTGCTGAAACGGCGTTGGCAATTGCTATCGTCATCAACATTTTCCGTGTTGCGAAGAGCGTTGATGTGCAGAATCTAACTAAAATGAAATTTTAAGGATTATGGATTTGTCTCTTTCAATCATTACGATATTTCTGCCGTTGTTGACGTTCTTTGTCCTCGGCCTTCTGGGCATGAAAATGCCGAAGAAGACGGCCGGCCTGATTGGAACTGCTTCAATGCTCGTAACCACTATCGTGGCTTACGGTGTGGCTTTGAACTACTTCTTCAACCCTGACTTCATGGTTGGCGGAGTGAGAGAGGCCCAACTTGTGTTCAACGAAACTTGGTTGACAATGGGCGAGAACCTGAAGGTGTCGATGGGTATCCTCGTCGACCCGATTTCAGCCATGATGCTCATCGTCATTTCTACGATTTCCCTTATGGTCCACCTCTACAGTTTGGGCTACATGCACGGCGAGAAGGGCTTCCAGCGCTACTATGCGTTCCTGTCGCTCTTCACGTTCTCCATGCTCGGCCTTGTAGTGGCTACCAACATCTTCCAGATGTTCATCTTCTTTGAGATGGTGGGTGTTTCTTCCTACCTCCTCATCGGCTTCTACTATCAGAAGCACTCGGCTATCGCCGCTTCCAAGAAGGCGTTCATCGTTACGCGTTTTGCCGACCTCGGCTTCCTCATCGGTATCATGTTGCTCGCTTACTACTGCGACACATTCGACTTCCAGACGCTGATGAGCAATCCGGGCGCTATCGTTGGCAGCTCTGCCGGCGTGACATTCCTCGGCTGCTCGGCTGCATCATGGGCAATGGCACTTATCTTCATCGGTGGTGCCGGTAAGTCTGCGATGTTCCCGTTGCACATCTGGTTGCCGGACGCAATGGAAGGTCCGACACCTGTGTCTGCCCTCATCCACGCTGCGACGATGGTCGTTGCCGGTGTATTCCTGGTAGCACGTATGTTCCCGGTTTACCTGGCTACTCCTGAGGTGCTCGAGCTGATTACGGCTACCGGTGCGGTGACTGCGCTCTACGCTGCCATCGTAGCCTGCGTGCAGACCGATATCAAGCGCGTGCTTGCCTTCTCTACTATCTCTCAGATTGCATTTATGTTCACGGCTCTCGGTGTGGCTCGTCCTGAGCTTCACGAAGGCGTCGGCTACATGGCTTCCATGTTCCACCTCTTCACTCACGCTATGTTCAAGGGCTTGCTCTTCCTCTGCGCCGGTGCGATTATCCACATGGTTCACAGCAACGAAATGGACCAGATGGGTAACTTGAGAAAGTATATGCCGATTACCCACATCACCTTCCTCATCGCCTGCCTCGCTATCGCTGGTATTCCTCCGTTCGCCGGTTTCTTCAGTAAGGATGAAATCCTTGTTGCGGCTTACGAGAACAGCACGCTCTGGGGCGTGTGGATGTCGGTGGTTGCCGGTCTGACAGCGTTCTACATGTTCCGTCTCTACTACCGTATCTTCTGGTGGAGCAAGCCGGACTACTCACACCACACTCCGCACGACTGCGAATGGGTGATGACGCTTCCGCTGATTCTTCTCGCCGTGGTTTCCTGCCTCGCAGGTTTCATTCCTTTCGGCCACTTCGTGACTTGGAACGGTGAGAACTACGATATTCATCTGAACTGGACGGTTGCCGGCACAAGTATCGCCATTGCCCTCGTAGGTATCCTGGTGGCTACGGTGCTCTACCGCAAGGAGAACAGCGTGCCCGACCGCATGGCCGACTCTGTCAAGGGTCTCTACAAGGCTGCTTACCGCCGCTTCTACATGGATGAGCTTTATCAATTCGTCACTCATAAGATTATCTTCGGCATCATCTGTAAGTCGATTGCATGGTTCGACCATGTGATTGTCGATGGCACGATGAACATGTTGGCTCACATGACCAACAACGCATCTTATGCAATCCGCAAGCTGCAGTCGGGTTCAATCCAATTCTATGTTTGGGTTTACTTCATCGGCGCGCTGCTCCTCGGTGTTGTGACATTTATGTTGTTAATCTAACAGTTGACGGATAAAAAAATAAAGATATGTTTAATATACTTTTTCTATTTGTAATAATCCCTGTGCTGACGCTCGGCGCGTTGTTCCTGACGCGCAATGTCAAGCAGGTTCGCGCGGTTGCTGCGACGGGCGCGTCGTTGCTTCTGATTGCGGCACTCTATCTCTGCCACGAATACCTGGGTGCCCGCGCTGTCGCTCCGGAAGGCACATTGATGCTCCTGACCGACTCTTATATGTGGTATGAGCCGCTGAACATCCATTTGGCTGTCGGTGTCGACGGTATTTCCGTATTGATGATTCTTCTTTCCGCGATTATCGTGTTCACCGGTACGTTCGCTTCCTGGAAGATGGAGCCGCTCACTAAGGAATACTTCCTTTGGTTCACGCTTCTCTCCATCGGTGTGTTCGGCTTCTTCATCTCCATTGACTTGTTCACGATGTTCATGTTCTACGAGGTTGCCTTGATTCCAATGTATCTGCTCATCGGTGTATGGGGTAGCGGTAACAAGAACTACTCAGCCATGAAGCTGACGCTGATGCTCATGGGTGGTTCTGCGTTCCTCTTGATTAGCATCCTCGGTATCTACTATCACTCAGGCGAGACAATGAACCTCATCGAGATTGCCCGCAACGGTGTCGCTCTCGAATGGCAGAACGCACTCTTCGTTTGTGCCTTTGTCGGTTTCGGTGTGCTCGGTGCCATGTTCCCGTTCCACACTTGGTCGCCTGACGGTCACGCTTCAGCGCCTACAGCCGTGTCAATGCTCCACGCCGGTGTGTTGATGAAGCTGGGAGGTTACGGCTGCTTCCGTATCGCTATCTTCCTGATGCCTCACGCTGCTCACCAGTTAGGTTGGATTTTCATGATTCTGACAGGTATCAGCGTTGTCTACGGTGCGTTTGCCGCTTGTGTGAAGACTGACTTGAAATATATTAACGCTTACTCTTCAGTGAGCCACTGCGGTCTTGTGCTGTTCGCCATCCTGATGATGAACCAGACAGCGATGAGCGGTGCCGTAATGCAGATGTTGTCACACGGTTTGATG
Source organism: uncultured Muribaculaceae bacterium (assembly GCA_944321875.1). GTDB lineage: Bacteria > Bacteroidota > Bacteroidia > Bacteroidales > Muribaculaceae > Limisoma. The sequence continues at coordinate 47,228 of CALUMX010000012.1, forward strand.
ACAGCTCTCTTCTTCGCCCTCATCGGTATGATTTACGGCCGTACTCACACTCGTGACGTGCGTGAGATGGGTGGTTTGATGCAAATCATGCCGTTCCTCTCAGTAGGCTACATCATCGCCGGTCTCGCATCTCTCGGTTTGCCGGGTCTGAGCGGTTTCGTTGCCGAAATGACCATCTTCCTCGGCTCATTTGAGAATACGACTGTCTACAACGCAGTGCTCGGCGACGGTAACCTCTTCCGTCACGCATTCGCTATCGTCACTACGACTTCCATCGTCATCACGGCTGTCTACATCCTCCGCGTTGTCGGCAAGCTGCTGTTCGGCCCGGTTCAGAACGAACACCACCGTCAGCTCGACGATGCTCACTGGTACGAGCGTTTCAGCACTGTTTCGCTGATGCTTGCCATCGCAGTGCTCGGCTGCTTCCCGGACCTCGCCAACCTGGTGCTCCGCGACAGCTTCGGCCCGATTGTAGAACACATCATGACTTTTGCTCAATAATAAAAGTAACGAACTAAATAGGAGATTAAAATTATGGATTATTCACAGTTTTTATTCATGCACCACGAAATCGGAGTATTGATTGTATTCCTGTTGGTGTTTTTGTTCGATACTTTTCTTCCTGCGCGCTATCAGTCGAAGTTGGCTGTCACTTCCTGTGTGCTTTTCGGCATTTACACCGTGCTCAGCTTCTTCACACCGCTCGATAACGCGGAGGCATTCTCTGGAATGTTTGTGACTTCGCCGATTGTGGCGTCTATCAAGAATATCTTGAACGTAGGTATGTTCATCGTGTTGCTCCAGTCCATCCAATGGAACAACAGCGACCATGAGGTAATCCGTCGCGGTGAGTTCATCGAATTGATGCTCGTAACGCTTTTCGGTATGTACCTGATGGTGTCTGCCCGTCACTTTCTTCTCTTCGTCATCGGTCTTGAGACAGCGTCTCTGCCGCTTGCCGCTCTTGTTGCATTCGAAAAGAAGCAGTACGAATCGCACGAGGCAGCCGTTAAATACCTCTTTACTGCCGTGTTCTCTTCTGCTATCTACATGCTCGGTCTGTCGTTTGTCTACGGTTTCGCAGGCTCTCTCTACTTCAACGACATCGCCGTAGCTTGCGGTCTTGCTGAAGGCTCAATGTTGCTCTATGTAGCGTTGGCGTTTGTAGTGGCAGGTATCGGTTTCAAGATTTCTCTCGTACCGTTCCACTTGTGGACTGCTGATGTTTATCAGGGTGCACCGACATCCGTTACTTCCTACCTCTCAGTCGTATCGAAGGGTGCTGCTGCTTTTGCCGCATTCATCGTGCTGACTCAGGCTTTCGGTACTGTTTACAGTGCCGTTTGGGAGTGGATGCTCTACGCTTTGATTATCCTGACCATCACTATCGGTAACCTTTTCGCAATCCGCCAGACCAACATGAAGCGCTTCCTCGCGTTCTCATCCATCTCACAGGCCGGCTACATCATGCTCGGTGTGATTGCCTTCAACGCTACCGGTATCGCAGCCCTCTCTTATTATGTATTGATTTATGTTGTGTCCAACCTCACAGCGTTCGGTGTTATCCAAGCTATCGAGAACGCTACCGACAAGGTTGACATGACAGACTATAACGGCCTCTACAAGACGAACCCGAAACTCGCGTTTGCGATGATGCTTGCGATGTTCTCTCTCGGTGGTATTCCTCCGTTTGCAGGTTTCTTCAGCAAGTTCTTCATCTTCTCATCCGCTTTGGCAGAAGGTTCGGTGGCTATGTACGTATTGGTGCTGATTGCGTTGATTAACACAATCGTGTCACTCTACTACTACCTGCTTGTTGTGAAGGCGATGTTTATCAATCCTAACGACAACCCGATTCCGACATTCCGCTCTCACTGGACAGAGCGTGCAGGTCTTGTTATCTGTGTCGCAGGCGTGCTGTTGATTGGTTTGGTAAGCTGCATCTACACCTTCCTTAACCAGGCAGCTTCTGTGAGCCAACTGTTTTAGAAATATAATTAAATCTACATGACGAGTGTCCGCATCCGAGGTTCGGGTGCGGACATTTCGTTTTTTGCCGAGCTCCGCTGAGAGAGTGCGTTTTGCCATGAGCGGCTTTTTTCGTACATTTGTGGGCAAATCCATATTAAAACCATTATCAGAGAATGAATAAGTATCTTATTGCCACTGCCGGACTGCTTACCTTTACGGCAGCAGCCGCACAGCAGCGGCCGAACGTGATTATCGTCATTGCCGACGACCTCGGGTTCGGCGACGTGAGCGCCTACGGGTCGCAGACCATCCACACTCCCAATATTGACCGTCTTGCCAACGGAGGCGTGTGCTTCAACAACGGATATGCCACTTCGGCTACATCAACTCCCAGCCGCTACGGTATGCTGACCGGACACTACCCCTGGCGCAACGTCAAGGCTCGCATTCTTCAGGGAGACGCTCCGCTGCTGATTGGCGTGGACGAATATACGTTGCCGAAAATGATGAGCAGCGCAGGTTATGCCACGGGAGCCATTGGAAAGTGGCACCTTGGCATGGGAACGGGCGTCGTAGACTGGAATACGACCATCACACCCGGTGCCCGCGAGGTGGGTTTTGATTACTCCTGTATCATTGCCGCTACCAACGATCGTGTGCCGACCGTCTACGTTGAGAACGGACGTGTCGTCGGGCTTGACCCCTCTGACCCGATTGAGGTCAACTATAAGCAGAAATTTGAAGGCGAGCCGAATGCTATCGATAACCCCGAACTGCTCAAGATGCAGTGGTCGCACGGACACAATCAGGCCGTAGTCAACGGCATTCCCCGCATCGGCTACATGAAGGGCGGAGAGTCTGCCCGTTGGGTCGACGAGGATATGGCCGACTATTTCTCCGACAAGGTGAAAACATTCGTTACCGAGCACAAGAACGAGCCGTTCTTCCTCTATTACGGACTCCACGAGCCACACGTGCCGCGTGCTCCGCACAGCCGCTTCGTTGGTGCGACCGACATGGGTCCGCGCGGAGATGCCATCGTGGAGGCTGACTGGTGTGTCGGCGAGTTGCTCAAGCATCTGGAGAAGGAAGGCATCCTTGAGAATACACTTATTTTCTTCACAAGCGATAACGGCCCTGTGCTCGACGATGGCTACAAGGACCAGGCGGTGGAGCGTCTCGGCAATCATAAGCCGACAGGCGGCCTCAGAGGCGGTAAATACAGCCTCTTTGATGCCGGCACACACGTTCCTCTGTTCGTTTATTGGAAAGGCAAGGTGCAGCCGGTGCGCTCCGATGCCATATTCTGCCAGATGGACATCATGGCATCGCTGGCGGCGATGCTCGGCGTCGACATTCCTGAGGGACTTGACACGCAGAACTATCTTGACGTCATGCTGGGCAAGTCGCAGCAGGGACGCGATGAGCTGGTACTGGAAGCCGACATGCGTCTGATGCTCCGTAGCGGAAAGTGGGCTTTCATTCCTCCCTATAAAGGAAAAGAGCGTAATCTGACGGGTAACGAGCTGGGCAACGGTGCGGAGTATATGCTCTTCGACATGGAAGCCGACCCTAATCAGACCACAAACGTGGCTACCAGCCATCCTGACGTAGTGAAACAGCTTAAAGAGCGTTTCGTGCAGCTCACAGGCCGTACGCTCGAATAGCAGAAATAACAACGGTAATCCGTTGAATATTGTCGTCTCCCTTGGGTTGGGAGGCGGCTTTTTTTTATGAAAAATAAAAAATAATTGCATTGTTAGTTGGATGATTGTCAGATATTTGTAATTTTTATTCGAAAAAAGTGAGAAAAAATGAGGGAATGGAATAGGGGTATTTTGGGGGTGTTGCGTTATAAGGTCGAAAGTGAGTTAGCTAACACGATTCATAAGGAGAGGCAACAGCCGCCCTTTCCGAAAAAGAAGCCGGCCGGATGCCGGAGGATAGATAAAAGCGGTTTTGATATAAATACTTTAAAATTAGAAAAATATGAAATTTAAATTGATTGTATTATCTTTGTTGATGGCAGCGAGCACTAACTTTGTAAACGCACAGGACAACAGTGGAAAAAACTTATCGGGTGAGAATCGTCATGAATTCCGTCTTTCCGTCAGCGACGGTCTTACGTTAGGTTCTTCTGGTATTCTCGGTGATGGACTGACTGACGCTATTCTGGGAAGCAAGCGTTCGGATTCGAAGACTTCGATGCTTTTCGGTTTTGGCTACCGCTATTCGATTAACCGTTTCCGCGTGGGTGCAGACTTGGGTTTCCTGCAGGCAAGCAGTAAGGTGACATTGTCGGGAGAGACCGCTCCTTCGATAAAGGACAAGGGTTTGAACTTCCTGATTCTTCCGACAGCTGAGTTCACTTACTTCAAGCGTGGATTGGTAGAACTCTACGGTGGAGCATCGGTGGGTGTCGACTTGGTTCGCCAGACGCAGACTCCGCTGAGCGCAGACCGCAAGAATGAGAAAATGAAAAATAAAAATGACTTCTCAGCGTCTGTCGCTTATCAGGTAAATCCGATTGCCGTGCGTGTGGGCAACGACCGTATCGGCGGATTCATCGAGGCAGGTTTCGGTTACAAGGGCTTTGCTACGGCTGGTGTGAGCCTGAAATTTTAAGAACAACAGACTTCATTGTCAATTAAAACGGTATGGATATCCAACGGAAGATACAGTTTGAGAAACGCTTTAAGCAACATTATCCGAGGCTGTGCTGCATAGCACTCGGATATGTTGCCGACCGCGACGACGCGGAGGACATCGTGCAGGAAGCATTCATCAACGTTTGGCACAAGGGCCTGGACGGCCTTTCCGACGAGGAGTTTGTTCCCTACATGACCAAGGCGGTGAAAAATAACTGTATCACCTTTCTCCGCCGGCAGCAGCAAACGCTTTCCATCGACGAGCATCCGGCGGCAGCCGGAGTCCTTGACGACGATTCGCACGACGAGGAGACTCTGTCGCCCGGCGAGATGTTGGAGCGTGCGCTGGCGATATTGCCGCCCAAATGCCGCGAGGTGTTTCTGATGGCAAAAATGCAGGGTATGAAGTACCGTGAGATAGCCGCCGCGTTGAGCCTTTCGGAAAAAACGGTGGAAAACCAGATGTCAAAGGCCATTCGGCTGCTGCGTGATTTCGCGTCGGCGATGCCGTTCGCTATGGTGGCCGTTGTCACTCTTGTATTATCAATCATTCTTAATTGCGATTAGATTATGAAGCACGACTATGATATTGACGCATTGCTGGCCAAGCATTTTACAGGTGAGAGGCTGACTGCCGGCGAACAGTCGCAGCTGAACGCGTGGATGGCTGACAATGACGGAGAGTATAGAAAGATAAAACGCCTTATGGAGGCAGAGATTCCGCAGGCACAGGCGTTTGACGCCGATGCTGCCTGGGAAAAGGTGGAGGGCCGCCTTACGCGCAGGCTGACTATCCACTGGAACCGCCGAATGGTGGCTGGATGGGCGGCAGCGGCCGTATTCCTTATCGTGTTTGGCATAGCGTCGTTCCTGTTCCTTCAGAACGATGTGGAGGAAACCTCCGCTCATTTTGCCAACACTTCCGGCCATGAGCAAATAGTGGTGTTGCCCGACAGTTCGGAAGTGACACTCTATCCAAGTTCGCGTATTGATTACCTGGCAGATGCCGGTGGCCGTAAGGTCAATCTTGAGGGTAAAGCGTTTTTCCAGGTGAGGAAGAACGGACAGACGTTCTCGGTCGATGCCGGAACGCTGAACGTGGAAGTGCTGGGTACGTCATTCCTTGTCGACGTGCAGCAGGCCGACAGCAGCGGAGTCTATGTCAAGACAGGCCGTGTGCAGGTCGAGGCTGCCGGCAGTCAGACGATACTGACGGCCGACCGTCGGGCGGTATTGTCGGGCGATGTACTCAGGGTTGATTCGATTGCCAATCCTCGTATGACCTTCGGAGGTCGGAGCCGGATGCTCTCGTTTGAGCGCGCACCGCTCTGGGAGGTTGTCGGAACGGTGAAGGACGCTACCGATGTGGAGATTCTGTTGGATAAAGGTCTGGGCGGACAACTCGTCACGACACGCATCAGTACCAACGACTACGAGAGTATTGCCGCAGAGTTGGCTTTCATCTGCGGGTGCCGGTGCGACACGCTGAAAGCCGGGAAACGTTACAGACTGTATTATGAATAAACGAAAGCGGCTGTTTGCAGCCATACTGACACTACTGACAACTATTATGAATATTCTGCCGGCTTTTGCTGCCGGACGAGTAGCGGAGGAGCGGATTACCATATCCGGCTCTTCCGCTACTGTGCTGCAATGGTTTGATGAAATCGAGCGGCAGACGGGCATTGTGCTGTCCTATGACCCTTCGGCCATCGACCTCGGATGGCGTTGTACGCTTAGTAGTGGCAGGACAACGGTTGGCGACATGTTGCAGACGCTGCTGAAAGGCCGGGAAGTGCGGCTGCAGGAGATGCCGTCGCGCAAGCTGGTGATTTATGTGGGCGAGGAGCTGAAATACGTATTGAGCGGTACGGTCGCTGACGAGGCTGCTGCCGAGAAGCTCTATGGCGCTACGGTGTCGGTCGACGACGGAGAGGGTACGCGCTTGTACGCCCAGACGGATGAAAACGGTTTCTTCCGTTTTGTTCTTCCGGTTGGTGAATACATGGTCGGTATTTCGTATTTGGGTTATTCTTCTCATGCGGCAAAGGTGAAACTGGAGGGCAACCGTTGGCTTTCGGTGGCGATGAAGCCTCTGCCGTTTGAGATGGAGGAGATAACGGTCAATTCGCGGACTCCGGTTGACGAGATGGGGGATTTGTCGCCTTCCTCACAGCTTTCGTTCAGTTCCAACGACTTGTTTTCGCAGCTTTGGATTTTGCCGGGGGGGGACAGGAGTCCCCGCTGGCAATAATTTTCAGGTCGACGGTGGCAGTTACGATGAGAACCAGCTCCTGGTCGATGGAGCGCCGGTCTATCATCCCGGCCACGTCAGCACCATTTTCCCCGCCATCAACGGAGATGCGGTGAAGAGCGTGGCTTTCCACAAGGGCTTTTTCCCGACACGGCTGGAGGGGCGGCTCTCCTCGGTGACGGAGATGACGATGAAATCAGGCAACAAGCGTGATTTTGCGCATACGTTATCGCTTGATATGCCGGCTGTGTCTGCCGTCCTCGAAGGACCGATAGTCAAGGATAAGCTTTCATATATCGTTTCCGGCCGTCGCAGTTGGCTTGACCTTTTCGACGGATTGCTTTCTGAGGAGAATCGTTTGGGACTTTCCGCCTACGACTATACGGCCAAATTATCCTACGATGTCAGCCCGGCGACCACGATAGAGGCGTTTGCCTACGGTGCTTGGGACAATTACCGGCTGCCGCTGGCGGAGGGAAGCAGAGAGCCCGTTTTGCGTTGGGACAATCAGCTCTATCAGCTGAGGTTGAATACGCGTTTCGGGCAGGTGGGAAACACGACTTCCTTGTTCTATACCTCGCACACGAATCGCGCCGATGCCGCATTGTTCGGTTATGACGGCGGAGGCTATCTGTCGAGTGGTGTCCGTACGCTGAACGTTCTGTCGGAATTCAGTCTCGCGCTTGACAATATGTTCAGCATTCGCTGGGGTGCGAAATATTCGCATGAGATTTTTGACATTGCCTCACTGGACGATGACCAGTTGAAGTCGAGGCGGGAAAGAATCAATCAATACACGGTCTTTTATGACAACCATATCCGCATCCGCGACAATCTGTACGCCCAGGTAGGTGTGCATTTCGTGGGATACCGGCCGGTGCGCCACCGCGACTATTACGGTATCCAGCCCCGGTTGTCGCTCCGCTATTCGCTGACAAGCCGTGACTTGCTGTTTGCCAGCTTCTCCGAGATGCAGCAGTTCTATCATTTCCTGCGCCTTGAGACGATTGCCCTGCCCACCGATTTCCGAATGCCTAGCATCGACGGGTTCAAGCCGCGGGCTTCGGAACACATCGAGCTTGGTTGGAAACATTTCTTGCCGGGAGGTTCCATCGAAGCATCGGTCTACTACAAGACGCGCCGGAATGTGATTGCGCTCAAGCCCGACACCTATTGGATAGAGGGCAGTCTGAGCGGTTACATAATGGCGGGTAACGGCGACAGCTACGGCCTGAAGCTATTCTTCTTCAACAACTGGCCGCGATGGATGCTTCAGGCTGCCTATACGTTCAGCCGCAGCCGTGAGTGGTTTGACGAAGTGAAGGAATTGGGCAAGCTGCCGTCGCTCTATGACGTTCCCCATCAGTTCAATGTCGCTGTGTCCTACAAATTGACCTCCCGTTCGATGCTTTCGTTGGGAGGAACACTTCATTCGGGGAGAGTTACGGACGATTCCGACAGTTTTGAGTTCGTACCCTTGGAACAGTTCCGTCGGAATCGTGAGTCGGTGAGCTATCGTGTTGACGCAGGCTATACGTTTAAGAAAGATTTCGGACGTTCGCTTCTGGCATTCCGGTGTGGACTTTATAACATTATCGGAAATCCGACGGAGGAAGAAGTGCTCAGTTTTTATACCATCTATTTCAATAATCACCTTCTCCCTTATGTCGGCATCAGTTTTAAATTCTGATGTCCTCTTGGAAAAACAAAAAAACGGACTCTAAGGAAGTCCGTTTTTTTGTTGATACTATGATTGTTTTTTAGAACAGATAGTCGAGTGATGCAAGAACGCGGAATGAATTGACGTCGGAAGCAGCAGGGAAGGAAAGCATCGGGGTCACCTGCAGATTACCGACTTTGAAATGAAGTCCGGCTCTTATTCGTTTTTCCGACATTCTGTATTCTGGAATGGTCGTATAGTCCGTGATGATGCTGATGTGCTTGTGTACCTTGAATCCGAGACCGGCGGCAAAACACGTCTCATAGCCCATGCCGGAGTCATAGTGAGGATTGAGTGAGGCGTGTACGTTCAGCCATTTGAGAGCGTCGGCCGATGCCGAGAGGTTTGCTCCCAGATTGTAGTAATCCCGGTTATAGGTGATGCCCCAGTAAGGTCTTCCCTGCAGGGTCAGCCATTTGTGCTCAAACCGATAGCTGGCACTGAGCCGGAAATACTGGTATTTGATTTTACCTTTGAACAAGCTGTGCTCGTATCGTACGTCCCAATTCTCTTTGAATTTATAATATATATAGGCAAATTGGTTATCCCTCAGTCCGATACCTACTTGTGCCGACGCGTTGAGCAAGCCAAAAAGAAAAGCGGTGACTAAAAAGATTTTTCTCATGTTTAAAGATGTTTATAGACGTGGTATGTCAGAATTTCGTATCCGTATTTGTTGGGATGTAGTCCATCGTAGAAGAGATTCATATTGACAGTTTCGTTTTCCAGAAAGTCCTCATGTGCTCCGTCTGCGTATGTGATATTGATGCCGGATTTCTCAACCTCTGTCTTTATCAAGTTGTTTAGCTTTTGGATTCTTTCATTGATGTCAGGAGTGAATTCGTTGGCTTTCCTTGGAAGAATGGGGAAGAGTATGATTCTTTGTGCGCTCAGATTGTTCAAGGCTGTCACATATTGCTGACTGTATTTCTCATATCCGGTCTCGTTGATTTTACTTAAATCATTTGTTCCGGTGATGATGACAACGGTTTTACCGGCGAAGCGGTCTGCCATCGATTCGATGTATTGGAATCCGCTACCCGATATGCCATAATTTTCAGTGTTGTGGGTAGGAAAGCTGTATCGCACGTCCCATCCTTCTATGATGGAATCGCCGAGAAAAGCCAACACTTCTCTGTCCTCTGAAGTACAGGATGTTATCATGAGTAATGGCAATAGTAAATAATAAATCAGTTTATGCATAAATAGTTTTTTATTGATGTAGATTCATATATGTACGATTGAAAGACGGGATTATTCGATGACGCAGACGAGGGTGCGGTGAGTGGGTGCCCAGTCGAAGATAAACTTGGAATGGGAGGTGGCGTTGCGCACACACATGTGGGAGCGGGGCGTAGTGCCCAGCGACCAACTGTATTCAATCGCAGGTGCTGCTACGTCATCAACCGGGACGCCGTGAATGTAGGCTCCGTTCGTAAACCGGCTGGCATAGGGCGCGTAGCCGGCCAGTTCGGTCGTTCCGTCCTTATAGTAGAGCATACGCGTCTTTTTCTCCTGAATGACGTACATCCCCAGCGGCGTTTTCTGGGCATAGGGAGGCGCGAAACGGCCTGTCGTTGCAGGATTCATGCTGCGGATGCGCCACACGGTTACGGAGTCGCTTTCGAGCGTGGCGATGTTCTGGTTGTGGCGGTCAACGATGATGACGTGGCGGAACGAGGTGGGCGAAGGCAGCAGCCGGACATAGCGGCGCGGCACGAGCCATTCGGTTTCTCCGACGACAGGGCGGATGCGCCAGAAGTTGCCCGTGGAGTCGTTGAGCCAGGCCAGCGAACCGTCGCGGCCGTATATCTCGGGCGTGAGCGTATCGGTGAGCGCATAGAGCGGGGCTGACTGATAGCGTTCCGTGCCGAGGGAGTCGCAGATGCGCGTATAGTTGTTGCGTTGGAAGTTCTTTACGACGGGAGCTTCCTGGTTCTGGTTGCGGTAGTTGGTCAGGATGATATACTGCACCGTCGTGTCGCGTTGCATGTTCTCGATGGCGGCGAGCAGGGCTTTCACCTTATCCCATTGGAAATAGCGCACGGTGTCGCGGTAGGGATACTCATCCTCCAGCGTATATTTTTCGAAAGCAATGTCCTTGCGGATGGTGATGTCATCGGCTGTCCAATCGTGAATTTCCGGTTCGGTTACGGGCAGAGGCACCGTATCGACAGCAGAAGTGTCTGTCACAGAAGTATCAGCGACAGGAGCCGTAGCCTGTTTCCCCGTGCAGGCAGCGGTAAAGAGAAGGGTAACAATCGGTATTAGTAGAATGAATCGGTTCATTGCTAAATCATTAATTATTCAAAAGTAATGAAAGACAAGCGCAGCAGCAAATTAAAATTTAATTATTTTTAAATTTCGCTACAAATATATTCGCAAGGATGCGTAAAAAGCCGGGAGTAAATCACTTGCTCCCGGCTTTTGTTATCCTATACCGCTCTGACTGATGTGTCAGAGTTTCTTTTCATGTTAGAGGCAGAATTTCTGCACGTGTCCGTCGTATTGCAGCAGGTAGATGCCTTGCGGAACGCGGATGCTGAACGAAGACTGGCTGCTTTCGTGCAGCAGGATGCCGTTCAGGTCGTATATGCGTACGAGCCGTTGTTCCGGGTTGGTGATGTAGGCTGTACCATTGTCAGCCGTTACCTGAACATCTTTTGGCAGCTGTGCGTCGATGCCGCTTTGCTCCTTTTTCTCGATGCGGAGACGGTCGGCATACAGGTAGTAAATGCTGCTCTTGCCGCAAGCGTGGATTCCGAGACGGTAGAGTCCGGTAGTCGTAATGTTGAACAGGGCTGACGTATAAGTCTTGGTTTGCGCATGGTCAATGGCTACTGCCTGCATGATGTTGTTGGTCATGGCTTCTGCCGTAGCGTCTGTGCCGAAGGCCATTTCCACTTCAGCCGCATACTGGTCGTCTTCCGAGCGCAAATCGCAGCTCATCTGGTAGTCGTAGCCGGCTTCCAGTTTGACAGACGGTGTTATCAGCCAGTCGTTATTGGTTTCGCTGTATGCCCAGTCATAGCGGATGGTATTGGCCTCCAGACTGTAAATCCAGGTTGTACGGTCGTTGTTGCAGTCGAGTGCGCTGAAAAGCGGGAAACGTGTCCAGTCAGTCAGGTCTTCATCCACTGGTACCGACAGCGATTCGCCCAGGATTACAAAATTGGATTCCGTCACTTCTCCATCCCCGTATTCTGAAAGCGGAGTAATGGAGTAGTAGCGGATTTGCATGCCTTCTTCCACGGATTGCGTTTCCTGGAAGGAAGTTCCGGCATAAGCCTCCTGTGCGGTCTCGTTGTCAGGCTGGCGCACAATTCGGTAGGTTATCTGCTCAGGGTCGACGTAGCCGTTATGTATGCCCGTTTCCGGCAATTTCCATGTCAGCGACATCGTGTTTCCGTTTGCTGTCAGCGTGACGTCGGTCACAGCCCGTGGAGTGTCGACGCCGACGAAGCGTTCGATGTTGACGGCAGGAGCGCTGCCGGCATCGTTACGGACACTGATAGTGAAGCGGTACATACCGTTATTCTCCACTTTCAGCGGCTCTGACACGGCTTGTCCCGGTGTGCCTTGGCCGGAAACGGTTACCTTGCCGTCGATGGAAACTTCGTAGGTCAGTTCGCCTGAAAGCGGTTGACCTTCGGAGTCGTTTGACGGGAGCGTGAACGATATGTTGCCTTCGAGCGCACCCTTTTCAAAAGTGACGAGGGCATCGCTGATGTCACCCGGCTGTTGCTGCGGGATGTCGGACTTGATATAGATGCCTCTTATCTGAGTCTTGTCCGGATAAGTGCCGATTAGGGAGCTTGTCCGTTTGTCGTGTCCACCTGATAGAGCGCGCCTCCCTCTTCGGTATAGGCTGACCAGTAGAGAATCTGGCTGGCGGGGTCGAATGTCGCTGATTGAGTTCCGCTCGGTTGCACGCCGGTGTCACCGATTTTTGTCAGTTCGGCAGTCGCTTTGTCGATTGTGTAGAGCGTACCGCTGGAGGCGGAGATGCCGTAGAGCGTTCCGTTCTTGTCGGCTGCCAGCGCACACATTTGCTCGATAGGGGCGATGGGTGACTGTACGCCGTTCTCCAGGTTCATGATACTGAGATTGAAAGAGCCGTCACCCGACTGGTCCAGGCTGCAACCGTAAACGTTACCGGTGGCCGGGTCGAAAGTCATGTCGGTGGTAACGTACGATACGTTCCAGTCCATGATGTCCACATAGTTAAATTCCTGCTTCTCGACGTCGCAGATGGAGAGAGAGCCGACAGTGAAGGCTCCGCCGAAGTCGAGGTAGGACAGAACGTAGTATTTCCCATTGGCATAGACCGCACCACCGTTGCCCATCAGGTCACCGTCCAGCCATATCGGCGTAAACGTGATTTCGGGAGTTGCCTGGAAGGAATAAATGCCCCAGGACATTTCTGCGGTTTCTTCGGAATACTTGCCAGGAACCGTAGATGGTGGGCGGTTCCGGATTTGCGCCAAATGCCGGTAGCGACAGGCAGGCAATCAGCCCTGTCGCTGCCAATTTCTTTACGTTTTTCATGAATAGTGTGTTTTAGTAATAAGTTTCTATTGTCCAAACCATTCTGAGGTTACTTGATGACTGCAATATAGCTATTTTTTGCATAAAATGTCAACTTTCCGATAGAAATTTCGATGGGAAAATTTATTCACAGCAGGCCTTTCTGACGGCCTCTCGGTATTTGACGGCTTTGGTGCTTTTCAGGATGGCTTTGCGTTCTTTCTTGCCGAGGTCGGGCAGCAGATAGTCCCATAGCGGTTTTATCTTCGACAGCAACTGCTGTTCGCCGCCTTCCAGCGTGCGGGCAAGATGGTCGTAAATCAGGTCGTGCATCTGCAGTGTTTTCCGGTACAGCAGGGCCTTGTCGTCGGTTTTCCCGTCGCGCAGCTCAGCGGCGAGCCACGGGCGGGCCAGCAGTCCGCGGCCAAGCATGATGCCGGCCGTCTGCGGGTAGCGGGTGGTCAGTTCGTCGATGTCGTCGGGTGTCAGCAGGTCGCCGTTGTAGACTACCTTGTGGCGGCAGGCAGCCAGAAATGCGCCGAATGCCTCACGGTCGGCCTCACCCTTGTATTGCTGACGGCCGGTGCGGGGGTGCAGGGTTATCATTTCCAACGGTGTGTTGTTGAGCATTTCGATGAGCGCTTTCCACTCGTCGTGACTTTCCAGTCCCGTACGCATTTTTACGGAGAACGAAATCTCCGGGTGGCGTTTTATCACGTCGCACAGTTCCTTCACGCGTTCGGGATGAGGAAGAATGCCCGCGCCCTTCCCTTTGGCGGTGATGAGCGGAAAGGGGCAACCCATGTTCACGTCCATGCGCGTGTAGTCGTATTCGGCAATGCGTGCCACGAGCCGTTCCATCTCCTCGCCGGTTGAGGCGATGAGCTGCGGAACGATGGCGGCCGTATTGTTCTCCGGGTTGATGTCGCGCAGGTCTTTGTTGCGGAATGCGCCCTTCTCGATGCGCACAAATGGCGTGAAATAGCCGTCGGTTCCGCCAAACACGGTGTGGTGGGCGTTGCGCCAAGCCGCTTCGGTGTATCCCTGAAGCGGGGCTGCGTATATGCTGATGTTTCCGTCCATGGGCTGAATTTTGCGTAAAGTTACATGAAATTTTGCTGTGAGGTCGGTTTTGGCCGTCGTTTTTCCTTCGCGAACTATTGTTTTTCTCCGGGAAAATGAGTAAATTTAAGCATTCAACCCTTTAAATGTCAATACTATGGAACAAATTCTTTTCTGGTTGGTTCCGTCTGCCTCCATCCTGGCGCTTGTTTTCGCCTGGTATTTCCATCGGCAGATGATGAGAGAAAGTGAGGGTACGCCTCAGATGAAAAAGATTGCCGCCGCCGTGCGCAAGGGGGCAATGTCCTATCTGAAACAGCAGTATAAGATTGTGGGGTGGGTGTTCCTCGGTTTGGTTATCCCGTTTTCCATTATGGCTTACGGTTTCGAGGTGCAGAACCCATGGGTACCGGTGGCTTTTCTGACCGGCGGTTTCTTCTCCGGCCTTGCCGGTTTCCTCGGTATGAAGACAGCCACTCAGGCATCGGCCCGTACGGCCAACGCCGCACGCGGCTCGCTCAATGCCGGACTGCGCATTGCTTTCCGCAGCGGCGCGGTGATGGGGCTTGTCGTGGTGGGGCTTGGCCTGCTCGACATTTCCTTCTGGTATCTGCTGCTCAACGCCGTGATTCCTGCCGAGGCCATGACTCCTACGCATAAATTGTGCATTATTACGACCACGATGCTCACCTTCGGAATGGGTGCGAGCACGCAGGCGCTGTTTGCGCGTGTGGGCGGCGGTATTTATACGAAGGCTGCCGACGTGGGTGCCGACCTCGTCGGTAAGGTGGAGGCGGGCATCCCGGAGGACGACCCGCGTAACCCGGCGACGATTGCCGACAACGTGGGTGACAATGTGGGCGACGTGGCTGGAATGGGCGCCGACCTCTACGAGAGCTATTGCGGCTCCATTCTCGCTACGGCGGCGCTCGGAGCGGCCGCTTTCATGCAGGGCGGCGATGTCGGGATGCAGTTCAAGGCGGTCATCGCTCCGATGCTGATTGCCGCTGTGGGCATTTTGCTGTCGATTCTCGGCATTTTCGCCGTGCGGACGAAGGAGAATGCCACGATGAAGGATTTGCTCGGCTCGCTGGCTTTTGGCACCAATCTCAGCTCCGTGCTGATTGTCGTTGCCTCGTTCCTTATTCTCTGGCTGCTGCAGCTCGACAACTGGGCCTGGATAGCCGCTTCGGTGGTGGTAGGGCTTGTGGTGGGAGTGGTCATCGGCCGTTCCACTGAATACTATACCTCGCAGTCCTACCGTCCGACGCGCCGTCTCAGCGAGAGTGGCAAGACGGGACCGGCTACGGTCATTATCTCGGGCATCGGTCTGGGTATGCTCTCCACGGCCGTTCCGGTGATTGCCGTGGTGGTGGGTATTATCGCCTCCTATCTGTTTGCCTCGGGCTTCGATTTTATGAACGTGGGGATGGGTCTTTACGGCATCGGTATCGCTGCCGTGGGCATGCTCTCGACGCTGGGCATCACGCTGGCTACCGACGCCTACGGTCCGATTGCCGACAATGCCGGCGGCAACGCTGAGATGTCGGGACTTGGTCCGGAGGTCAGAAAGCGCACCGACGCGCTCGATTCGCTCGGCAATACGACGGCGGCCACAGGCAAGGGCTTTGCCATCGGTTCGGCGGCGCTGACGGGATTGGCGTTGCTGGCTTCCTACGTTGAGGAGATACGCATCGGCCTGACGCGGCTCGGCATGATGGAAATTCAGGTGGGCAACGAGATGATTCCGCTCCAGGACGCGACGTTCTTCGACTTCATGCACTACTACGACGTGACGCTGATGAACCCGAAGGTGCTCTCCGGCATGTTTATCGGTTCGATGATGGCTTTCCTGTTCTGCGGTCTTACGATGAATGCCGTCGGCCGCGCAGCCGCCCACATGGTCGACGAGGTGCGCCGTCAGTTCCGCGAGATTAAGGGCATCCTCACCGGCGAGGCGGAGCCTGACTATGAGCGTTGCGTGGCGATTTCCACGAAGGGCGCGCAGCGGGAGATGGTCGTGCCGTCGCTGATTGCCATTATCGTTCCTATCCTGACGGGGCTGGTGTTCGGTGTACCGGGTGTGTTGGGCTTGCTTATCGGCGGTCTGAGCAGCGGTTTCGTACTGGCTATTTTCATGGCGAATGCCGGCGGTGCGTGGGACAACGCTAAGAAATACGTCGAGGAGGGCAATTTCGGCGGAAAGGGCAGCGATGTGCACAAGGCTACGGTCGTGGGCGACACCGTGGGCGACCCGTTCAAGGATACGTCTGGCCCGAGTCTCAACATTCTCATCAAGCTGATGAGCATGGTGGCCATCGTGATGGCCGGTTTGACTGTCGTGTGGAGTCTGTTCTGACAAATGTATGTATAAAATCGGCCGTCCCCGGATGCCTTCTGTGCAGGAAGCGTCCGGGGACGTTTTTTTTCAGTGGGCGGAAAACAAAAAAAGGAAGTCGTGATGACTTCCTTTTGTAGCGGGATCGAGAATTGAACTCGAGACCTCCGGGTTATGAATCCGACGCTCTAACCAACTGAGCTATCCCGCCGTTTGCGAGTGCAAAGGTAATACAGGAATATGAACTGTGCAAGCCTTTTCGCAACTTTTTTTCAAGAAAAATTTAACTTTTTTGCGCGTCCGCTGATAATCAACGTCTTATGAAATCATAATTTTTTGCCTTACAGCCGGCCTTCCGAGGCATAACTGTAGAAGCGGTCGTTGCCGCAGACGATGATGTGGTCGATGACGGCGATGTCAAACGTCTTGGCCGCTTCCTTCAGCCGTTGGGTCTGTGCGTCGTCCTCGCGGCTTGGCATTGGATTGCCCGACGGATGGTTATGCACGAGGATAATGGCTGTGGCCAGTTCGTCGAGGGCGTGGCGGATGAGAATTTTCGGGTCGACCACGGTGGCTGATACGCCGCCCTGGCTCACCCTTACCTTCCGCAGCAGCTTTTTGGCGTTGTTGAGGTAGATGGCCCAGAACTCTTCGTGGTCGAGTCCGGCGAGCTGGTAGCGCACCAGCTGGAACGCTTTCTCAGGCGTGTTGACCACGGGTGTCTCCATCGTCCCCTCCTGTGCGTACCGCTTGCCCAGCTCGATGGCGGCAAGCAGGGTGACGGCCTTGGCCGTACCGATGCCCTTGAACGACTTGACGAGGTTGCGCACGGAGCGTTTCGACAGTTCGGTCAGGCGGTTGTCCGACTCGCGCATGACGCGCTGAGCCAGGTCGATGACCGATTCGCCCGGCGTGCCGCTGCCCAGCAGGATGGCCACCAGCTCCGTTGTCGTGAGCGTGGAGAGGCCGTGGGCCGCCGCTTTCTCGCGCGGGCGGTCCTCCGATGTCAGGTCGACGATGCGCCGGTTGTAGGGGGTCGGGTCTGTGTCCATGGCTTTATTTTCCTTTACGGATGGCTATCTCTTCCTCGACGTTGCGTCCCTTGCCCAGCACGATTTTCACGAAGAAGGCCTTCAGGAAGCCGCAACCGTAGCCGCCGAGCTGTATGAGGCTCGTCAGGATGGCGAGAGAGGCTATCTTGAGGCTTCGGGTCGACACCAAGGCACAGATGAACAGGGCAGCCACATAGACTGCCAGCGGCAGGATGAACAGCCACGAGACGAGGCACGCCAGCACTGCCATTGCCACCACGCCCACGACGAACACCGCCGGAAGCAGGTGTACCGCCTTCAGCGAGTCGGGGTAGAGCAGGCGCAGCGTGATGCGCGACATGCCGAACACGTAGACCTGACGGCAGAACAGCCGCAGGTTGACGCGACGCTTGTGGTAGACAAACGCCTCGCGGAACAGCGCGATGGAGAAGCCAGCCTGGCGGATGCGCGTACTCATGTCGATGTCCTCCGAGAACATTTCGCGGAAACCGCCCACGCGTTCCCACACCTTGCGCGAGAAGCCCATGTTGAACGTGCGCGGCACGAATTTCTCCAGTTGGATTTTGCCGCCGCGGATGCCGCCCGTGGTGAGAAACGACGTCATCGAGTAGTTGATGGCCTTTTGCGTGTCGGTAAACGAGCTGTGTGCTGCGTCAGGGCCTCCGAAGCAGTCCGTGTAGTTCTTTTCGAGGCAGGCCTTCAGCGTGGCGATGTAGTGGGGCGGAATGACGCAGTCGGAATCGAAAAAGAGGAAGTATTCGCCCGTGGCACGCTCCATGCCGTAGTTGCGGGCGATGCTCCGTCCCTCGTTTTCCTTGAAGAAATATTTCACGTCGATTTTTCCGGCGTAGTCGTCGGCCGCTTTCTTGCAGGGCAGGGGCGAACCGTCCTCCACCAGTATCACCTCAAAGTCGCGGCTGGTCTGCGCCGCAAGGCTTTCCAACAGGTCGGCCACTTCGTCCAGACGGTTGTAGACCGGTATGATAATTGAAAAATAAGGCATGTTAAATAAGTTATTTAATTGCAAATTTAAGAGAATAATTTGATTAAACTGCCTGTGCCCGGCGTTTTTATTCGAGCAAAATCGCTAACTTCGGGCTTCAAACCGATATGACACGATGAAAACAATAATACCCCGCCGCTATCTGGCTATTGTGGCTGTCATTACGGCCATTGTCATGACCGTGCTCGACGGCACCATAATGAACGTAGCCCTTCCCTCGCTTGCCCGTCAGTTCCGGGTTTCGCCCGACGATTCCATCTGGATTGTCAACTCCTATCAGATGGTCATCATGATGACCCTGCTCGTCTTCGCCACCATTGGCGACCGCGTGGGCTACCGGCGTGTTTTCGTGGCCGGCGTCGCGCTGTTTCTGGTCTCGTCGGTGCTGTGCGCCCTGTCCACGAGCTTTGAGATGCTCGTATGCGTGCGTGCCCTGCAGGGGTTGGGAGCGTCGGCCGTGATGAGCGTCAACGTCGCGCTGGTGCGGCTCATCTATCCGCCGGAGATTCTGGGACGCGGCATGAGCTTCAACGCCATGGCCGTGGCCGTCAGCGCGGCGGCCGGACCGTCCATCGGCGGCGCCATCATCACCTCGCTCTCCTGGGAGTGGATTTTCCTGGCCAATGTTCCGTTTGCGCTGATGGCTCTCCTGGTGGGTCGCCGGCTGCTGCCCGACAACCCGCAGCTCTCGGAACATCCCGTCGACAAGTGGAGCTGTCTCGGCAACGTGCTGACTTTCGGACTTCTTATCTATGCCGTCGAGAGCTTTGCTCATCACGGCAACGGGCTTGCCATCACGCTGATGCTTCTTGGCTGCGCCGTCGCCGGTGTGCTCTACGTGCGCCGTCAGTTGCGCATGCCCCTGCCGTTGCTTCCGGTCGACCTGCTGCGCATTCCGCTCTTCTCGCTGTCGATTGCCGCCTCCATCTGCGCGTTCATGGCACAGATGATGCTGCTCATCGCCTTTCCGTTCTTCCTGCAGGACAATCTGGGCTTCTCGCCGATTGAGGCGGGCGTGCTCGTAACCCCGTGGCCGCTCGGCATGATGCTCATGGCTCCGCTTGCCGGACGGCTCGTCGAACGCTACCATCCCGGTACGCTCGGCGCCATCGGTATGCTTATTTTCGCGTCAGGACTGATTTCATGCTATTTCCTGCCTGCCGACGCTTCGACGGCCGACATCTGGTGGCGTGTGGGGCTGGGCGGCATCGGTTTCGGCCTTTTCCAAACGCCCAACAACCTGACCATCATGTCGTCCTCGCCCATGCGACGCAGCGGAGCGGCGAGCGGCATGCTCGGCATGGCACGTCTGGTGGGTCAGACAGTGGGAGCCACGCTCGTGGCCATCGTCTTCTCCTTCATGCCCCACACCGAAGGTTCCCGTCACTGCTTCCTGATTGCTCTCTTCATCGCTCTGGCGGCATCCGCCATGAGTGCCTCGCGCCTCACGCAGACTTTCGTCAATCCCCGCAACCGCCGCTGACTTTGTGACATAAATAACAGTGCGGAATCTAGTATTTCCCAAATTCCGCACTGTTGATATCTGTGTTCAAATTGTAATTAAAGTTGTTTATTGCTATTTGACTATTTTAATTTCCCAAGAGGTATCATTTCCGATATTTAGAAGTAAATCTCCTTTCTTCCAACCATTTCCGGTAGTTGTGTTTTGTGTTGTGTGACATATAATATTTTGTCCAATAAAGTGTGCTCCATGAATTGGATTTGTAGGAAATAATATAGGATCAGTAATCTTATTCCATTTAAATCCGTTAATGGATTCTCCATTATCGTATAAGTATTCTGTTCCACATAGTGGCACATCTACAGTATGGCTTTCAATAAGAGAACTGCAATTACTGTCAGAATATCGTTTCCTAATAAGGCGTAGGTATGAGCCTGAGATAAATTCAGAGTTAGTCACTCTTATAATGGCTCCTGGATGGTATAAATGCCCATCAATGCTTGCTGTCTCTGAAAAATCAATAGTTCGTTGTTGAGTTTTATAGTTATTCAATTTGAATATATATTCCCCATCTTTGGAATATATTAATCCTCGGGTTCTGTCCCAATATATTTGAACGTCATAGGTATAATATCCTAGATTCTTACATACCCAAGCTACTCCAGAGTTGACTTGTAGAATAAAATTGCTGTTGGTATCTGGACTTTGAATAGAAAATTGGGCGTTTATTTTGAATTGAGTTCCAATATCACATCTTCGAGAATATGCATACGAATGCTTGTTGAATTCTTCAAAAAGTGTTGTTGAATTATTTGTTTGCTCTTTTTTTTGTAGAATTATTCCAGTAGTATAGCTCTTTCCGAATATATGGTTATTCCAATATCTTAAACTGTTTGTTAAATGTAGAATAGAGTTTTTGTCTAATTCAATGTCCGAGTTACTTGAAGGTATAAATGAATCATAATCATTTGTTTTAATAAAAAAAAGAGCATCATAATAAATGAATAAATCATTAATAGAGGTGACAATTGATTCGTCTGAATACTCATTTCCATATATAATTATGGAAGGACCTTGACCTTTCCAAAAATAATTCCCTGATAGTGTTACATTTGAGCATTTTATTTCAAGAATGGTTCCTCTTTCCAGATGATTGGAATAGAAGGTAATTCCTTTTGAATTCTCAATGAGGACATCGGCGTTAATAACATTAGAATTGACGCTTCCACCGCCACAAGAGGCTATTCGAAGTCCTTTTGTGGAGGTTCCCATATTGATTTGGTTATGTTCAAAAAGGAAAGAATCTCCTAAGGAACCTAAATCGAAGGCATACAGTTTTTCAACGGTAGGGTCTTGTTGCTTATAGCAATTGAACACGCAATCGGTAATTTTTTTTAAATCAATGTAGTTGTTAGAACATACTTTTATGGCTTGGGAGAAATTTTGCCAAGTTACTTTTTCAAAAATTACTCCTCCCCCAAGTAGTATGCATTTTTGTAATTGTTGAGGGGTATTAGTAGTTTCAATATTTTCGAATATAATGCTTTTTATCCAAGAACCCACGGTAGGATACGGAACTTTCCACGTCATTGTTGATGGATTCGCATTAATGGTCATTGCATATTCATACTTAGTGAGGTCTTCATTTGAATTTGTAGGCTTGATTATATCACATGCTAAAACCGTGCGAAATTCACCTTCTTCATCTTTTTTGCCAGATTCTCCTGTCAATTGCACACCATAAGGCATATCAAGAGGTTTGTTAATTTTATAAATACCTCTAGATATATAAACTTCACCCATTTTTTTTAAGCATAAAGCTTTGTTAATTGCATCCGATGAGTCAATTCCCGCTTTTGCTTCATTCATTGTTGCATAGCCTTTTGCTCCGAACCAGATAGGGTATATTTTTTCTGCATTCCACTCACCTTCGAAATTTATTGAATGATCAAAAAGTTGTTGAAACGGATCCC
This sequence comes from uncultured Muribaculaceae bacterium, assembly GCA_944321875.1. Lineage (GTDB taxonomy): Bacteria > Bacteroidota > Bacteroidia > Bacteroidales > Muribaculaceae > Limisoma. Next base: position 69,241 of record CALUMX010000012.1, read on the forward strand.
CAAAAATAGTTGTCTGATTTCCTTTTGCAAAAAAGGAGTCTGTTGCCCCCTCTGATATTGTGATAAATCCTTGCTCTGTAAATATTAGAGTATCATAGTCAAAATTTACGACTTTCTCATGAGTTAGAATCTCGTTTTTTACTGTAGTTCTGGTAGTGACTGTTCCCAATGTTGTAATGTCAGTTGGCTGACTGATAATAATGCTTTTCATAAGTGTATTCCCTTTTATTTTGAACTAAAATATAAAGACGAACAACATTAGCTGGCGAAAGAAATCTCATTTCAGTCTTGTCAATGTTGACCGTATCATGTATTATTCAAATGTAGTGAATTTGTACGGCTCTTACAAATATATTCTGTTAATTTTTAGGCGGGGATACAGATGGCTGCTTATTAATTAACCACTCACAGTTGAAAAAGCCTCCCCATGATGTCATTATAGACGAATAGCCCTATTCTCATATCAGAACACATGTTTTCCCAAAAATAGGCTTCAGACTTTAAATGCCGATTGGGGTTATAAAATATACCGGACGGATATGCGGGTTGTCGGCGGGGAGTTTTTATGTTGATATACAAAAACGCAGCGGGCGGGAACGTGTGTTCCTGCCCGCTGTCGTTGTTTTCAGAGCTTGCCGCTATGGGCGCGATGCGTCCGAACGGCATGGATTAGCGGTGCTGGCTGAAGAGCCAGTCCATGAAGCCCGGATAGTTGAACGCCGGATTCCAGCTGCCGTGGTTGCAGCCCGGGAATTCGATGTACTCTACGTCGGCACCAGCCGCACGCAGCGCCTTGTAAGCCGCACGGGAGCCTTCCACCGGCACGATGTCGTCGTTGTCGCCGTGGAAGATGCGGAACTTCACGTCCTTCGCCGCTGCCAGGCGTGACGGGTCAACGACACCGCAGATGGGGATGGCCGCTGCAAAAATTTCCGGGTAGCGTGCCACCATGTCGAATGTGCCCATGGCGCCCATCGAGAGTCCTACGATATAGATGCGCGACTTGTCGACTTCCGGCATGGCAAGGTAGCTGTCGAGCAGCGCCTTGACCGATTGAAACGCCTTCGGCATCACTTTCTCGGCCTGCATTCCTGCGGGTGTGAACGAGGCAGGACGCTGGCTGTATGCCCAATATCCGTCTTCCGGGCACTGCGGGAACAGCACGAATGCCGGATATTTCTCGCGGTTGACCGGGTTGAGGAACATCTGGCTGCCGTGGGTCAGTTGCTTCTGGTTGTCGCTGCCGCGCTCGCCTGCGCCGTGCAGGAAGAGTACGAGCGGATATTTCTCTCCTTTCTTGATTTGCTCAGGACGGAGAAGGCGGTAGTTGAGGCTGTCGCCCGACGGCGATACGAACACCTTGCGCTCGTAGGCCTCCTGTGCTGTGATGCCTGAAATGGTCAGCATAATCAGCGTGAGTAATAATGAGATACGTTTCATTGGTATGAATTAAAATGGTTGGTTTTACTTGTCGTTGAGGCAGTCGCCCACCTGCTGGCGCGTGCAGGCGTCGATGGAGGCGATGGTGATAAGGTTCACGATGTCGCGCACGCGTGCCTCCGCCGAAATGAAGTGGACCGACTTGTTCAGTCCCACCTGAATCGGGCCGATGGCCTCGGCAAGCCCCATTTCGAGCATCATGCGGTAGGCCGATGACGAGGCGTTGAGGTTGGGGAACACGAGGGTGTTCACGTCCTTGCCAAACAGGCGGTTGAACGGGTAGTGCTTGTCGCGGATGTCCTTGTTGAGCGCGTAGTTGACCTGCATCTCACCGTCGACACACATCTCGGGGTAACGCTCGTGGAGCGTCTCCACGGCGCGGTGTACGGCATCGGGCGACTGGGCGCGGTTGGAGCCGAAGTTGCTGTACGACACCATTGCCATCACCGGCTCGCTGGCGAAATACTTCACGGCACAGTGCGTCAGGCGGGCAATGTCGACGAGCGTGTCGCAGTCCTCTGTTTCGTTAATCATCGTGTCGGCGAGATAGTAGACACCCTTCTTCGTGTTCATGATGTGCATCGTTGCGAAATGGTTGAACGACGGACGGATGCCGATGACGTTCTTCGCAATCTCCGTCACCTCCGAGTTGTTGGAGTAGGTGCCCGCCACGAAAGCATCGGCCTCTCCGGTCTCCACCATCATCATGCCGAAGTAGTTGCGGTCAAACATCTTCTCAAGCGACTCGCGGTAGGTGTGTCCCTCGCGTCCCTTCTTTTCTGCCAGGGTCGTGGCGAAGCGGATGCGTCGCGGCTCCTCGCGGTCGTTGCGCGGATTGATAATCTCCACGCCGTCGAGCTTCACGCCGAGGCGGGCAGCACGTTTGGCAATCATTTCCTCGTTGCCCAGCAGCACCGGCTGGCACACGCCCTCACGCATGGCCTCGATGGCGGCGAGCAGCATGTTGTCGGTGTTTCCCTCGCCGATGACCACGCGCTTCGGGTGGCACTTTGCCAACTCCGTGAAGCGGCGCATCAGCTTGCTGTCGTAGCCCATCAGGCTGTTGAGCTTCGCGTTGTACTGCTCCCAGTCGGTAATCTCGCGGCGTGCCACACCCGAGGCGATGGCAGCCTTTGCCACGGCGGGAGCCACCGTCGTCAGCAGGCGCGGGTCGAGTGGTTTCGGCAGGATGTACTCCTTGCCGAAGCTGATGCCCGTCATGTTGTAGGCGGCGTTCACCACGCTCGGCACCGGCAGTTTCGCCAGTCCGGCGATGGCATGTACGGCGGCGAGCTTCATCTCCTCGTTGATGGCGGTGGCGCTGCAGTCGAGCGCGCCGCGGAAGATGTAGGGGAAGCCCAGCACGTTGTTTATCTGGTTCGGATAGTCGGAGCGGCCCGTAGCGAAGATGAGGTCGGGGCGCGACTCGATGGCTTTCGTATATTCAATTTCCGGGTTGGGGTTGGCAAGGGCGAACACGATGGGGCGGTCGGCCATCGAGCGCACCATTTCCTGTGTCACCACATCCTTCACCGACAGGCCGAGGAAAACGTCGGCACCCACCATCGCCTGCTCGAGTGTGTCGATGTCGCGGTCGGTAGCAAATTCCGCCTTCTGCGGCGTGAGATTCTTGCGCTTGCGGTTGATGACGCCGCGGCTGTCGCACATGACGATGTTCTCACGGCGCACGCCGAGAGCGATGTAGAGCTTCGTGCACGACACGGCGGCCGCACCCGCTCCGTTCACCACGAGGCGCACGTCCTCGATGCGCTTGCCCTGCACCTCAAGGGCGTTCAGCAGTCCGGCAGCCGAGATGATGGCAGTGCCGTGCTGGTCGTCGTGCATCACCGGGATGTTGCATTTCTCCTTCAGGCGTGTCTCGATTTCGAAGCATTCCGGGGCCTTGATGTCCTCCAGGTTGATGCCGCCGAAGGTGGGCGAGATGGCTTTTACGATTTCCACAAATTTGGCAGGGTCCTTTTCGTTGACCTCGATGTCGAAGCAGTCGAGTCCGGCGAATATCTTGAACAGCAGTGCTTTGCCTTCCATTACCGGCTTGCCCGCCTCTGCGCCGATGTCGCCCAGTCCGAGCACCGCCGTTCCGTTGGAGATGACGGCCACGAGGTTGCCCTTGTTGGTGTACTCATAAGCGTCCTGGCTGTTGGCTTCAATCTCGAGGCAGGGGTAGGCCACGCCCGGCGAGTAGGCCAGCGACAGGTCGTGTTGGGATGAATAAGGCTTGGTAGGGATGGTTTCAATTTTGCCCGGTCGATTGCCTTTATGGTAATCGAGGGCCATTTCTTTAGTTACTTTCGACATGATTCTGTTTTTACTTTATAGTAACCTCGGTGAACCAAGGTCTGCATTATACAATTATTGTTACCTGATATATTAATCAACAAGCAAAAGTAAGAATTTATTTAACACAGAGGGTTAAATATAAGTTAAAAAGCAGAATGGTTTTCCCGAGTATTCGGACGTACCCCCGGTGCGTCCGGTTTCGTTGGGAATCGGAAAAGCATATTGGGAAATTATTCAGGCGAATGAAAAAGCCGGGATAAACAATTCCCCGAGCGTGGGGGCCATCGGCAATCCGGAACAAATGATGATGGGCTTACGGCTGTTTATCATTGAAGCAGTCACTGTCCCATTTTGCCACATTGTTTTGAATATAATCGGAGATGTTGTTTCCATCCACAATGTCACGGATAATATGGTCATGAAACCGGCTTTGCCATGCAAATTCAATATTGTTTCGCCGAGCGAACGCTGTTACCGATTGTTTGAATCCGCCGACAATAACACTCAGCGCCGGCCGCTGTGCCGGCATCAAGTCCGGTTGCACAATCGACGGTGCAATGCAAATGATGGCATGAATATGATTAGGCATAACAACAAATAGAGGAACCTGAGAGTATCGGTAATGCGTTGGCAGTTCGGTTAGTGCTTTAGTTGCAAACAAGCCAATTTTTGACAGTAGCATTTTGCCGTCTTTTATTTTACCCAAATAATGTTTTCTGTCCTTTGTGCATATTGTAATAAAATAATCCCCACCACTGTAATTATGAAATGTTGCACGTAGATTTTTTCGCTCCGGCGATAGCGTTCTGGATTTCATCGGTACATCGGCAGTCAAGTCGCAATTCATTGTGTTATCCATAGTCGTTGTGTATTTCATAAGTTTGTAAATATATGAATTATATTCGGTTATTCCCAATGTTAGCCGTTAAATCCCATCTGTTGTGGAAAATTGATGATTGGATTGTTGGGTTGGATTCCCCGGTGCGCGTCGGCGAAATTTGACGATGGGGATGATTGGGTGGTTGTTGGGTTGGATTCCCCGGTGCGCGTCGGCGAAATTTGACGATGGGGATGATTGGGTGGTTGTTGGGTTGGATTCCCCGAACGTAGGGACGTACCCCCGGTGCGTCCGGTTCCATCGGCAATCCGAAACAAAAGGTGATGGGAAAATACAACCGTTTAATTGTTCGGGTGTGTTCAATTCGGATTGTTGTCGGGGAATCGGACGCACCGGGGGTACGTCCCTACGTTCGGGGATTATATTTCGGTTATCTTCCGTTTTGGGCGGAATTTTTCCCGCCCGACGGTTTACTGTTTCTTCAATGTTGGCAATGCTCCGGTGAGTTCGTACTGCCACTCTGAGCCTGCACTTTGCAGGGCGGCGTTCATCTGTGTAACGGCAGTCTGCCAGTCGTCGTCCGTCACCTGTGTGGTTCCGCCGGTGCCTACCTGGTCTTCACCGATGCCTTGTGTCTGGCCGTTGTCTCCCCAG
>CALUMX010000013.1 GCA_944321875.1 uncultured Muribaculaceae bacterium
CTAAATGATCCCCTGATTCCGGGGCTTTTTGATTAATTGTTTAACTCGTCCCATTTTAACGGGACACTAATGACTTGCGTTTTAATTTCTGAATACACTCGATTTGCACTATCTTTTGATAAGATAGGCTGCATCTCGGCATTCAGAAAATTTAAAACTTGCGTTTTAATTTCTGAATACACTCGATTTGCACTATCTTTGTAACCACACACTTACAAAATCAAACCTATGAAGAAATTTTTATTGTTTTCCGGCCTTGCTTTGACGGCGGTTGCCATACAGGCCAAAACCGAGGTTACCCGGATGGACCCGCCGATGTGGTGGACCGGAATGGAATCCTCTCAGTTGCAAATCGCGGTAAACGGTGAGAATATCCGTGATGCCGTTCCTGAAATCGACTATGAAGGCGTGAGCATTGATTCTGTTGCCCGTCTCGACAGTCCGAACTATCAATTTATTTATCTCAACATTTCCGACAAGGCAAAGCCGGGCAAGATGCAAATCCGTTTCAAGGCGGGGAAAAAGACCATCAAGGCCGAATATGAGTTGCTTGCCCGTCAGAAAGAAGGAAAGGATTATGTGGGCTTTGACTCGTCGGATGCACTCTATCTGATGATGCCTGACCGTTTTGCCGACGGTGACCCTTCCAATAATGAGCTGAAAGAATTGAACTATCTGGTGAAGGTGGACCGCAATGACCCGGGTGCGCGCCACGGTGGCGACCTGAAGGGTATCATGCAGCATCTTGACTATCTGCAGGAGTTGGGCGTGACGGCTATCTGGCTCACTCCGGTGCTTGAGAACGACATGCCGGGCGGTTCTTACCACGGCTATGCCACAACGGATTATTACCGTGTAGACCCGCGATTCGGTACAAACGAGGAGTACAAACAGCTTATCGACGAATGCCATCGTCGCGGTATTAAGGTGGTGATGGATATGATTTTCAACCACTGTGGTGTGGCTCATCCATGGTTGGCCGACACTCCGTCGCACGACTGGTTGAACTCGCCTGTAAGCAAGGCGGGTTTGGCAGCGTTTGAAGTGCTTCATGCCGGCGGCAAGGTTGATATGCCGAAGGAGTTCAAGCAGACGAATTTCCGTCTGGGTACGAACCATGACCCGTATGTAAGCAACTATGACCTTGACCTGACTGTCAACGGCTGGTTTGTAACTTCGATGCCTGACCTTAACCAGCGCAATCCGCACCTGATGACTTATCTGATTCAGAATTCCATCTGGTGGGTGGAATATGCCGATATCAACGGTATCCGCATGGATACTTATCCGTATGCCGATATGGCAGGCATGGCACGCTGGAACGATGCGGTGATGAAGGAATATCCGAACTTTAATATCGTGGGTGAGAGCTGGTTTGCCAATGAAGCTTCCATTGCCTACATGCAGAGCGGAAACAAGCTCAATCCGATGGATACACGCTTGAAGACAGTGATGGATTTCCCGTTCTTCCTGCTCAGCCGTGATGCGTTCAACGAAAAAACATTGCCGTGGGCTGAAGGCTTGAACCGTCTTTACGACCATCTGTCACTCGATATGTTGTTTGCCGACCCTGCAAACGTGCTGACGTTCCTCGACAACCACGATACGGACCGCTTCCTGTTGGAAATGCCTCAGTCGCTCGACCATTGGAAGCAGGCACAAGCATTCCTGCTTACTTCTCGCGGTATTCCGCAAATCTACTACGGTTCGGAACTTCTTATGAACGGAACGAAGCAGAAGAACGACGGTTGTATCCGTCTGGACATGCCGGGTGGATTCCCTGGCGACAATCACAGCGAGTTTACGCGCGAGGGCCGCACTGCCATGCAGAACGAGGCGTTCGATTTCATGAGCAAGCTGCTCAACTGGCGCAAGACGAGCAAGGCCGTGGCTGAAGGCTCTACGTTGCACTTCATGCCGTCCAACCTGCTCTATGTCTATGAGCGCAAGGCCGGTGACAACCGCGTCGTTGTCATTCTCAACGGTGTGGATGAGGAGCTGAAGGACGTTGATATGAGCCGCTATGCCGAAATCATGAAGCCGGGCGATACGTTCCGCGACGTGATTACCGGCAAGACAGTCACTATCGGCGACAAGATGACGTTTGCAAAGCGTGCCGTACTCATTCTTGAGAAGTAACGGTCCCGCTCTCAAATACAAAACAGAAAAGGCTATCCTGCACGATGCGGGATAGCCTTTTTTCGTATGCGGGACGGCGGTTTGCTATTCGCCGATGATTTCGTTGTAGCGTTTCGGGTCGTTGATGATGTCGAGCGCGCGGCGGTAGATGTCGTTGTGCTCGTTTGTGATTCGGAAATAGGTGTTTACGCCGTAGAGGTTGTTGGCGATAAGCGATTTCACCATCCATCTCAATATCGGGCGCGACTCGTTAAAGTCCTTTTCCTCGATTTCCACCTTGTCGGTCTTGGCCATGCTCAGCAGTGAGTCGAGCATTTCTTCCGAAGTCTCGAAGCGTGCCACGAAGTTATCCTCATTGCCGTAGGTCTTGTTCAGCTGGGCACGGTGGGTATCGACGTAGCGGAGGGCGAATTGCGTGAGTGTGCCTTTTGCCACGAGTTTCCGGTAGGCCGGAGTGAACTGAGTGGTGTCGAGCGGAACGAACACGTCCGGCATGATGCCGCCACCACCGTAGACCGTGCGCTTGTGGCGCAGTGTCGTGTATTTGAGCGAATCGGCAAACTGTATGCTGTCGGCATTCTGGAACTCGCCGTGGTTGTAGCGGTCGAGAATGTCGTTGTCGTAGCTTTCGCGGTCACCTTTGGTGTAAGGTTTCTGGATGTTGCGTCCCGACGGTGTGTAGTAGCGTGCGATAGTCAGGCGCATGGACGAGGAGTCGGGGAAGTTGATTTCGTTCTGCACAAGGCCTTTACCGAACGTGCGTCGTCCGACAAGAACTCCGCGGTCCCAGTCCTGGAACGCTCCGGCGAGAATCTCGCTTGCCGAGGCAGAGTACTGGTTGAGCATTACGACCACCTTCATGCCCTTCAGCTTGCCGCGTCCGTTGGCGTTGAGGTCCTGGCGTGGTTTGGCGCGTCCTTGCGTGTAGACAATCAGCTCGCCGCGGTCGAGAAATTCATTGATAATCTCTGCCGCGATGTTCATATAGCCTCCGCCATTATCGGTCAGGTCGAGAATCAGCTGCTTCATGCCTTGCTTCTTCAACTTCTCGATAGCCTCTGTAAACTCATCATGTGAGGTGCGGGCAAAGCGGGAGAGGCGGATGTAGCCTGTTTGCTTGTCGGCCATGTAGACAGCGTCGATGCTGTGCATCGGGATGTCGTCACGCGTCAGCCGGAATTCCAGCAACTCTTTCTCACCGCCACGTTTCACGCCGATGTCGACTTTCGAGCCTTTCTTGCCACGCAACAGCTTCATGATGTCACTCGTTTTCAGCTTCTTGCCGGCAATGGTGCTGTCGTTGACCGTAATAAAGCGGTCACCCGGCAGGATTCCTGCCTTTTCCGATGGACCTCCTGCAATGGTCTGCACGACGTAGAGCGTATCTTTCTGCATGTTGAACTGGATGCCGATTCCGCTGAAACTTCCGTCCATCGACGCTCTCATCTCAAGCGTCTCCTCCTTTGTGCTGTAGGACGAGTGCGGGTCGAGATTCTCGAGCATGCCGCGGATGGCATCGGCTACGAGTTTTTCCTCGTCGACCTCGTCAACGTAATTACGCGCAATCGTCGCCTCGACAGCCGACAGCTTCTGGCGTGCCGACATCTTGTTGAAGAATTGCGCCTGTGAGGCTTGGGCCGACAGCAGAAGTGCGGCGGCCAGTATGACAAAACGATTCATAGTAGCAAATTAATTTATTCGTTGATGTGATAGCCCGGAGGCAGCATCGAACTCGCATCGCGGCCGAAGCTGAGCAGCTCGCGCACGATGGAGGAACTGATGTGTCCGTATTCGGGCAGCGTGTAGAGCAGTACGGTCTCCAGTCCCGACAGCTCACGGTTGACTTCGGCGAGATTCTTCTCATACTCGAAGTCCTGTATCATTCTGACGCCACGCAGCAGGAACTGCGCGCCGTGCTCCCTGGCCGCATCGACCGTCAGTCCGCTGTAGGAAATCACCTCAATGCGCGGTTCGTCGACAAACAGCTCGCGGATGGCCTCCACGCGTCTGCGCTCGGTCATGAACGATTTTTTCAGACTGTTGACTCCCACGGCGATGATGATTTTGTCGAAAAGCGGAAGCGCCCGCTCTACGATGGAATGGTGGCCGATGGTATAGGGGTCGAAAGAGCCCGGAAAAATGGCAATGCGTTGTTGCATTTTGTATCTGAGATTAGGATTTTGAAATTTCAAGTTCCTCGTCGTCCTCCACTACCAGGTTGTCGACGATGAAAAGCTGACGTTCCATTGTGTTCTTACCCATGTAGAAGTCGAGCATTTCCTTCACGGAGTCGTCCTTGCGGAGCTTCACCTGGTCGAGGCGCATATTCGGTCCGATAAAGTCCTTGAACTCCTCAGAGGAGATTTCACCCAGACCCTTGAATCGTGTAATCTCGGCGTTTGCTCCCAGTTTCTCGATAGCGTTGACGCGTTCCTCGTCGGTGTAGCAGTAATAGACCTCGTTGCCTGTATTTTCCTTCTTGCCCTTGCCCTGACGGCGCGATGTCTTTTTGTTGCGCACACGGAAGAGCGGTGTCTGCAGGATGTAGACGTGTCCCTTCTTGATAAGGTCGGGGAAGAACTGCAGGAAGAACGTAATCATCAGCAGGCGGATGTGCATGCCGTCGACATCGGCATCCGTCGCGATAATCACCTTGTTGTAGCGCAATCCGTCGATGCCTTCCTCAATGTTGAGGGCTGCCTGCAGCAGGTTGAACTCCTCGTAGTCGTAGACCACTTTCTGCGTCTTGCCGAAAGTGTTGAGCGGCTTACCGCGGAGGGAGAACACGGCCTGCGTCTCCACGTCGCGGATTTTCGTAATCGTACCCGTAGCCGAAAGACCCTCGGTGATGAAAATCGACGACTCATCGACGCGGTCGCCCTTCGGGTCGTTGTAGTGGACGCGGCAGTCGCGCAGCTTGCGGTTGTGCAGGCTCACTTTCTTGGCACGCTCGCGCGATTGCTTCGTGATGCCGGCAATGGCCTTGCGCTCCTTCTCCGACTCCTGAATCTTGCGGAGCATGATTTCGCTTGTCTCGCCGTCGATGTGCAGATAGTTGTCAAGTTCGCGCTTGAGGAAGTCGCCGATAAACTTGGCTACCGTCGGACCTTCCGGGCCCATGTCGCGTGAGCCGAGCTTCGTTTTCGTCTGTGACTCAAACACCGGCTCCTGCACCTTGATGCTGATGGCCGCCACCATACCGTTACGGATGTCGGCATACTCGAAGTTCTTGCCGAAGAATTCCTTGATGGTGCGCGACACCGATTCGCGGAACGCCGTCAGGTGCGTACCGCCTTGCGTTGTGTGCTGTCCGTTGACGAAGGAATAGAATTCCTCGCCGTATTGTGAGGCGTGGGTGATAACGATTTCAATGTCCGGTCCCGTAAAGTGGATGATGGGGTAGAGCGGGTCGTTGGTCATGTTTTCCTTCAGCAGGTCGACAAGACCGTTGCGCGAGTGCATCTTCTGACCGTTGAAAACGATGGTAAGCCCCGTGTTGAGGAACGTGTAGTTGCGCAACAGCGTTTCCACAAATTCCTCCTTGAACTTGTAGTCGCGGAAAATCGTGTTGTCGGGCACGAACGTAACCAGTGTTCCGTTTTCCTCAGTGGTCGGGAAAATGTCGCTTTCCTCCAGCACCTCTCCGCAACTGTATTTGATGGTTTTGCCCTCGCCGTCGCGGAAGGCTGATATTTCAAAATAGGACGACAGGGCGTTGGTAGCCTTGATACCTACACCGTTCAGACCGACCGACTTCTTGAAAGCCGCCGAGTCGTATTTCGCTCCCGTGTTCATCTTGGACGACACATCCTTCAGCGCGCCCAAAGGGATACCGCGGCCGTAGTCGCGCACCTGTGCCCGTCCGTCGTCGGAGATGTTGACGATAATCTGCTTGCCGAAGCCCATCGCATACTCGTCGATGGCGTTGTCAAGCACCTCCTTCAGCAGCACATAGATACCGTCATCGGAATGGGAGCCGTCGCCCAGTTTTCCGATATACATACCCGGACGGCGGCGGATGTGTTCCCTCCAATCGAGGGTTTTGATGTCGTCCTCCGTATAGTTGACGGTCTGTTCAGAAAGTTGCTCGTTGATTATTTCTTCTGCCATTGTAGATTGCAAGGGTTAAAAATCGGGGTTGAATTAAAGTTGGGCGGCTACAGCCTTCGCCAGGTCGGCCAGGTTGATGACACGTTGTTGCAGCGCACCGTTTCGGTCGATGATGAAGATGGCCGGAAGAGAACCGACGTTGTAGTTGCGGAGGTGTTCAGAGTTGATGCCGTTCGGGTCAAATACGGTTACCCATGGCAGACTCTTGGCAGCGTCCTTCCAGCTGAATTCGTTGTTGTCGTAGCCCACCTGGTAGATTTCCACGTCAGGAGCATATTTCTTGTAGACTTCGAGCAGCAGGGCGTTGAATGCCGGTGATTCCTCTCCGAGGTAGGAGGTAAAGTTGAGGATTACGACCTTGCCTTTTCCGGCCACGTCGGTCAGTTTCACGGATTTTCCGTTCTCGTCAGTCAGGTTGATGTCGAAGATGCCCACTTCCTCCGCCATCACCGTGCGCTGGTTTTCAGTTGACGGAGCGCGGTGGAAACGAAGGTATTTCTTGTATTCGTCAGTCAGATACTGTGTCAGCGGGTCGTTCGGGCGGAACGTCTGGTAGCCCGTAGCAACGGCACCGATGATTTTGAAGTCAAATCTGTCGAGCGGGTCGAAAATGCGGCGGTTGTCCACCTGTTTCTCCACTGTGTAGAATGCGATGATGCTCGACGGGTCTTTCAGCAGCAGGTTGGCCAGCTGTTTCTTTGATTCGAGAGCCGTAGAGTCGTTGAGCGGCTTGCCGGCCATCGTTGCGGCGATGCGGTCCACTTCCATAATCCATTTTGCGTTTTCCGAGCCTTCGAGCGTATAGCGTGTGTCGAAGTTGACAGAGTCGGTCTTAACGGTGATGTGCTCTGTGCTGTCGATAGGCACATAGACATAGCGGTCGTGGAAAGAGAGACGGTAGATGGCGGGATTTTCCGGAATGTCGCCCTTGAACGAGAACGTTCCGGCCTCGTCGGTATGAAGCGTGTCGAGCGGAGCCCAGAAGCCGTTGACAGAGTGCTGTACGACGAGCTCAGCGTTTTTCACGCCGTCGATTGTTCCGCTGATTTCAAATTTGTTACTGTTGTCGGAGCAGGATGCCAGAATGGCCGCCGACGCAAAAAGAGTATAGATTAGCTTTTTCATTATATTAATGTTTTAATGTGCCAAAGTTACGCTTTTTCTGCGACAAATCGAACAAAATCCACCCAATAATCGAAAGCACGGGGACGCGGCCGCCGATTTGACCCGAGGCGCGGAGCGGCAATCAGTCTTTAGCAAAACCCGTTTGCCGGCGAAGTTGTCGGAAATGCCTCTGACGGAATTCCTTAAAAAAGCATAATAACAGAGCGGAACGTAACCACTTAAATGCCCGAAAATAAAAATATTGCAAAAACGGCGGTAACACGGGAAACTTTCACTATCTTTGTGCGAATTTTAAGCGTTAAAAAATATATATGAATCCAATTAAGAAAACCATCACGCTTGCCGATGGCAGAACCATCACTCTGGAAACAGGAAAATTGGCAAAGCAGGCTGATGGCGCAGTAGAGTTGCGCATGGGAAATACGATGCTCCTCGCAACTGTTGTTTCAGCAAAAGAAGCTGGAGAGGGCGTTGATTTCATGCCGCTCCAGGTAGAGTACAAAGAGAAATTCTCAGCAGCAGGCCGCTATCCGGGCGGTTTCTTGAAGCGCGAAGGTCGTGCGTCTGATTATGAAATCCTGACGGCGCGTCTTGTTGACCGCGTGCTTCGTCCGTTGTTCCCTGAAAACTATCACGCGGATACTTTCGTGAACATCATCATGTTCTCTTCTGACGGTGTCGACATGCCGGACGCATTGGCCGGTCTTGCAGCCTCAGCCGCTATCGCCGTATCTGACGTACCGTTCCACGGTCCTATCTCTGAGGTACGCGTAGCCCGCGTAGACGGACAATTTGTAATCAACCCGACATTTGAGCAGGCTGAAAGAGCCGACATCGAATTGATGGTAGGTGCTACCTACGACAACATCATGATGGTGGAAGGTGAGATGAACGAAGTGTCAGAGGCTGAATTGCTCGACGCTTTGAAGGCCGCTCACGAAGCTATCAAGGCTCAATGTCTTGTTCAGGAAGAACTGGCTAAGGAGTTGGGTGTAGTTAAGCGTGAATATTGCCACGAAGTGAACGATGAGGAGCTTCGCAAGGACGTACACGAAAAGTGCTACGACAAGGCTTATGCCATCGCGAAGGCAGGTTGCGCAGACAAGCAATGGCGCAACGAGTCGTTCCAGAAAGTGGAAGAAGAATATCTCGAGTCAATTCCGGAAGAGGAGCGCGAGGAAAAGGCTCCGCTCGTTGCCCGTTACTATCACGATGTTGAGAAGGAAGCCGTACGTCGCTGCATTCTCGACGAGGGTATCCGTCTTGACGGTCGTAAGACAAACGAAATCCGTCCTATCTGGTGTGAGGTTGATTACCTGCCGGGCCCTCACGGATCAGCCGTGTTTACCCGTGGTGAGACTCAGGCTCTCGCTACTTGTACGCTGGGTACGAAGCTCGACGAGAAGATTCTCGACGACGTGCTCAACCAGGGCAAGGAACGCTTCCTCCTTCACTATAACTTCCCTCCATTCTCTACGGGCGAGGCTAAGCCGCAACGTGGCGTAGGCCGTCGTGAGATTGGTCACGGTAACTTGGCTCACCGCGCGTTGAAGCGTATGTTCCCGGATGACTTCCCTTATACTTGCCGTATCGTTTCCGATATTCTCGAGTCTAACGGTTCTTCATCCATGGCAACTGTTTGTGCCGGTACGCTGTCACTGCTCGATGCAGGCGTGAAGATGAAACGTCCGGTTTCAGGTATCGCAATGGGTCTTATCACAGACAATGAAAAATATGCCGTACTTTCCGATATCCTCGGCGATGAGGACCACCTCGGAGATATGGACTTCAAGGTAACAGGTACAGAGAAGGGTATCACTGCCACTCAGATGGATATCAAGTGTGACGGTCTGTCATACGAAATCCTTGAGAAGGCGCTCAACCAGGCTCGCGAAGGCCGTATGTATATCCTCGGCAAGTTGCAGGAGGCTATCCCGGCTCCGCGCGAGAATTACAAGCCTCACGTTCCTCGCATCGTAACGATGACTATTCCGAAGGAATTCATCGGTGCGGTAATCGGCCCGGGCGGAAAGATTATCCAAGGCATTCAGGAGGAATCAGGAGCTATTGTTACAATTGAGGAAGAGGGCGACCATGGCAATATCGAGGTGGCTGCTCCTAACCGCGAATCAATCGACAAGGCTCTTGCACGCATCAAGGCTATCGTGGCTCAGCCGGAAGAGGGTGAGGTTTACACCGGTAAGGTTGTAAGCATCATGGACTTCGGTGCATTCGTAGAATTCATGCCGGGTCGTGATGGTCTGCTCCACATCTCTGAAATCGGTTGGGAACGTTATGAATCAATGGACGCTACCGGCCTGCACGAAGGTGACGAGGTAACAGTGAAGTTGATTGAGATTGACAAGAAGACAGGTAAGTTCCGCTTGTCAATGCGTGCCCTTCAGCCAAAACCGGAAGGCTACGTAGAGCGTCCGGCTCGTCCTCCGCGTCGCGAAGGCGGAAACGGTGGCAACGGACGTGGCGGCAACGGCAACGGCGGTGGTCGTGGCCCGCGTCGCGAAGGTGGCAACGGTGGTGGCCGTGGTCCGCGTTCTTAATGCAGACATAGTTCAAACAGCGCAATAAAAAGCCGTTCCCGGAGAGAAACCGGGAGCGGCTTTTTTTTATGTTGACTCCATTTTGACAGTATGGGGAATTTCTTCTGCTTTTTTGTCATGAGAGGTCGGAAAAATGGTATTTTGTAAGGTGTTGATTTTCAGTGGTGTAATTTTGTGCAATAAAAATAACTTCAGAAAAAGATGTTTTATAACATATTTTTTGGGCATTTTTCTTGCATAGTTTGCAATTTAGCACTATCTTTGCAGTGTCAAAAGGATGATAAGAAAACTAATTTAAAGGAATTGATCCTATAATGCGCAAGAGAGCGCAGCAACTAAATGAAAAGAAAGGAGATTTTATTATGAACACTACGAATCTACAAAAAGTAAAGCAAATGCCATCACACAGTTTTCATCCTAATGCATCTCTTAGAATGGTGCGTAGAATGGCTTACGTGGCAGGAGTTGACAATCACAATTAACAACTCTTTTAAATCGATTTCTCATAGTTATTAAATAGTTAGGTAGCCGACTCAATTGAGCCGGTTTTTTTGTGTCCAGACGGAAAGGTTGTAGGGGTTGGAATGCGTCGGAATTGCTATTGGAATATAGACAAATATAGATAAATCATTGTCATTCCGATATATAGCGGAGATTTCTTTTGAAATGCCTTTCAAAGTCGCTATATTCGCTTGTAAAGATTTATTAACTAAACCTGATACATTATGAAAAAATACGGTTTGATGGTTGCGTCCCTGCTTCTCTGTTGCGCGATGCCGGCAGAAGGGCAGTTGTTGAGGCAACTGGGAAAAGAATTGAAGAAAGTGGCCGAAGACAAGGGAAAAGAGGTGGTGGAACAGTTGACGAAGTCCGATTCTCCGGAAAAGAAACAGCCGTCAGGCGCTGTGAATGCCGCAAAGTCCGACCCGAATTTCAAGCCGCAGACCATTGAGATTGATGAGGCAACTTACCATTACATCCGATTGACGGACGACACGAAGTTTATCCGCATTCCCGAATTGCTCGATTTTGCGGAGATGCATGATGGGTTGTTTGGCGTGAAGAATGAGTCCGGGCGGTGGGCATTTTTCAATGCGGAAGGAGAGATGGTGTTCGGCTTTGATTGGAACAATCCGACCATGAAGAATGCGAACGTCCGATTTGAGAACGGAGCTGTCATCATGAAGAGCGCGAAGTCCGAAGGGTCTAATTATCCTTACTATATTCTTTATAAGGACGGAAGTTGCAAGAAGTTGCCGACTACCTATCTGAATCCTACTCCGTTTTCCGATGGTCTTGCGAGGGTTTTGAAGAAAACGACAGGCACAGTCAGCTCGCAGGGTGTGTGGGTCTATATCAACACGGAGGGAAAAGAGGTGTTTCCCAATCTGAACGAGCCGGTGAAGTACAGCTTTACGCCGATTGAGCGCGTAGGACGTATCGGCGACGGATTGCGTGCCCACTACGATACGGACAAGAAGCTCTGGGGCTACATTGACACGAAAGGCAACATGGTGATTGAGCCGGCATATTTCGAGGCTGGCGATTTCAACGAAGGCCGTGCTGTGGTTGTAACCAGAGAGGGCTGGGACAAAAAGTGGCATATTATCGACACGCAGGGAAAGGACGTGTTTGGCCGCAGTTTCACGAGTTTTGTTTCCGGCTGTTCTGATGGGCGTATCGTGGTGCATAACGACGAGAAAAAGCAGGATGAGATCTATGACCGTGACGGAAAATTGCTCAAAACCTTTGAGGTGGCGACTCCGTTTGTGCGCGGCTTCTCATGGGTGAAGGAAAAGGAAGGAAACGAAGCTGGTTATTTAGGAGCTTCCAACAGGATGATTGTGGTTGATGAAAACTTCAACAAAGTCAATGACCTTCCGTTCAGTACGATTTACCGCAACGCTACGGACCAGTATGGATTCAAAGTGGGCGATGCCGGTGTATTTACCTTGAGTGTCAATTCCGTTCCGCAAATCTATATGCCCGACGGCCGGCTTGTGATTTCCGGCAGGACTACCGGAGAGGTGGAGGCTTTCAGTTCAGATTTCATGGCGAAGGCTGATATGGCGCCTTTCGACAATGGATATTGCGGATTTATCAACGAGAAAGGCGAATTTGAACTGGTGTTGAAGTCGGAAGTAACGGCAGGCAGAGTGCCTTCCGTTGTTGGTGGCAATCCGGACACAACACCCGGAGAAACGGTCGAGGTGGAATGGAAAGAACCGCCTTCACCACCGACACCGCCGGCAGGAAAGCCTTGGTCGGAACCCGTCTATACGGTGACGGCAGTTGCCGACCCGGCAGAGGGTGGAACGGTAACCGGTTCCGGAGAATACAAATACGGCGACCAGGTGGAAGTGGTGGCATCTCCCAGCGAAGGCTGGAAATTGGGAACTATCGAGTCGGATACTTATGTGACCAACCTGTCGGACAATGCGGTACGTGCTACCGTCAGAGGCCGTGACTTGAATTTTACCGCAAAATTCATCAAGGAGGATGAGCTGCTTGAGCCTCGTCCGTTGACGGCATCCGGCAAGGGTAGCTATGGCAATACGGACAGCAAGGTGGAATGGGACGTTTATTTGCTGCAGAGCAATGAGAAGAACGTCAGCTCGCCTTATGGCAACGCGACTTATGGCTATCTGACGGCGATTTTCGACAGCGAGCAGCTGTATGCCTTCGAAATGGATGAGCTGAAGGACGTCGGTCAGATTTATGCGAAATTCTGTTTTGTACCGATGTTGATTTCCGGCCGGATTGTCGACGGAGAGAAAGAGTATATCGTAGCCGACGGTGGTCAGTTCATGGTGGGCGGATTGAACGCGAAAATCAACGACCCGCTGATGAATCTCTATCTGAGTTTCCTTATCAGCTACAACGGAGCGTCGCACGCTACGGTGAGCGATGCCCGCTACCGCATTGAGGTTCAGAGCCGGGATGAGGCGACGGGAGCCTGCACGTTGGGTCGTCTTGAGCGCTATCATCCTTCTTATGGATGGTTGCCGTCCGACAACGATGCGTTCAAGCCTTCGGGAAGTGGAGGTTTCACGCTGTTGCCAAAGACCAACAAGAATGCGTCCATCCCGACGTTTATCTTCCAGGGCATACGCCTGACACCTTGCGACGTGCGCAACGACGTGACGTGGGCACCGCCTGCAGGATGGTTTGCCGACCAGAAAGAATATGACGACGCAACGACAAAACTGATGGAATCAATCAGCACGTTTATAGAGCGCTTTGAGCAGTTTTAAAAATGATTGGATTAAATGACAGAGAAGGCCGGTTGCACCATCTGCAACCGGCCTTCTCTTATGAGATTTTCCGTTGAGTTTACTTCCCGTATTTCTTTGCTTGCTCGGCGATGAGGGCTGCATCCTCAAAGTAGTTGATGCGCATCGCGCGGCGCACGTCGTCGAGCGTAGCGGCTGCCACCTTGCGGGCCTCCTCGCTGCCTTTCTTCAGAATGTCGAACACGGCAGGGATGTCCTTTTCGAAATGGCTGCGGCGCTCGCGGATAGGAGCAAGTACGTCCTCAAGTACGTTGATGAGGAATTTTTTCACCGTACCGTCGCCAAGACCTCCACGCGTGTAGTGGTCCTTCATTTCCTGCAGGTTCTTGTAGTCTGTGCTGAATTTCGCGAAATGCTCGTCGGTTGCGAATGCGTCGAGATAGATGAACGGGCAGTTGCCTTCCAGGTGTCCCGGGTCGCTTACGTTGAGGTGGAGCGGGTCGGTGTACATGCTCTTTACCTTCTTGGCTAATTCCTTCGGTGTGTCGGAGAGGTAAATGCAGTTGCCCAGCGACTTACTCATCTTCGCCTTTCCGTCGATACCCGGCAGACGCAGGCAGGCTGCGTTTTCCGGCAGCAGAATCTCAGGTGTGACAAGTGTCGGACCGTAGACGTGGTTGAAGCGTTCCACGATTTCGCGTGTCAGCTCAATCATCGGTTTCTGGTCCTCACCCACGGGCACGGTCGTAGCACGGAATGCCGTAATGTCGGAGGCTTGGCTCACCGGATAGCAGAAGAAGCCTACTGGGATGCTTGCCTCGAAATTGCGCATCTTGATTTCCGTCTTTACGGTCGGGTTACGCTGCACGCGCGACACGGTTACGAGGTTCATGTAGTAGAAAGCCAACTCGCAGAGTTCCGGAACCTGAGACTGTATAAAAATGGTGGTTTTTTCAGGGTCGAGGCCGGCTGACAGGTAGTCGAGAGCCACTTCCACGATGTTCTGACGGATTTTTTCCGGATTGTCAGCGTTGTCGGTGAGCGCCTGGGCATCGGCAATCATAACGAATATTTTGTCGTATTCGCCTGAGTTTTGCAGTTCTACACGGCGTCGGAGGGAACCGACGTAGTGTCCCAAGTGGAGTTTGCCGGTAGGGCGGTCACCCGTAAGTATGATTTTTTCCATATATATTCAATATTTGTTTATTTATGCTGCAAAGATAAGAAAAAAACTTGATATTCACAGTATGTTATTGCATTAATATTAGTTGTGCGGGCAATCGGCGGTCAGGCGGAGAACAGGGTGGCTGTGGCTGCTACGGCGATGATGAGGAGCATCAGGGCGAATGTCAGCGAAATGTAGCGGGTCTGGCTGAAAACTGCGGGTGAGTGCATTTGGTAGCGGCGGTCGACTGCTGCGATGGCTTTTCGTGCGGCAAAGGCCATCAGCATGCCTACGGCGGCTCCGATAATTCCTCCGACGATGAGGTCGCCGGGATAGTGTACGCCGAGATAAAGCCGTGAGTAGGAGTTGAGCACTGCCCAGACAATGACGACGGCCGTCAGCCAGCCGCGACGCATCAGCACTCCGATAAATCCGGCCAATGCAAACGTGTTGGCTGCATGGCACGACGGAAAACCGTAGGCGCCTCCCCGGTAGCCGTCAACGATATGGACGAGCGGCGATATGGAGTTCTCCAAGTTGGCCGGCCGCAATCGGGCCACGACGGGACGGATGGTCGAGCTGCACAGTTGGTCGGCAATCAGGATAGTCAGCGCGACCGCCGCTATCGCACATGCCAGCTGGCGGAGGCGGAGGTTACGCGTCATGACGTAGAGTATAGAGGCATAGAACGGCACCCAGATGAGCTTGCCGGTGGCAATCTTCATGAAATGGTCGAAATAGGCGCAGTGGTAGCCGTTGAGTGTCAGAAAAATGTCGTTGTCAATCGAATTGAGCAGTTCAATCATCGGGGTAGATATTTTTTTGTAGTGTCAGAATCGGTGTAAATTATCGTTGTGCCAAATCGTCGTAAAGTTTCTGCAGGAACGCTTTGGCGAAGGGGGCGTTCTTGCCTTTGGCCGTGCCTTCGTCGGAGAGCGTCCGCTCGGCATCGGTGGCTATCACAACCCGGTTGTCGTCGGTAATCATGCCGAAGCATGAAGGGTCGGTGAAATAGCCGAATTTCGGCGAATCGGGGTTGAGCACGTTTTTGCTGAACGTGAACTCATCGTGGGGCAGACCCAGCTGATAGAGCAGGGTGGCAGCCAGGTCGATTTGAGAGGCCGGGACGCTGATGTCGCGGTGGCCTGCAACGGCACCTCCCAACATGACGAGCGGAATGTGGTGGCGTGTTACGGGGTCGGTCAGCCGGGTGAAATAATCGCCTCCGCCAAAGTGGTCGGGCACCATGATTACAACCGTATTGTTCCAGAGCGGTGACTGGCGCAGCCGTTCCACAAACTTGCCGAGACAGTCGTCGGCATAGGCGAAGCTGTTCTTTATCTTGTTTTCGTGACGTTCAAACGGCACTTCCCACGGTTCGTGGCTACTCGATGTCTGGATGACGCGCAGCAACGGACGGTCGGAGGGAGCGGCCTGCAGGTCGTTCCACAGGCGGTCGAACACGACGCCGTCCTGTGCGCCCCATTTGCCCGTGCGCTCACTTAGCGGGAAATCCTTGTCGCTGATAATTGTGTTGAATCCCGCCGACACGAGGAAGGCGCGCATATTGGTAAAGTTGGCATCGCCGCCGTAGTAGTAGGCAAGGTCGTAACCGACATTTTTCATCGAGCGGGAGAGCGACGGAAGGTTTTCCACCTTTTCCGTATATTTCATGATGCTCGTATTGGGCTGGGCCGGATAGCCGCTGATGATGGAGACGAGTCCACGGTCCGTGCGGAAGCTGTTGGCGAAGAAATTGGAGAATATCACACCCTCGCGGGCATAGCGGTCGATGCAGGGTGCGATGTCCTCACCGCCGAGCGACGGCATCAAGTGGACGGAGAAGCTTTCGAGTATCACCAGAATGACGTTCGGTCGCTGCTGCGTGAACAGCCGGGGCACGGAGTCGGCTGCGGCGATGGGACGGTCGGTCATGGCGGCAAACAGCCGAGTGGCCTTCGCGTCGTCCATGTAGCGGAACTGCTTGTCGAAGTTGGTCTGGTGGGTAGCGGAATAGAGGAAGCTGAACATCGGGTTCATGGCCGCATGGTTCAGCCGTTGGTTGTCGCTGAAGTAGACTGTTCCCGGATTCATGGTCGCCGTCGTGAGACCGCCACGGATGGGCAGGAAGAGTGCGCCCGTCAGCAGCAGGCAGCCGAAGCCGGTCGCAATGCGCCGTCCCGTCCCTTCAACGTGGTTGAGGCGTATGCGTTCGGTGAGGCGCAACAGCCGGTAGATACCCCATGCGTAGAGGCCGATAGCGGCAACACCAGCGGCAACAAACCATGGGCTGACGCTTGCCAGCGCGTCGGCCGGCGACGACATGAAGTAGAACACCGGCGTATAGTCCAGACGGAAGCCCCAGTAGCCGTAGAGAGCGAGGTCGGTGATGAAGACCATCGACATGACGATGGCAGCAAACAGGAAATATCCGCGCTCGATTTTCTTGAGCAGGGAGGCCTGTGTCCATACGGATGCAATCAGCAGCAGGCCGGGGATGGCCGTCAGATAACCTGCCATCGACAAGTCGTGGGGGAGTCCGTGTCCGATGGCTCCGAAAAATTCACCGATGCTGACCCCTTCGAATAACGAGTGGTAGACAGCGAAGAATATGGGCCGTTGCGTGATGAACACCGCGACTATGAGCAGATAGACGGCTATGAATTTAAGAATTCGGTTTCTCATCTTGTTTTAAAATGCTATTGAAAGCGTAAAGATAGTGCAAATTAGGCGCAACTGGAAATGGGAAACTGTTTAAATTTGATTGAGGTGATAAAGTTATGAATCGTATGATTTCAGGTTTCTTTCCGTTCTGTATCCTTGTCCTTACTCATTGCGTAGCCCGCTACGCTCCTTCTGGAAGTGGAAAACAGCCTCTCAAACAATGCTTGAAACGGGGATTTGACGGGACAGAAATTCTTTGCGGAAAATTTGCCGCGATTGTACTTTGACATCTTTTTGCCTGTTTTTTCAACTCTTTGTAAACAATTTGGGGGCTTTCTTTGTATCTTTGTTGACGAATGGATGAAGCTTGGTAAAAAAACAAGGATGCTTGTTTTTTCTGCGCTCTCCTTTCGCTATCTTTGTAAAAAAATTTATAGGAATCTATGATTAAAGCAGCAATAGTAGGTTATGGAAACATCGGGCATTTCGTGCTCGACGCTTTGAAGGTGGCTGCCGATTTCGAAATTGCAGGAATCGTGCGCCGCAGTGTGGAAAATATTCCGGAGGAATTGAAGCCGTATAAGGTGACAACATCGTTGGCCGATTTGGACGCGGACGTGGCTATTCTCTGTACTCCGACCCGTAAGGTGGAGGAATATGCGAAGGAAGCCCTCGCGCTCGGTATGAATACGGTTGACAGCTTCGACATTCACACTAGCATCGTTGACCTTCGCCGTTCGCTCGACGCAGCAGCTAAGGAACACGGCCGTGTGTCTGTCATTTCAGCCGGATGGGACCCGGGTAGCGACTCCGTAGTGCGCACGTTGCTTCAGGCTTGCGCTCCGAAAGGTATCACTTACACCAACTTCGGTCCGGGTATGAGCATGGGTCACACCGTAGCAGTGAAGGCTATTGAAGGTGTAAAGGCCGCTCTTTCAATGACAATTCCATTGGGTACGGGCATCCATCGCCGTATGGTTTACGTGGAACTTTGCGAAGGCTATAAGCTTGCCGACGTGGCGGCAGCCATCAAAGCTGACCCGTATTTCGCAAGCGATGAGACTCTCGTGTTTGAGGTGCCGTCAGTTGACGAGGTGAAGGATATGGGTCACGGTGTCAACATGGTGCGCAAGGGTGTTTCAGGTACGACACAGAACCAGCGTTTCGAGTTCAATATGTCAATCAACAATCCGGCGCTTACGGCTCAGATGCTCGTATGCGTAGCCCGCGCTTCCATGAAGCAGCAACCGGGTGCCTATACAATGATTGAGATTCCGGTAATTGACCTGTTGGAGGGCGACCGTGAGGAATTGATTCGTCATTTGGTATAAGAGATTACGGCAGTTTCTGCTGAAACATAAAAAAGCAACCATCATTCGATGGTTGCTTTTTTATTATGTCATTTCATTGGGGTTATCAGTTGTCCTGAATGATGTGGCCGTCGTTGCTGATGCAGACCGAGTAGACGAGTGTGTCATTGTGAAGCTCGACGGTATAGGTCTTTTCTTGCGGCATTTCCTTCAGCCGGATATTGCCGATGGTGCAGTTCTGGTAATTTTTGCTGAGGGTGCGGCTTACGGCCTGCGGCAAATCCTTTTGGGGAATGTCGAACGACGAACTTTGCCAGCCGCTTTCGGAAATGACGATTTTTTTACCGATTTCCTCGTCGATGACGTCGATGGCATAGGTCGAATCCTCGCGTGCCACCTCATAGACTATGGCGGTGGGGTAGATGTCGTAGAGCGACTGTGCAATCTCGTCGGGAAGTTCGGTCGGGAGGAAGTCTTCCGACGTGCGTTCCTGTCCCGTAGCATTGACCGTGCGTAGCAGTATTCCCGTCTGAGTGTAGTAGAGCGCATATCTCACTTTGTTGCGTTCCACGTCGATAATCCATACAGGGTTCTGGTTGACACGTTCCACGCGTTTCACTCCGAGCTGCTCCCATTCGGCATAGTCCGATTGGGAGAATTTATGTTTAACTTTCTTCGGCAGGTGCGTGTATTGCTGGTCGGAAATCGTCATTACCCATCTGTTCTTGTCAAACCATGCCTCTCTGTTTTTTCGTTTGTCCTTGAATGTGGCAACTTCATATCCGTCGCGTTGCGACCATTTGGTATGTTTTGCCTCAGGATATAAGGAGGCGAAGGTGTCTTTAGCGGGCTGCGTGACGTCCTGCTTATTTCCGGAGCACCCGGAAATAACGAAGATTGTAGATAACAGTAGTATGTATATAAGATGTGTCATGGAACGTCAAAAAGAAATAATAATCCAAATTAATGCAAAGCTAATAAAATAAATCTAAAAAAGCCAAAAATGAAGCATTAAAATTGTCGGATTTTTATGAATGAGAAAAGTCCATGATAAATGGAAACGAAGAAGGCTGCTCCGTGATGGGGAACAGCCTTCTTCGCTATTGGAACGGGCAATGGGGAAATGCCCGGAGATTTTCGTTTTTTACCAGCCGCCGGATGCTCCTCCGCCTCCGGTAGAGCCACCGCCGAAACTTCCGCCTCCGCTGAAGCCGCCACCACCGCCGCCACCGCCGATAAACGGAACGATGACCGGTGCTTCCTCGCGTGGGATGGAGTACCGGAGGTCGGTTGTGTGGTTGCAGTTACGGCATTTGTAGGTTCTTACACCGATGCCTTCGCTGCGGAAGCTTGCCTTCTGGAGAATGCGGTCGCTGACGAGCATGGCCGCTTTCGTGTGGCAATGAGGGCATTCGGAATATACGGTGTTTTTGTTGACAAACGGGAAAATGTCTACCTCATTGCAGCGGTCGCAGACCCATACGTCGTAGTCGACCGATTGCAGTTGCTCCTCGAGGTCCTGAGCCGGCGTGAGGTATCTGTTGTCCTCATCCTCCGGAAGTTTGCGCATCGTGGCCTTGCAGTTCGGGCAGATGCGTGGTTTCGTACGGCATCGTTTGATGGACCAGAGCAGGATGAGGAAGGCGGGCAGGGCGCATCCGAGAGAGAAGAGGGTCAGCATGCCCAGGGTCAGCTTCTTGTTGCTCAGAAGCATGTGGCGCTCTGCCGGGTCCGACTTGGAGGTTTTGGCCAAAAGCATCAACACCCATACGAGGGCACCGATACCGATAATGATGGCGATATTGCCATACATGCTGAACATTCCGCCGTCGCTGTTGCGGCGGGCGTTGTTGGCATATTTCGACTTGAGCTCCTCTACGGCTCCCGGAGTGGTGAGCAGTTTGCCGATTTCGTTGACGGCGGCAAGCATACCGCTGTCGTAGTCGCCTTTCTTGAACTGCGGAAGCATCAGGTTGCGGATGATGCGGCTGCAGTAGATGTCGGGCAACAGGCCTTCCGTGCCATAGCCGGTACGAATCACGACGCGTCTTTCCTCGGTTACGAGCAGGATGAGCACGCCGTTGTTCTTGTCTTCCTTACCGATGCCCCAATGGCGGTAGAGCTCTGTTGCAAAGGTTTCGATGTCCGACGAGCCGTCTATCTTGGAAATGGCTACGACGGCCAGCTCGGCAGTCGTCTTTTCCCAGACATTGCCGATGATGGCGTCCATCTGGCTGACGGTTGTGGCCGACAGGATGTTGTCGGGGTTGGAAACGTAGCGGTTCTTGTCGGTCAGGTGTATGTTGGGTACTTCCTCCACCGTATAGGCAAACGCCGGAGCGGCTGCGAGGAAGCACAAAAGAAGAAGCAGAATGTATTGTTTCGTTTTTTGCATATCGTCAGTTTCTTGGGGTTATACGGCCGGCAGGCTCTGACCGTTCAGCTTTCGGAAGAGGTCGAGCGCGTAGACGTCGGTCATGCCGGAGATGTGGTCGAGTACGGACTGAATTTTGCCGTAGGGTGTTGGACTTCCTGTGTCGTACTGCGTCGGGACGCGGCTCAGCAGCAGTTTAGAATAGTGCTTCTCGGGATGGAGCACCGCGTCGAGCAGGCGTTCGAGCAGGTAGGAGATAATGCGGTTTCCGGCCAGCTCGATGTCGACAACGTGCGACGAGTTGTAGATATGTTTCCAGGCCACGTCGGAGCAGCATCCGTAGCTTTCGCGCAGGTGGTCGGACACATGGTCGATGAGGCAGCCCGAAAAGTCACCTTGCAGGATGGTGTCCTCATTGCTGACAAAGGCAGCGGCACATTCGTTAACCAGCTCGCCGATGACACAGGAGCGCAGGTAGGCCACTTTCTCGTTGTTGTCGTCGATGTGGGCCAGTACGTCCTTTATGTGACTGCGTCGCTCTCCGTGGAAATAGCCGATGAAGAGGTGCTCCACCATGTCGTAGTTGAGGATTTTCAGCTTGTGGGCGTCCTCGATGTCCATCACCTGATAGCAAATGTCGTCGGCCGCTTCCATGAGCAGCACTAACGGGTGGCGTGCGAAAACGTCGTCCGACTTCTGTATCAGTCCCAGTTCGTCGGCCACTTGCATGAAGCATTCCCGTTCTGAGCAGAAATAGCCGAATTTTCCTCTTTTCGGAGTCATGGAGGAGGAATAGGGATATTTTACGATGGCCGCCAGCGTCGAGTAGGTCATTGCCAGTCCGCCCTCACGCCGTCCCTTGAATTGGTGCGAAAGCAGGCGGAAGGAGTTGGCGTTGCCGTCGAAATTAATCAGGTCGTTCCATTCGTTCTCACTGAGAAGACCGCGCACGGCCATTCCGTCGCCCTCTGAGAAATAGGTGGCGATGGTACGCTCTCCCGAATGTCCGAACGGAGGATTGCCGAGGTCGTGAGCCAGACAGGCCGCGCCTACGATTTCAACGATGTGACTGAGTTTGTCGCATACGTCTTTGTCGTGGCGGTAGCGTTGGCTGAGCTGCATATAAACCTCGTTGGCAAGTGATTTGCCGACACTCGACACCTCAAGGCTGTGGGTCAGACGGTTATGGACGAAGATGCTGCCCGGAAGAGGGAACACCTGCGTCTTGTTCTGCAAACGCCGGAAAGGAGAGGAGAAGACCAGACGGTCAAAGTCGCGCTGGAAGTCGCTGCGGCTCTGCGCTGACGACGTCCGGTAACGCTCCATGCCCAGCCGCTTGTGGCAGATGAGCTTGCTCCATTGCATGAGTTCTGTCATAGCTTAACAGTCAGCCGGGTATCCGTGTTCGTTGACATTCGGTGAACTCTTCTGCGCAAACCAGATGAGCAGGATGATTGAACCAACGAGCGGAATGAAGCTGATGAAAATGTAAGCCCAGTGTTTGTCCAGGTCGTGCAGACGACGTACCATTACGGCAAGCATCGGCAGAATCATGGCGAGCTCCACCGGAATGAGCAGGAAGCCTACAATAGGAATTATCATCAGGGTTGCCACGATTCCGTAGAGCAGGAATGGCCACCAGAATTCCTGACGGCCGGCGCGGCCTGAGAACTTCGCGTAATTGACGAAGAACAGCTTGATGTAGTAGAACATTCCGCTGCCTTTCTGCTCAGCCGGTCTCGGTTGAGGTTTCGGCTTTGGCGTCGGTCTGGGTTGTGCTGGTTGCTCAGGGGTGACAGCCACCGGCTCTACAATTATGTCTGGATTGATAACATGCGTTTTCGGGCCTTCCGGCATAGTCTGATTTTCCACTTTGGCACCGCAGTTAGGGCAGAAACGTTGGTTTTCCTGAAGTTTATTGCCGCAATTTGAACAAAATGATATTGCCATAGTTATATTAATTAGTTTGTAATTTACGAATTTACTTATTTTTGCTTATGAAACAGGTGTAAATTATCTCTTTAACACATGTTTTAACAATTGAATTTAACGTTTGTTTGACGATTGAAGCAGATGAAGCACTGCATATTACAATTCAAACCACTGACATTTGAGGATGCCGGAACTATCAAGCCTTTCCTTGCCGGGTCGGGAAGCCGTTCGTGCGACTATTCGCTGGGCGGTTTGCTGATGTGGATAGGCTGTTTCGGCTATGAGTATTGTATCCATGAGGATACGCTTTTTATCAAAGGACGGATGGGTGGCGACTCTCCGCGTGAGGCTTTTTCGTTGCCGATAGGCCGTCTTTCCCTGCCCGAAGCCGTCAGCCTGTTGCGGAGCTATTGCCGTTGTGCCGGACGGTTATTGGAATTCTCGGCCATCCCTTGCGAGCGGATTGATGAGTTCCGTGGGCTGAATCCGATGGCCATTGGCCTGATGCGCCATTATTCCGACTACCTTTACGATATACGGGAGATGGCTACCTATGCAGGAAAGCGGATGGCCAAGAAGCGCAACCATCAGAACCGTTTTATGTGCGACAATCCTGACTGGCGGGTCGAGGAGATTGGTGCGGAAAACATTGCTCTTGTCAAGGAATGTTTCCGTCGGATTTGTGAGATGGAGCCTGCCGACAGTGCCATGCAGGCCTACGAGCGGGAGCAGGTGACCCATGTGCTTGAACGTCCGGAACTTTACGGTTTCGAGTCGCTGTGCCTTTTTGCCGGCGGAGAAGTGGTGGCGTTTACGTTCGGAGAGGTGGTGGGCGATACGCTTCACGACCACATCGAGAAAATGCGCCGTGACGTGGCCGGGAGCGGAGAAACGGTGTTCAGCCGCTTTTCGGCTGCCATGCTTGAGAAGTATCCGCATCTGAACTATGTGAATCGGGAAGACGATGCCGGCGACATCGGGTTGCAGCGGTCGAAGCTGTCCTACAATCCGGTGATGATGATTGACAAATACAATGTCTTGTTTGAATAACCCCTATTCTTTCGGGGTGCTTCCGTCATTCTCCGGCTTTTTGCGGTAAGGCTCGATGACGTAGGTGTTGTAGTAGGAGAGCAGGATGGAGGTGAGCGGCAACGCTACAATCAGGCCGAGGAATCCGAGAAGCGTTCCCCAAATGGAGAGCGAGAGCAGGATGATGGCCGGATTGAGTCCCATTTTGCTGCCCATGATTTTCGGGACGAGATAGAGGTCCTGAATGGCCTGCACGACAATATAGACAGTCATTGCCAGCGCAAAGATTACCCAGAATTCAGTTCCTGTCTCTGCTGAATAGACAACGCAGAGGAACGTGGTGGGGAGCAGGGATATGAGTTGTAGGTAGGGAACAAGGTTCAGCACTCCGATAAACATGCCGAGAACGATGGGCATGGGTATGTCGATAATCAGAAATCCGATACTGAAAAGCACGCCTACCAGAAAGGCTACGAGCGTCTGTCCGCGGAAATAGCGGTTCATGCTGTCTTTGACGTCGTTGGCCACTTTCAATACCTTTTCTTTGTATTGTCCCGGAATGAGGTTTTTCATTCCGTTCATGAAGCGGTCGTAGTCCATCAGGATGAAGAAGAAATAGAGCAGCACGATGAACCAGCTGCAGATGGCCCAAAGGAAGGCAACTCCGCTGCTCACCATTGTCCATGTGCCCGACAGCGTCTGCTTGGCTATCTCAATCCATTCTTCCCGCGTGAAAAGCGACTTGATTTCCTCCGCGTTGATATGCTCGACGATGAACTGATGCACTTCCGGCGGAAGTATCGGGGAGTCGTTGCGTGACGCGTAGTCCATGATGAGGTCAACAACGATGTTGATTTCCTGGATAACTTGCGGAATGAGCAGATAGATGCACAATGCGATTATCCCCGTGAATTCCAGCAGAAAGAGGAAGATGGGGAGCGCATTTGAGCGGCATCGCAGCATTTTCTTGTTGAATGCGACGAAGGGCTTGAAGATATAGGCCAGAAGGCAGGCGATGAAAAAGGGCAGCAGTGCCCCGCTCAGAATGTTGAGCACCCAGAAGAATGCAATCACGGAAACGATTCCGATGATGATTCTGACTACGCGGTCAAACGTGTATGGGCGCGACGAGAGCATGGGCTGTCCCTCCTTCTTATCGGTTCATGGCGAATGAGCGGGATGCCAGGCGGTAGTTGTCGACAAATACCTCTACCAGATAGCTGCCTTTGGAAAGGTCGGACGTTACGTTGTGGTAGACAGAGAGCGACACTTCCTGCTGGTCGTATTCGATGGTCTTCTTTTCCGTGTAGACTACATTTCCACCCTCAAACGGGAATGTGCGGCCTTGTCCGAGTACGGTACCTTCAGGGCTGACGATGCGCACATAGAATGTCTTCTCGCCTACCGGAGTAGAATTGTTTTGCGGAATGGTGAATGATACGAGAAGCTGCTTTGCTTTTCCGATTTTCTTTTCAGTCTTGCCTTTCTTGTTGAGGGCGTTGAATGAAAGTCCGGTGAGGTTGAGCTTCTCGGCCAGTTCCATACGCTCGCTCAGACGCTGGTTCTTCTGCGTGTAGTCCGACACGGTTGAGGAGAGCTGGCGGTTTTCTGTCTGGAGCTGTTGGTTCTGGTTTTTCAACTCTGTATTTTCACGGCCGAGGGAGTCGATGACAGCGACATAGTGGCGCAAAAGGCTCTTCAACGTGGCGATTTCGCCCTGCAGTTCCTTGATGCGCTTGCGGTTGGTTGCCTTTTCCGTCTTCAGCTCGGCAAGCAGTTTCTCCACTTTGTCCTTTGCCTGAGTGTATTGCTCAAGCAGAGAGTCGTTTTGGAGGTATTGGGCTTGGTTCTCATATTGCTGGAACTCGTTGTTGAGCGTCTCATATTCGCCTGCCAGCTGGAGTTTCTCGTTGGCAAGCTTCATGGAGTCGAGTTGTCGTTGCAACTGCTCTTTGTCGGAGCTGCAGGAGCCCAGACCCATAATCAGCAGACCTATTAAAGCGATGGCTACCAGGATGCCGCCCGCCTTGACCATACGGCTGGCACCTTTCATTTCTGTATCATTGTTGTTGTTAGTGCTCATAATTATAATTCGTTGAAATTAATTGCACAAATATACTATAAAAGGAAAATAATTACAAAATTTCTGTTGTTATTTTGATTTTGACAGCCGGTGGGACGGGTTTACTGTGCGATGTTTATGCGGGTGTCGAAACTCAGCAGCCGGTACTTGACCGTATAGGGTGTTGCCGGATTTTTGGGTTGCTTTCCGTGGAGATAGTACATTTTGTGCTGGCGGTCGAAGGTGCTGACGAGCAACTGCCGCGTTTCTCCGGCGGGGATGTCGCATTCGATGTCGTAAGTCTCCTCATGGAGCATTTCCGACGTGTCGCCGTAGAAATAGGTGAACCGTATTTGCAGACGGG
This sequence comes from uncultured Muribaculaceae bacterium, assembly GCA_944321875.1. Classification (GTDB taxonomy): domain Bacteria; phylum Bacteroidota; class Bacteroidia; order Bacteroidales; family Muribaculaceae; genus Limisoma. Next base: position 26,066 of record CALUMX010000013.1, read on the forward strand.
ACAGATGGAACGGTGTGCCGTTGGTGACGAAGAATGATTCTTTGGCGTCGCTGACGGTCTTGCGGTAGCCGGAGATGACAATTTGATGTTCCATGCGCAGCGTGTCGGCCGCTGTTATGCGCTCGAGCAGGGCGAGTTGTTCAGGCGGGGTCGCCGTGGAGCGCAGTGTATTGGTACGGGCCGAGAGCAGGAATGCGCAGAGAAGGGCGGCCATAGTGAGAAGCGGTTTCATACGGGGTTAGAATATTAGGGTCGGTGTTGTGTCTTCTGGAGGGTATGTCTTGAAAAGGCCGGGGTCGACCGTCGGCTTGTCGACGTGGGGATAGAGACGGAAGGCTCCGAACACGGAGGGCATGAAGCGCATGACGTTGACCGACAGGCGCATGCCTATTTTGGTGCGGGCAATGGTGATGGAACGGTCGCCGGTAAGCGTGCCGACGCATTGGCGGGGTGAGGACGGAGTCTCGTTTTCCCATTCGGAATAGAGCCAGAGCCGGAGTTTCCCGGGGTCGGCCGACGGTTGCGCGTAGCCGATGACAAGGCCGCAGTCGATAGCGGCGTTGGCAGCCTCGACGGCTACGATGCGGTAAGTGGGCAAGCCGTTCTCTTCTCCGTCGGCTTCGATGGCTACCGTCATTTTCTCCTCTGGCATGACCCAGAGTCCTTCAAGCGGCAGTAGCTGCCGGCTGTCGAGTCTTTGTTCGACAGAGAGTCGGTCGTAGCCGGGTAAAACGCACGACAGCGAAGGCACATCGGATGCCTTCGCTGTCGTTGCTGCGTATGCTGTCATCATTATGAGAATGATACGTCTTATCATATCTTGAATTTATATTGCAGACCAAAGCTGAAAATTTCCTTGAACTGCCAGTATTGCCATTTGTCGTTGAATCCGGCTGAGTCGTCGTAACGGAGGTGGGCATAGAGGCGTGTCGAGAGCCACTTGTTGACAGAGAAGTCGAGGGTAGCCTCTAGGTCGCCTTGAATGTAGCCGTAGTCGGAGAAGATGAACAGACGTTGCGAGAGGGCAATGTTGCGGGCGATGTTCCACGTCAGTTTGCATTCACCGCTCGAACCGATTTCGTGGCCAAGGTGCTTTCCGGCATCGATACCGAATCCGGTCGGGTCGACTTTCTGGTTGGCACGGCAGATTTTCATGTTGTAGGAAACGGGAGAGAGCGACGCGTCGAAGGAGAACGTGCCTCGTTCGTTTTTCGTGCTGTACGTCATACCGACACCGGCATTGAACTCACCCGGAGTAAGGAAAGAAGCCGATACGTCCCACGTGTTGCTCTTGAAGCTTTGGAACAACTGTGTCTTGAACTGGAAGTTCATACTGTAGTAGAACTTCTTGGTGGCCTTCACACCGAAACGGGTATTAATCTGGAAGATATCGTCGGTGAAGCTGTAGTCGCGCAGCTCGTCGTCAGGCGCGGAGTTCAGACCTACCTTATATTGTATTGACAGCTCGTAGAGATAGTTGGGGTTCAACTTCTGGTTGAGCTGCAGGAAGTAGTTGATGTTGGAAATCATGTTCAAGTTCTTGTTACCGCCCTGATACCAGTTGTCGGACAGGTAGGCTTGCGAGAACTGAACGGATGCGTCGAAGTTGTGCATCCAGTTGCGCTCGCCCACATTAGCTTCCGGCGCTGCTTTCGGCAGCTCGAACTTACGTTCCTCGATGGTAAGGATGTTTTTCGATACGTCGAGCACGGCCTCGTATTGCTTCGGGGCTTCCGGCATCATATCCATATTGTAGGGGACGAGCCACGGAGAGTAGGCTGCAACGGTCTGCAGCTGGTATTTCTCAAACTCGATGGCCCATTTCAGGTCGTCCAGCCATTCTCTGTCGTAGACCAGTTGCATGGAGTCGGGTTTGGCCGTCCATTCGGGGAAGTCGATTTTGCGCTCCGGCAGGATTTCGTATTTGTTGAATACGATGGGCAGGAACATCATTGTCTCATACGGCTTGCGGGGCTCGTAGATAGCAAGAGAGTCAGCGAGCTGAAGCAAGGACGCCGAATTGTCGATAGCCGTGGGATATTCCACTTGCTTGGTTGTCCTCTTTCGGGATGAGACAGTCACCGTCTGTTTCTTTTTCGTACTGTCGGCAGGAGCGGTGCTGCGTGCCGGTGTCAGTCTTGTTGCCGGAACAGAGTAGGCAGGCTTGGTGGTAGATGTCGAGTCGGAAGCCTGTATCTGGGCAGACAGGGTGTTGCCGCAAGAAAGGGCAGCGGCGCATAAGAGCAAATGTAAAATTTTATTCATCGCTTTTTTCGTTACTATCCAGAGTCGTGTTTTGTTCGTTTTCTAAAATAATCTTGTGGGCCAGCTCAAGGTCACAGCGGCGTACCATCAGGCGCACCTGGGTGAACCGGATGCCTTGAAGGGCGAATACGCTTGAAGTCAACTCGTTGTTGACAACGGCGTCGATACCGTTCGTTTCGAGCACGCCTTTGATGATGTGGGCGTGAACGGCATCGTCGAAAGTGCTGAATAGTACTAAGTCGTCTGGTCTTTCCATAATAGCTAAGCCAATTTTTGTTTGTGAATATAGCGACAGGCAAGTGCTGAGTCAGAACGCGAACGGCATTTTCAAGTTCCGACTAAGCCTGGCCAAATCCTATATTATGCAAATATACTGTAATTAATGTATAAACAAAAATTTAAATGTAAGTTTTGTAAATTATTGTTGTTGACACTACTTAATGCCGCGTCGGTTGAGCTCGGCCTGATAGCGGTGAGCGTTGTTGATGTGTGTCGCGTAATTATTTGTGAAGTTGTGACGGCCGGAGAAATCCTCTTTTGCGCACATATAAATATAGTCGTGCTCAGGCGCGTTGAGGATGGCTGTAAGTGTCGATTTTTCCGGCAGGCGGATGGGACCCGGTGGCAATCCCTGATGGATGTAGGTGTTGTAGGGTGATTCCGTCTTCAGGTGTTCCAGCGTAATACGGCGGAGCGTCTCGTCGCCGATGGCAAACTTGACGGTCGGGTCCGATTGCAGCGGCATGCCTTTGTGCAGGCGGTTGAGGTAGAGACGGGCTACGGTGCCGCGCTCGTCCTTGGCTGCGGTCTCCTCTTCTACGATGGAAGCCAGTGTCGCCACGTCGACCGGCGACAGTCCGAGTTTCTCGGCCTGGTTGACGCGGGTCTCTGTCCAGTAATTATCGAAGTTGCCTTTCATTTTCTTCAGCAGGTCTTCCGGCTTGATTGCCCAGTAGACTTCGTAGGTGTCAGGGATGAGCATGGCGGGGATGGTCTGTGGATTGAACCCGAGGCTTGCGCAGTGGGTAGAATCGGTGAGAAGTTTCAGAATGTCCTCCTTGCTCATGGCAAGCTGGCGGTCGGCTGTTTGGGCGAAGTCGTCAAGCGTGCGGAGGTTGTTGAATGTGAATTTGACAGGCGTCTGTCTGCCGGATACGAGCATGCGCCATGCCTCGACGGCCGTCATGCCCTTGGTGATGCGGTAGGCACCGCTGCGTCGGGCCGGCTCGAAGTCGCGGTAGGTGGTAAGCAGCATCACTTTGTCAGCGAACTTCTTGCCGAAGTGGACATTCAGACTGTCGGCCACGTCCTGCTTGGTCATTTCGGCGCGTACATAAAGCATACCGTCGGCCGTAGAGCGGGCCGACAGTACGGAATACGCAACGGCAGCGCCGGCAATCACGATTGCCAGAGCTGCCACTGTCAGTATTGTCCTTAATTTTTTGTTCCCTTTCTTCTTGTTCTTTTTTTGTGTCGGGTTCTGTTCCATTTTCTTTTAAATACCGTAAGTCAATATTGTATAATATTGTTGTCCGTAGTCAAAGGAGTCCATCGGTCCGTAGGCCAGCGTGATGTAGTGTCGTCCGGAATAATCCACCCAGGTGTACGACATGTTGAAGCCGTTTCCGCCTGTCTGTACCGGCGGTCCGTAGCTGTCCGAAAGATATCGGTAGAGCTGGTTGTAGCGGCCTGTGTCGTACCCGTAGGTACGGTTATAGAGGCTGACGTTGGTCATCTGCTGGTAGTTGTTGAAGCGGATGATGGCATCCTCCCAATAGAAATTGGCTTGGAAAACATTCCGCAAATATAATTCATTGTTGTGAATTCCGTCAATAAAATAACCGCCAGTGTTGAGAATTGGCAGCGAAGCCTGTATGGAAATGCCGAAATTGAGTCCGAAAATGGCCGACAGCGTTACGGCTCCCGGGTGCGGACGGAAGCCCGGACGCAGGTGCGGCATGCTCCATACCGGTGGGTGACACGGGCGGTATGGCCTCTGTGGCGGACGGCAATAGTAGTGGTTGCCGTAGTGATAGCCGCTGTAGTGAGGATTGCCGTGGTGACCCGGGTTGGGCTTGTGGAGCGGTTTATGGTTGGGTTTGGACGGAGCTCCCGGATTTCCCGTCGGGCGATTTTGCGGACGGTTGAAGAAGTTGGAACCGCCCGGATTTCCTGTCGGACGTGTTGTGCCCGGACGTCGTCCGTTGTCCGGCTTGGCCGGTTTCCCCGGTTTCCCGGGGTTTCCCGGCTTCCCCGGATTGCCTGGCTTTCCGGGATTTCCCGGTTTCCCTCCGTTGTTGCCCGGGTTGCGTTTCGGTTTGTCCTTGTTTCCGCGGTATCCGTTGTATTGGGTGGTTTGTGCGGCCGACAACGGTTCGAACGGAGTAGCCAGCAAGGCGGAGGCTATCAGTATGGATGCGAGAATTCTTGACGCTTTCATAGTTTCGAAATCTTGAAGTTGAGTTCTGTTGTTTTCCTTTTTGACGAAAGAGAACGCCGGTCGTTTAACGATTAAATGTTAAATAGTATGTTTTTTTAGCTTTTCGATGGGCGGAAGTCTGTGCCGGAAATAAAGAGAGCGGACGTCCCGCACGGGAAGTCCGCTCATAGGCAGGTTTTGTCTTTTGTAAGGTTGGTTGTGTGTTCTGTCGGAATTTACCTGTGTCGTAGTGATGCGTTTGATTTAATTATTCGACAGTATAGCCTGCTATTTTGGCAATTTTTACAGGAATTTCAGTATTGTCCATACGGCTTTGGAAGGCTTCGGCACCTGCGCCGATGGCATATACCGGAGCATAGGAGGCGGAGTGTCCGTCGCTTGCCCAGTCGACCAAAGCTATCTCGTTGATGATTTCGCACGCGGCAACGCCGATTGGGTCGTCGGTCTGATAGGCGCTTGCGCTCATTTCAACCGTATTCTTGCAGTTTTCTTCGTAGACTTCCTTCAGCTGTTCCTCCTGTTCCTCTGTCAGTTTGACGCTTTTCCAGAAACCGAAGTTGTCCTCAAGCGCTTTCTTTACCTCTTCCCAAGAGATGTTGCGCTTCTCCTGACGGTATTGGTTCATGACAGCCGTAAAACCGCTAAGACTCACTTTCTGATTCTCCAACGCCTTGAGATTTAATTGGTAAGGACCGTTGCCGAGAGCCAGACCGCCGGTCTCATGGTCGGCAGTTACGAGAATCAGCGTCTCGTCGGGGTGCTGCTTGTAGAACTCATAGGCGATTTTAATGGCGTTGTCGAAGTCGATTACTTCCTGAAACGTAGTGGCTGCATCGTTGGCATGGCAGGCCCAGTCGATTTTCCCACCTTCCACCATCAGGAAGAATCCCTTTCCGTCGTTGCCCTTGTTCAGAAAGTCGATGGCAGAGCGTGTGATTTCGCAGAGTGTGAGGTCACCTTCCTTGCGGTCGATGGCGTAGGGGATAGCCGTGTTGTCTTTGCGGGATGCCTCTTCCGTCTGGAGCAGAATCATTTTTTTGGAAGCAGGAGCTTTTTTCAGATAATCCTGGTAGCCACGGGCGATGGAGTAACCGCTTTTCTTGGCTGCGGCATACAGATTGCCTTTTCCGTCGGGAGCTTCCGGCGACAGGAAGTCGGAGCCGGCATAGAAATCGAATCCTGTGGAAATCAAATCCTCTCCGATGGCATAAGCGCTGCCGCGGCTGCCTTCGTGTGCATAGAATGCGGCGGGAGTGGCATGGTCAACACTTACAGAAGTGGCGATGCCCACCTTGCTGCCTGCTTTCTGCGCCCATACGGCTACGCTGGTGACCGGAGTTGTGAGGTCGGGCAGCACGCCGATGGCTCCGTTTTGTGTCTTGTGGCCGGTGGCCAATGCCGTTCCTGCGGCTGCGGAGTCAGTCACGCCGTTGGTGGCTGAATAGGTCGTCGCTACGGATATATAAGGAAATTGAGAAAACAAAAGAGGAGTCGTGCCGATTTTCCCGGCTTGCTCTCCCAGATAGAGCTCGGTACCTTGTACCTGGTTGATGCCCATGCCGTCACCGATGAAGAAAAACACGTATTTGGCTTGCTGGCCAAAAGCCGTGCATACACACAGCAGGGCGAATAATACTGAAAGTTTGAGTTTGCGCATAATATTATATTGTTAGTAGCTTTGTAATTCGTGTGCAAATTTCAGGAAACGAAACTGCGCGGTTATAACATTTCGGTAAAAATTGCCGGCGGTCTTGATTTTTGTTTGGAAAAGAGAAATGGAGTGGTCAAAATTGGGTGAAGAGAGGTGAAAGGTGCTGTTTTATGAAAGTTTAACATTTTAAAGACGGCCAAAAGCCCCCGTAATAAGGGGCAATCCCTTTGAAAATAAGGGCTCGGGAGAAAAGAGAAAAATTGCGGACTATTTGAAATTTAGAATTTATGTAGTACCTTTGCAGTCCGATTATATCCAAAAATTAGCGAATTATTGTCTCGCCGCGGATGCTTTTGGCCGGGCAGCTGCGGAGGAGGCATGGATTATGTAATTATTTAAATTAAAATTAAGAAGTGGATACTTTAAGCTACAAAACCGTTTCAGCTAACGTTGAAACAGCTCAAAAAGAGTGGGTTGTAATTGACGCAACCGATCAAGTTTTGGGTCGTCTTTGCGCGAAGGTTGCGAAAATTCTTCGTGGTAAGTACAAACCCAACTACACACCTCATGCAGATTGTGGTGACAATGTAATTATTATCAATGCTGACAAAGTCGTATTGACAGGAAAGAAGTGGACAGACCGTGTATATCTTTCTTACACAGGCTATCCAGGTGGACAGCGTGAGTGCACTCCTGCAATCATGAAGCTCAAGGCAGAAAACAAGCACATGAAGCCGGGTATGAACCCATTGTTCATCAAGGTTATGAAAGGTATGCTTCCTAAGAACCGTCTTGGCCGTCGTTTGATTGAGAACATGCACGTTTACAACGGTGGCGAACACCCGCACGCAGCACAAAATCCTAAAGTAATTGACATCAACAAGCTTAAATAATATTGAGGTATGGAACAGATTAATGCAGTAGGACGCCGTAAAGCGGCTATCGCGCGTGTTTTCGTTAAGGAAGGAACAGGCGTAATGACAATCAACAATCGCACGTTGGAAGAATACTTCCCGAATCCTATTCTTCAATATATCGTAAAGCAACCGTTGGCTTTGTTGGATGTGCTCGAAAAGTATGACATCAAGGTTAACTTGGTAGGTGGCGGTTACACTGGTCAGGCAGAGGCATTGCGTTTGGCAATCGCTCGCGCTTTGGTTAAGGTTAATCCGGAAGACAAGAGCGCTCTCCGTCAGGCAGGCTTCGTAACACGCGACCCACGTTCAGTAGAGCGTAAGAAACCGGGTCAGCCGAAAGCTCGTAAGAGATTCCAATTCTCAAAGCGTTAATATTTGGATTCTTACAGCTATTGTGTTTAGTATCCAAACCATCAAGACTCGTAAACAGGCTACTTGGTGGTTGTGTTAAGTAGAATGTAAACAAAAAAGAAAAGAAAAATGTCAACACCAAATTTTGAACAATTATTAGAAGCAGGTTGCCATTTCGGCCACTTGAAACGTAAATGGAATCCTGCAATGGCTCCGTATATCTTCATGGAGCGCAATGGTATCCACATCATTGACTTATACAAGACAGCTGCAAAGCTTGAGGAAGCTGCAGCAGCTTTGAAGAGCATCGCTAAATCGGGTAAGAAAGTGCTTTTCGTAGCAACTAAGAAGCAAGCTAAGCAAGTAGTTGCTGACAAAGCCAGCTCAATCAATATGCCATACGTAATCGAGCGTTGGCCGGGCGGTATGCTCACCAACTTCCCGACTATCCGTAAGGCTGTGAAGAAGATGACCAACATTGACAAGATGACTAAGGACGGTACGTTCGACAACTTGTCAAAGCGTGAGCGTCTCCAAATCAACCGCCAGCGCGCTAAGTTGGAGAAGACTCTCGGCAGCATCGCTGACCTGAACCGTCTTCCTTCTGCTTTGTTTGTAGTTGACGTAATGAAGGAGCACATCGCAGTTGCTGAGGCTAACCGTCTTGGTATTCCTGTGTTCGCTATGGTCGACACTAACTCTAACCCGAACAACGTTGACTTCGTAATCCCGGCTAACGACGATGCTTCTAAGTCTATCGAACTCGTTCTCGACACTGTTTGCGCTGCTATGGCAGAAGGTCTCGAGGAGCGTAAGGCTGAGAAGATTGACACTCCGGCTGAGGGCGAAGAGAAGGACGCTGCTCCAAAGCGTGAGCGTCGCCGCGTACGCAAGGGTGCTGCTGAAGCTGCTGAAGCTGTAGAAGAAGCTACTGAAGCTTAATTCCGGCAAAACAATTTATTAACGAAAAAAATAAATAAGAATATGGCAGTTACTATGGCTGACATCAGCAAGCTCCGCAAATTGACAGGTGCTGGCATGATGGACTGTAAAAAAGCATTGGAAGAAACCAATTGTGATATGGACGCAGCTGTTGAAATCATTCGTAAGAAGGGTCAGGCAGTTGCTGCTAAGCGTGAGGACCGCGAAGCTTCTGAAGGTTGCGTGCTTTCAGCTGCTCAAGACGGATTCGCTGCTCTTGTTGCTCTCAAGTGCGAGACTGACTTCGTTGCTAAGAACGAAGGTTTCGTAGCTCTTACAAAGAAGATTCTTGACGCTGCTATGGCTGCTAAGTGCAAGTCTTTGGAAGAGGTTAACGCTTTGGTTATCGAAGGTCGTCCGGTTTCTGAGCTTATCGTTGAGGAAATCGGTAAGACTGGTGAGAAGATGGAGCTCGGTGGTTACGAGTGGCTTGAGGGTGCTGGCGTTACTTGCTACGACCACCTCGGCAACAAGCTCTCTACTATCCTTGCTTTCAACAAGCCGGTTGAGCGTCAGGTAGGCCGCAACGTTGCTATGCAGGTTGCTTCCATGAACCCGATTTCTGTAAGCCGTGCTGATGTTCCTGCTGAAGTTGTTAAGCAGGAGTTCGAAATCGCTCGCGAGAAGGCTCGTGCTGAAGGCAAGAAGGAAGAAATGCTCGACAAGATTGCAGAAGGCCGTCTGAACAAGTTCTACAAGGAATCTTGCCTTTTGGAACAAGAATACATCATGGACGCTTCTATGACAATTGAGAAGTATCTGAAGAGCGTAGAGAGCGACTTGGTTGCTACTGCATTCAAGCGTCTCAACCTCAACGAAGATTAATTTAGCAATAAATTATATTCGAGAATATGCCGCCGGGGAGTTTTCTCCGGCGGCTTTTTTGTTGTTATTGAGATTAAATTAGTGCCATGAGCAAAAATGTAGAAAAATCGCTTATAACAGACTAAAAGGGAGTAAATCCGATAAAAAACTACTTATTTTTTGTATCTTTACAGCAAAAGGACGTTATTAGACCCGAGTGATAATGACAACAAAATTTAGTGTCACAATAGCTGGAGGGCGAGTTCTCTGGCTACAAATTAGACAAAGAAAAAGTACTCTACTTTCTCCAGAATACACTACTTGACGTAACTATCAGTTCCAGTGGTGCGTCTGGAGTTGATGCTTGAGGGGAAGGATTTGCCAAAGAGCAAGGTTTAGAGTTGATCACTAAACATGTAGATTGGGGCAAGTATTGAAGAAGTGAAGCTAAAAGAAATGCAAAATGGCAGAGATAGCGGATGCTCTTATTGCTTTTTGGAATGGTTAATCTAGAAGTACAAAGAATATGATAAATACCTCTACTTCCAAAGGACTAGTAGTGAAAGTTGTAAAATATTAAATACTATGGCAGGTTTATTTCAAGAATCAGATTTTGCTTTATTTACACAATATCAAGGCAAAACGCAAGCTGAAGCCCCAGAGGGCCAAGTACCTTTGACGCAGATGTATCATAAACTAGGCAATATACTTGATGGTCTTCAAAGTTTGGGATATCGTACTAACATTAGAAGAAACCCATTAGCCCAAGCTGGTCCGGCGACCTTTAAGTATTGTGACTACCATTGGGCTAAAGTATATCCTAAAGAATATACTCTTTTCAAGGAGTGTGAAGATAAGATTTTTTTTGTGATTGGTACGACACAAGATGGCTTTAACATTCATATAGATACTAACTCCAAAAAGGGCATTGACAGTGAAAACAACAAGGAAGCCAAAGCAATCAAGAAAGAGACTTGGTGGCAATTCTCTCCCGCAGAATCAAGTCAAAAATCACTTGAAGAATTTGTCTCTGCTACTGACAAATATATACAAGAGTATTGGATAGAGTTTAATAAGTTTGCTAGCATCTATGGAGTCCAAGAAAGTATAAAGATTCTAAAGAATATGGAGCTAGAAAAAACAAAGAAACTTCTATTAGGCAATCATAATTTAATATTAACAGGAGCTCCGGGTACGGGTAAAACATATCTTGCAAAGCAACTTGCTAAGGCTATTGGAGCAACCGATGAATCAATCAAACTAGTTCAATTTCATCCTTCTTATGACTACACTGACTTTGTTGAAGGATTGAGACCTGTTGGTGAAAAGAAGGAACTTGGATTTGAGCGAAAAGATGGTGTATTCAAGGCTTTTTGTAAAGAAGCTATTACGGCTCAATCGGGAAGAAGTTTTGAAGCTTTGTATAAGGCTTTAACTAAAGATATTACCGATGGTATCATTACAAAGTATAGGACTCTTTCAGGTAATGAGTATGAACTTAAAGTTGACGGTGGTACTATTAAGTTCTGCTGTCTAGAGAATGGCACAAAATGGAGGAGTGAGAATACCGATAACATCAAATTGCTCTTTGAGTTCTTATGCAAGGACACCGATCCTAGTAGATATTACAATACGGAGAAAATAAGAAATCTTATGGAAAAGGTTTCGGGTGGTGCAGTAAAGACAGTTGACCCATCAGAGTATATATGGACTATCAAACAACTTATTGATAGATACAAGGTGATACCTACTATCTATGTATTTATCATTGATGAAATTAATAGAGGTGAGATATCTAAAATCTTTGGAGAATTGTTCTACTCAATTGATGCAGGATACAGAGGCACAAAAGGTAGGGTTAACACGCAATATCAAAATCTAGTTCCAAAGGATGATTTATTTGCGAAAGGCTTCTATATTCCTGAAAATGTCTACATCATTGGCACAATGAATGACATTGATAGAAGTGTAGAAAGTATGGATTTTGCTATGAGAAGAAGATTTGCTTGGAAGGAAATTACAGCAGAATCTAGACAATCTATGCTTGATGAAGATGATGCTTGGGGTGATAATCCAAAGCCATCTCCTGATGTTATTGCAGAAATGAAAATCAGGATGAACAACCTCAATGCTTGTATCATTGATAAGTATCTTGATGGGACTCTTTCACCCAAGGATAAGATTGGGCTTGCCAAGGCTTACCAAATTGGTGCTTCCTACTTCTTGAAATATGCAACCTATGGCAATTTTGATGAACTATGGGAGAACCATATTGAAGGATTGCTTTATGAATACTTGAGAGGTTCTTCTAATGTGGAGACAAAGATAGAAAGATTACATCAAGCATATAACGATATTACCGCACATTGATTACAAGAGACTATAGCATAGCAAGTGTCAATCCTGAAGAACTTCAAGACTTGAAGACCATTGTTGGTGTACCCATCTCAACTATCGGTTTAGAGGAGTACCCCAACTTACTTGTATTTCCGGATTCCTTTGAAGAGTATGATAGGGACTTTGGAAAGAAAGTTGTGTGTGATATAGTAGATGACAGTAAATTACTAACCAATAGTATCGTTGGCTTTATTGGCAGAAATAGCACAAAACTCTCTATCCATTCAAGATTTTCAAAAGAGGATGAAGGTGACTACTTCTTGCATTATATGCTCCAGAAGGTAGCTAAGGTGAACATCCTAAATTTACAGCACACTTTGGATGAGGATAGTGTGTTTGATTATTTAGTTTATTTGTTTCCCTTATATTTAAAGAAGGCTATTACCCAAGGAATATACAAGCAATATAAAACACAAAAGTACAATGATGCAAATGTAAAAGGTGTCATAGATATAAACAGGCATATCAGATACAATAAGCCTTTCAATGGTAAGGTAGCATATACTACAAGGGAGTATAGTTACGATAACGATATTACCCAATTGATTAGGCATACTATAGAATACATCTCCAAGCGTAAAGAAGGTGGAACTGAAATCCTATCAATTGATACCGATACAAAAGAGGCAGTATCCCAAATAATCAGTGCTACTCCTACGTATTTGTCCAATGAGTTGGTAGCCATTATAAATAAGAATATTCGACCATTAGTACATCCTTACTATAGTGAGTATGTTTCGCTTCAAAGACTATGTTTGCAGATTCTTCGTCACGAAGAATTGAGATATGGTCAAGAAGAAGATGAAATTTATGGAGTACTTATTGATGCTGCTTGGTTATGGGAAGAGTATTTGGATATAATATTAGAAGGTAAGTATGTCCACTATAAGAAGAATGAGGGTAAACGATTCTACTTATTTGAGAACTTCCAACAGATTATACCAGATTACCTATCTTTGGATAAGAGTATTGTTGCAGATGCCAAATACATTCCACTCAATAAAGAGAGGGACTATGGTGAGGAAAAAGCTACCGCTATTTATTACAAGACTATTACTTATATGTATAGGTTTTGCTCTAACAAAGCATACTTATTCTATCCCCATCCTGATGGAGAAGAACAACCTGTTACTTACAAGATAAAAACGGAGCAAGATGGTATAAATGGGGGTGTCATTATCAAGCAAGGATTAAGTATACCTTCCGGATGCAATTCCTTTATAGAATTTTCCAACAAGATGAAGCAATCAGAGGAAAAGTTTCTATCTGAGATATAAAAACGAGTTGTTGGATTATTATAAATTATTCAATAAATGAAAAATTATTTCTTTCAATAGTAATACGAGAGACACAGAAGTCTATATTAAAGTAGAATTTGTACGGACAAATATAAATGATATCAACATAGACAATAAGGATAATACCGCGTATGCCGATGCTAATAACCGTTATGCAGATAAAAATAGCCCTTTGTCAAAGAAACAATAATCGGTTGTAACCTGAAAAGTTGCAACCGATTATTGTTTCTATAAAAGCAAAAGAGACCGACCTCAAAAAATCTCTTTTGGGTCGGCTCTGTTCTTTTATCAGGTTATCGTGGCTTAGAAAACGACCTTGAATGTGCGTGCGCCTACCTTGATAATGTAGACTCCGCGTGCTGGAAGCTTATAGGCTGCGTCTGTTGCCGCTGTATTGTCAAGAGTGACTGTTCGTCTGTCGAGCGAGTAGATGCCGACAGGAGCGTTCTGAGGATTGCATACGCGGAGCAGATTGCCGTCGACAAATACCTTTGTCGCGTCGTCGAAGAGCTTGCAGGCTCCGCTTACCGATTCGTTCACGGTGATTTCCTCGGAATACGGGCTGGTGATTTGCACCTTGTTCGGGTTTACGCTCGCAGCGAAGAGCTTGTAGGAGATGATTTCCGGACCCGTGAGGTTGATGTCTTCGAAGTTGCAGGAGCTGTTCTGGTTGCCGTAGAGCGTCTTGCTGTCGATTTCCTTGGAGAGGGAAGTGCCTTGCTTCATGTCGATGGACAGTTGGAGGTCATCAAACATGAGTGACTTGCCGTCTGTCGGATAAATCAGCACATAGCATTTCTCCGTTCCGTTGGCGAGGTTGACCGTCTGCTTCGTCATGGTGGCTGTCACAGGAACTTCGTGGGTGTCGATTTCCACAAAGCTGCCTTCCTCGTCGGTTGTGGCGAGGGCGACAATGGCCTTTGTGCATTCCTCTGCGCTGCCCAGTGTAAGGGTTAGCGTAGCCTTTCCGTCAAACGGCGTGAGGTCGAGTGCCGGTGAGTACATATAGGTCAAAGAGCCGTATGAGCCGAAAGAATTGTCGAGGCCGACACCGCCGTTCATCAGCGCTTTCATCTGTACGAACCATCCGTAAGCGCCTGTCTCACGGCCCAGATATTCGTTGTCGTAGGTCTTTTCCGGCTTCTCGAGCGTACCTTCGGAGACGATGCCGTTGAAGTCAGTGTCGGTGTGCATGTAAGTCTCATCAGTGGCGGCTGTATAGTTGCTGAACACGTCGATTTTGTAAGTGTTGGCAGCAGGGTGAACTTCCCAGTTGGCCGTGAAGGCATTGTCGGTCTTGTCGGAGGCTGCAAGGGCAACCGGTGCGTCGAGGGTTGCCGGCTTGACAACGATACTCTCCGATGTTTTTGTCTTTGAGTCGTTGGTCTCCGTTGCTGTCACGTTGTAGTAGTAGACGGTCGGAGCGGGTAGGTTGTCAATGACGAGTTGTGTCTCTGTGGTCTCTGCGTCGGTCAGAACCGGTTTCTGGACGAAGGTGTTGTCCTCGTTCAGGTCGTTGTAGTAGACGTTGACAGTATAGCTTTTCGCGCTTTCCACCTTGCTCCAGGATGCGGTGAACTTCTTGCCGTCGTAATCGGTCACCTCATTGGGGACAGGTGCGGCTGTATAAGTGATGCCCAGTTTGGTTGAATATGGCGATGGTACGCCGTCTTTCACGGCTGCCACCTGGAACGAATACTCATAGTCGGGATTCAAGTCAGTGATGTCGTAGAAATTCTCGTTGACCTGCTGGTCCTTTATCGGATAGTGGATGTCCCACATCTCGTCCAGGTAGGACACGTTGAGAAGGTAGTAGTCGGCACCTTCCGATGCGTCCCAGCTCAGGTGGGCTGATTTGCCGTCAAAGAGCGATGTCTTCAATCCCGTAGGCGGTTGCAGACCTTCGGCTGAGATGACGATATCGTCGATGTAGAGCCCGGCCTCGAAGGCGTAGAACTGGACGTAGCACAGGTCTGTGCCTTGGGCAAGAGCAACCTTATAGTCTTTCCACTCGCCGGTCATCGGCAGGTCGACAACACTGAGCGGATAATAGGGGTCGTCGGGGTCGTAGATACCGACTGACACATGGTCGTCGATGGATTTGTCGGAGCGTGCGCGGAACGAAATCGTGGAGATGCCTCCATTCGCACTCATGTCGAGGATAGGAGTGTTGAGGAATCCGTGTTCCGGGCCATACCAACCGTCGACCATGCCGATATAGGCTATACCGCCGGCCTGATAGACGGCGGCTCCCGTCCAATTAGGGGTCTGGAAGTAGTTCTCGCTGCCTTGGATTTGTCCATATTCATCGTCGAGCGGAGTGGTGTCGGGAGCGGCTTCGCTTCCGGCAGTGAATTTCTCGAAGTTCTCAGAGATGATAATGGCTCCCTCCTGCGTGTCTGCCTTGTGGATGGCGCTGACGAGCTTGAACGGTTTTTCTTCAGGTAATAACCTGCCTTTCTGAATAGCGGCTGTGCCCACACCGACGGACAGAGCGGTGGTGAGGGTTAAGATGATAAAGTTTCTCATTCGCTTTTAATTTTAGGTTATTGATTCTGTTAGTAGTGCATATAGATTAAACAAATGAGGCGGGCCAAGGTTGCTGAAATCTGTATATATTTTGATATTTTTCCCTCAATTTTGTTGAAATGTTTTATTTATGCATTTTGCCGCAAATTGCATACTGTAGTTGCGAAAAAAGAAACGGGGCTGTCTGACCGATGTCAGACAGCCCCGTTGGCTTATAGAGTTGGATTAATCCTTCGGATTATTTCTCACCCTTAGCGAGTTTTTCCTTCAAAGCAGCGAGCTCAGAGATGTCACCAAGAGTAGTCTTCTCGATTGCCGGAGCAGCTACAGGAGCTTCTTCAGCCTTAGCCTTCTTGGCAGCCTTCTTAGCTTCAGCCTTTTCTGCCTTAGCTTCATCTTCGAAGATGCGGCTGTGAGAAAGGATGATGCGCTTAGATTCCTTGTTGAATTCGATTACCTTGAAGTTGAGCTTCTCGTCAACTTGAGCTTGAGTACCGTCTTCCTTGATGAGGTGCTTCGGAGTAGCGAAGCCTTCAACACCGTAAGGCAGAGCGATTACCGCACCCTTGTCAACCTTCTCGATGATAGTACCTTCGTGGATGCTACCTACAGTGAAGATTGTTTCGAATACGTCCCAAGGATTTTCTTCGAGTTGCTTGTGGCCGAGGCTCAAGCGACGGTTTTCCTTGTCGATTTCGAGAACCTGAACGTCGATATCAGCACCGATTTGAGTGAATTCGCTCGGGTGTTTGATTTTCTTAGTCCAAGAAAGGTCAGAGATGTGAATCAAGCCGTCAACGCCTTCTTCCAATTCAACGAATACACCGAAGTTAGTGAAGTTGCGAACCTTTGCAGTGTGCTTAGAGTTAACCGGATACTTCTCTTCGATGTTTTCCCATGGGTCAGCCTTCAATTGCTTGATACCGAGAGACATCTTGCGTTCCTTGCGGTCGAGTGTCAAAACAACAGCCTCTACCTCGTCGCCCACCTTCATGAAGTCCTGAGCAGAGCGGAGGTGCTGTGACCAAGACATTTCAGAAACGTGAATCAAACCTTCTACGCCCGGAGCGATTTCAACGAATGCACCGTAGTCAGCCATAACGACAACTTTACCCTTCACCTTGTCGCCAACCTTCAAGTTAGGATCAAGGGCATCCCATGGATGCGGTTGAAGTTGCTTCAAGCCGAGAGCGATACGCTTCTTCTCGTCGTCGAAGTCGAGGATAACAACGTTGAGCTTCTGATCCAAAGTAACAACTTCGTTCGGATCGTTTACGCGGCCCCAAGAAAGGTCAGTGATGTGAATCAAGCCGTCAACGCCACCCAAGTCGATGAATACACCGTAAGAAGTGATGTTCTTGACTGTACCTTCGAGTACCTGTCCTTTTTCGAGTTTTGCAATGATATCTTTCTTTTGTTGTTCGAGTTCAGCTTCGATAAGAGCCTTGTGAGAAACGACAACGTTCTTGAATTCCTGGTTGATTTTAACCACCTTGAATTCCATAGTCTTGCCTACGTAAACATCGTAGTCGCGGATAGGCTTAACGTCAATTTGAGAACCCGGCAAGAATGCTTCGATGCCGAATACGTCAACAATCATACCACCCTTAGTGCGGCACTTGATGTAACCCTTGATGATTTCGTCGTTCTCAAGAGCTTCGTTCACGCGATCCCAGCTGCGGGTAGCGCGAGCTTTCTTGTGAGAAAGGATAAGCTGGCCTTTTTTGTCTTCTTGATTCTCGATAAATACCTCAACCTTGTCGCCAACTTTGAGTTCAGGGTTGTAGCGGAATTCATTTACCGGGATGATACCGTCTGACTTGTAGCCGATGTTAACTACAACTTCGCGGTTTGTAATTGCAATTACAGTTCCTTCAATGACATCCTTGTTCTTGATAGTGTTCAAAGATTCATCGTAAGTCTTTTCCAACTCTTCACGAGTTTTGCCGGTTTCAACTTGGCCGTGTTCGTAAGAATCCCAGTCGAAATCAGCGATTGGTGAATTTTTTAATTCGCTCATTTAAAATAAAGTTAATACTAAGTTAATTTAATAAGTTAGACATTATATTGCTATATAGTCGGGTGCAAATTTACGACTTATTTTATTCTCACGCAACAACTTCGGTGCTTTTTTTCTGCTTTTTTATCATACTATCAGCGTTTTGCCTCCTTCCGGAATCTCCAAAGCGCATAGTCGACCAACTATATCACGCCAAACTTTCGGAGAGCATTGCTGACACCGTTGTCGTCAACCGAGGTCGTCACATAGACTCCGGCAGCCTTAGCCGCTTCGAGCGCCTCAATCGTAGAGGCAGGTATCTCGTGGGTATTGAAGCTGACGAGTGTCCCGTCGATGTCAAAAAAACAGCGCTTTAATCATAGTTCTTCACACTGCTTTATTTGTCGCCCTTCAACTTGTTTCTGTAATAGGATGTTGACGTATAGAGCACGGCGGCAGGATTGTGTCCCGTTACACGGTCCTTCGTCACAAGCGTTGTGGCATAGGCATCAGAATATTTGTAAAACAGACTGTCGTGGCCCACGCAAAGTCCAATGACCACATTCAGCTCTGTGCCGGCCTGATTCAGCAAACGAGCCTGCAATATCGGGTTGCACATCGCCGCTCCGATGCTTTCACACTCTTTTGGTATGCCCATCGACGATTTTGCCTTGCCGCCTGCCTTACAGATAACGGAAAACACTTCAAAGCCGTTGTCACGAAGGATGCGGGCAAAAATTCGTGCCTCGTTCTGCAAGCCGATGCAGTTGGCTATACCGATACGGCGGTAACCCATTTTCCGGGCGAAAGTCATGATTTCCTCCACACGGGTCAGTCGGCAGTAGCCTTCATATTCCACCTCGGCCGAAGCTACCATCACCCGGTGGTTGTCGCCTTCGTCATAACGCTCCACCGCCCATTGCCAGTCGGCATCGTCGAGTCCGGTAGTCAGACAAAATTCAGGATATGTGCGGTCCTTGTATTTGCAGTTCTGCGTGCCGCAATCCACGCAACTCAATTCTTTTTCCATAATGATTTAGCTTGCCGGATGAGTTAAATTCAAGTAATTCGACTATGTATTTTTCACTATTCCGGCGACAGATGAAGCCTCTTTCACCGAAATGCAGTATTTTTACACAAATAAATAACAGATATGACACCTCAGCAAAACGAACGCTATAAACGACATATTCTGCTGCCGGAAATCGGCGAGGCCGGACAGCAGCGCCTGCTTGACAGCCGTGTGCTGATTGTAGGAGCGGGAGGACTCGGTTCGCCGGTAGCCCTCTATCTGGCAGCCGCAGGAGTCGGACACATCGGTATTGCCGATTTCGACACCGTGGACCTCTCCAATCTTCAACGGCAAATCATCCATACTACCCACGATATTGGCCGATCGAAAACCCTGTCTGCCCAGGAAAAAATCGCCGCGCTGAATCCGGATGTGAAAGTGACGGCTATTCCGTCGCGTTTCGATAGTGAAAATGCCGTCAAGTTGATTGCTGACTACGACATCGTGGTCGACGCCACGGATTCGCTCGACGTAAAATATCTTATCAATGATACTTGTGTGAGGGCTGGAAAGCCATTCGTCCACGGAGGCATCAACCAATATACGGGCAACGTGATGACCGTTCTGCCCGGCACGGCCTGCTACCGCTGCGTGTTTCCACAGGCGCAAGCACTGAAAGCCAGTTCGGAGTACGGTGTGTTCGGAGCCATTGCCGGCATCGCAGGAACGCTTCAGGCCGCTGAGGTAATCAAATTCCTCACCGATACGGGCGAACTGCTCACCAACCGGCTGCTGTCGTTCGACGCACGCACGATGCAGTTCTTCGTGCTCGACGTAGCGCCGTCATCCGCTTGTCCCAACCACCGCTAAGGGTTATTCCATTTCTATATCGTCGTATTTCTGGAAAAGGAAATCGTTGTAGGGGAAACGCTTCATGTGGATTTCCTTTGCCATTTCGTAGAGACGTTGCTTCAGCTCGTCGATGTTGATTTTCTGTTTGGCGGAGATGAAGATGCAGTTGTCGTTCATCTTGGCCATCCATGTCTGCTTCAGTTCCTCGAGCGGAATGTTCTCGCGGGTGCGCGGTGTGAGGTCATCGTCGTCCTTCTTGACGTAGGTGAAGGCATCCACCTTGTTGAACACGAGAATCATCGGCTTGTCGGTAGAGGCGCACACCTCCTGCAATGTTTTGTTGACCACTTCTACCTGCTCCTCAAACTGCGGGTGGGAGATGTCGACCACGTGAACCAGGATGTCGGCGTCGCGTACCTCGTCGAGGGTCGACTTGAAGGAGTCTACCAGGTGAGTCGGCAGCTTGCGGATGAAACCGATGGTGTCGGTCAGCAGGAACGGAAGGTTGTCGATGATTACCTTGCGCACGGTGGTGTCGAGCGTGGCGAACAGCTTGTTCTCGGCAAACACGTCCGACTTGCTCAGCAGGTTCATCAGCGTTGATTTTCCCACATTGGTATAGCCCACAAGAGCGATGCGCGTCAGCTTGCCGCGGTTCTTGCGCTGGATGGATTTCTGGCGGTCGATGCTTTTCAGCTCTTCCTTCAGGCGGGAAATCTTGTCGAGGATGATACGGCGGTCGGTCTCAATCTGTGTCTCACCCGGACCGCGCATACCGATACCGCCTCGCTGGCGTTCGAGGTGCGTCCACATTCGTGTCAGTCGCGGCAGCAGGTACTGGTACTGGGCCAGCTCCACCTGCGTGCGTGCGGTGGCCGTCTGTGCGCGTTTTGCGAAAATGTCGAGGATGAGGTTCGTACGGTCGAGAATCTTCACCTTCAGCTCGTTCTCGATGTTGAGCACTTGTTTTGAAGTCAGGTCGTCATCGAAAATGACCAGGTCGATTTCGTTTTCCTCGACATACTGGCGGATTTCGTCCAGTTTGCCCTTTCCTACAAAAGTGCGGGAATGAGGCGAATCCATACGCTGGAGAAATTTCTTTTGCGTGACGGCTCCTGCCGTCTCGGCGAGAAACGCCAATTCGTCAAGGTATTCATTTGCCTTTGTCTCGTTCTGTGACGGAGTGATAAGGCCGACCAGTACGGCACGCTCGTCGGCATACTCGATTTTTTTCTTTTCAATCATATTGCAAAATTACGCAAAAATGTCGGTATAATCCAATAAAAATCAAAGAATAGCCTCAAAAAAAGAAGGGAAGCCGGCTTGTGCGGTTTCCCTTCGTTATGCTGTGAGTGGCGGGTGCTTACTTGCTTTCTGCCACTTTTGTGTAGCGGGTGTTGAGGATTTTCACGATGTCGTTGGTAATGTTCGGAATGTTGTTGACATACCAAGTCTGGCTCTTGTCGAGCACTACGGAGATGTTGTGCTCCTTCGCGTATTCCTTCACGCACTTGTTGATGGAGTCCTGAAGTTGCTTTGTGCTCTGGCCCATTTCTGTGCCGAGCGTGTTCTGCAGGTTGACCATGTAGCGTTCAGCGTCGGCCTGCATTTGCTGCAGTTTCTGCTGGTCAGCGTTGAAGCTCTGCTCCGTCAGGTATTGGTTGTTTTTATATTTCTGCTCCATGCTTGCTGCGAAACGCTGTATCTCAGCTGCCTTCTGCTGTCTTGCAGACTCGAGCTTTGACTGGGAGCGCTGGCTTGCTTCGTTGACGTCCTTTGCAAAGTTGTAGTTAGTGTAAAGAGAGTCGCTGTCGATGTAGGCCATTTTCACTTCCGCAGGCACTTCAGCTGGTTTCTTGTCGGTATTCTCAGCCTTTTCAGACGAACACTGATAGAATAAAACTGCAGATAGCAGAACAGGAGTGATTTTGATGAGTTTGGTGAGATTCATATTTTATAATTTTTTACTTTTTTAATTCTTCGTCCTTAGCGCAACGGATATTGTGCTTCCTCATCGCCGGGTTGTCGTGAATGTGTCCCGACGGGAACTTTCCCCCTTTCACAAAAAATACTTTCACCCCCAACATGATGATACATAGGGCGATGATTCCGATAGAGAGCAATATGGTTGGCATTGTCTGTGATTTTTGAGTGCAAATATATGAAATTGGCACATAAATTTCGCGGTAAAATCAATTTATTTTTTTATCTTAGGGGTCGAATTGTTTTGGATTTAACAATATTTCAAAAATACAGCAACTTAAAATTAATTCTAAATAACTATGACAATCAAAGATTTGGAACCAAAATTGATTTGGTCAATTTTCGATGAGATTACACAAGTACCTCGCCCTTCAAAGAAAGAAGAGAAAATTCGCGAATATCTGCTCGATTTCGCAAAGAAATATAATTTGGAGGCTAAGACTGACGGCGTAGGCAACGTCGTTATCTATGCTCCGGCAACTCCGGGTAAGGAGAATGCTCCGGTTGTTGTACTCCAAGGCCACATGGACATGGTGCCTAACCAGACAAAACCGGAAACTCACAACTTCGAAACTGACCCTATCCTGACGGAAGTGGACGGCGAATGGCTGCACTCAGCAGGCTACAAGACTACGCTCGGTGCCGACAACGGTATCGGTATGGCTGCCGCTCTTGCCGCTCTTATCGACAAGTCGTTTGAGCACGGTCCGCTGGAGGCTCTCTTCACGGTTGACGAGGAGACGGGTCTGACAGGTGCGAAGAACCTGGGCAAGGACATGATTACAGGTGAGATTCTTCTAAACCTCGACTCTGAGGATGAGGCTCAAATCTTCCTTGGATGCGCAGGTGGTATCGACACTATCGGTTATTTTGACTACAAGTGTGAGGAAGTGCCTGCCGGCTATCAGTTCTTCAAGTTCTCGATGACAGGTTTCCGTGGCGGTCACTCAGGTGCCGACATTCATTTGGGACGTGCCAACGCCAACAAGTTGCTCGCGCGCTTCCTTGTTGACTGCTACAAGGCTTACGGCAACATCGCCCTCGCCGACATCAACGGTGGTGAGCTCCGCAACGTAATTCCGGGCAACGCATACGCTGTTATCGGTGTTCCTGCCGACAAGAAGGAAGACCTCCGTACACGCGTTAATCACTACGCTGCCGTTATCGAGGAAGAATACCGCGGCATCGAGGACCTTCAGAAGATTGCTCTGGAGTCAGCCGATACCCCTTGCTGCGTAATCGACGGTTGCACGGCGAAGCGTGTCGTTCTGGCGTTGAACTCCATGCCGAACGCTGTGATTGCCATGAGCCGCAGCATCAAGGACATGGTGAGCACATCCACTAACCTCGCTCTTATCCGCAAGGACAGCGAGAAGAAGCAAATCGTCATCACAACTTCTCAACGTAGCGAGGAGGAGACTCGCAAGTTTGACATCGCATCCCAAATCTACTCTCACTTCGAGCTTGCCGGTGCTACGGTAGAGCAGGGTGACGGTTATCCGGGATGGACTCCTAACATGGATTCAAAGATTCTGAAGGTGGCTGTCAAGGCTTACGAGGACCTTTACGGCATCACTCCTTACTGCACTTCTCTCCACGCTGGTTTGGAATGCGGTAACTTCTTGGTTGACAATCCGAAGCTCGACATGATTTCATTCGGTCCGACACTCCGTGACGTTCACACTCCGAAGGAATCCATGCACATTCCGGCTGTAGAGAAATTCTGGTGCCACTTGGTAAGAATTCTTGAAATGGTAGCTGAAAAGTAAACTATCGGCTATATTTATAAACACTTACGTTAAGGGCGTTTCCCGGAGTGGCCTCTGCCGCAGGGAAGCGCCCTTTTCTTGTTAATGAATTGATTATGTTGGTGATACATCCGAAAGACCGGACTACGGCGATGCTGACGGCTCTCTATGAGGGGACGGATGCCCGTCTGATTGACCAAAGCCGGAGCAATGCCGAAATCAAGCATCTGCTGAACCATGTATCCTCTTTGGAGCGGATTCTGCTGCTGGGGCATGGCTCGGACAAAGGACTGTTTTCCCGGGAGAGCGAGGACGACGGCCTGTTTGACCGATTGCTGATAGGGCATTCCCATGCCTACTATCTGCGCCGTCATGGAGGGAATACGGTGGGCGTATGGTGCAACGCCGATTTGTTTGCCCGGAAGGAGGGGTTGCACGGTTTGTTCTCCGGGATGATTATTACGGAGATGGAGGAGGCCGCCGCTTACGGTGTGGAAACCACCCGGGCCGAGCTTGACGTGGAGAGCGTGAAGTTGGCGCGTCGGCTCCGTCAACTGATGGACGAGGAAGTGCCTTTGAGCGACATTCCGGCGCGTCTGCTGTTGATGGACGATGCACATTCGAAACTTACAACCTTCAATTATCGTAACTTTTATTATTTATAAATGGTTTTTTACGATAAAAATTAATACATTTGCTTTCGGTAATAACAAGTTACATGCTCCGTGACGTAAGGAGTCGGTTGCTTTGCCCGCATCAGGGGCATGGCTTTTTGGGATAATAGTGAATGTTTTTGTTGAAATAATAGAATCTGATGAAAAAAGTACTTATTGTAGTTTCGTTTCTTGTGATGACGGCTGTCTATGGGTTGGCGCTTCCTGCAGTCGGAGAGGGTGACACTGCCGCCGTGAAGACAGACAGTCTGCCTGCCGCTCAAGCCGATACGCTTGCCGCCGATTCCGTCAGCGAGAAACCTCACAGACTGAATGATGACGACTATCAGAGAGTGGCCGATGAGCTGGGTATTGACAAGGCGACCATGAAGGCGGTGGTGGAAATCGAGGCAGGACACACTCACATAGGGATGGTTGAGGAAGGCAAGGCGTTGATTAATTTCGATTTGGGCGTATTCAAGTCGCTGATGCGCCGCAACAAGAAAAGCATAAAGCCCTATCTGGGCTATGAGGCGTTCAAGAAAGTAAATGTGCGGAAATACGGTTCCTACGGCAAGGCGCAGTGGGCGCGGCTGGAGTCGGCACGGACGATTGACGCCGATTTGGCCAATCAGGCTACATTCTGGGGAATGTTCCAGATAGGAGGCTTCAATTGGAAGAAGTGCGGCTGCAGCTCGATTGACGAGTTTGTGGAGCGGATGTGCCGCTCGGAGCAGGAGCAGTTGGAGTTGTTTGCCCAATTCTGTATCCATATGGATTTGGTTAAATATCTGAAGAAACACGATTGGAACAGCTTTGCCTATCACTATAACGGACCCCGCTACAGGTCGCTGGGTTATCATACGCGCTTGCGCAAAGCCTACGCTAAACATAAATAATCTAATCTAACGATGAAAATAAAAACTTTTATTCCGGCAGTCTTCGTTGCCGGAGCAATGTTGTGCAGTTATGCGTCTGTGCCGAAGGTGCCGGCCGGAGAATACCTGATTGAAGGAGAGTTGAGAAATGTGCCGGACAGTGTGGTAATTGACTTGTTGCAGGAGGTCGAGGGCGGACGGACGCTTCGTGTTGTTGCCAAGGACACTGTCGTGCAAGGCCGGTTCGCCTTTCGTGACACCATCAGCGGGACCGGTCCGAAGAAATTGCTTTTATTCTCTTTCAGCAAGGGTTTCCCGGGAACAAGGGCGGATGTCTGGGTACAGTCTGGAAAGTATGTGAAAATAACGGGTGACGACTGCCTGCTGCCTTTGTGGAAAGTCAGCAGTGAGGTAGCCGAGCAGCAGTTCTCCAATGATTTCCTGGCCTTGTGTCCCTCGGAGAGACGGCAGTCTTTGGAATGGATGGCGCAGGAGTATGACTTGATGCGGGGTAAGAAAATGCAGGAAGTCAACTGGGAAAAGGTGAACTCCTTGCGTGCTATGTATGAGCCGCTGGACAGCCTCATTTATGTGGCAGAGATGAATTATATGAAGACGGCTCCGGTCTCGGCAGTGTGGATGGATAAGTATAAATTGTATGCCTCGTTTTTGCAGTGGAATCGGAAATTCGGACATGAGGACCTGATTCGGTCGCTCTATGCGCGCATGTCGGAGGCTGATAAGGCCACTGCGGCAGGCCGGGAAATCACCGCTTACATGAATCTTCCCAAATCGGTGAAGGTCGGCGATGAGATGGTCGACGGCGATTTGTATGATTTGGAGGGAAACGTGCGTCATTTGTCCGAATTTAAGGGAAAATATATCTTGTTGGATTTCTGGAGCATGGGCTGCGGTCCTTGTGTGGCATCGTTGCCTGAAATGGAGGAAATAGCCCAATTGTATAAGGATAAGATGGAGGTCGTAAGCATCAGTCAGGACTCCAAGGAGCAATGGAAATCGTTTGTTGCCAAGAAAAATATGAAAGGTAACCAATGGAACGAGCTGCGCCAGGGTAACACAGGCTTGGCTGCTGCTTATCAGGTTATCGGTATTCCTCATTATGTGATGATTGCGCCGGATGGCAGGGTGTTGCAGGTGTGGAATGGCTATGGCAAAGGTTCGCTGAAGAAAAAGATGGAAGAATTGATTAAGTAAGAGGAAGGCCAGTGCTTTCCCTTTCTCCTCATTATCCCTCTCCAAAGAATTAATTATTGTAAGATTCTTGGGGAGGGGTAAATTTTTTTTTGCTATTTTTCAATTGATAAAGATGCAGGGTTTATATAAATCGTGCGTTTTATTAACAAAAAAACAGGAGTGTAAACCACATTATTGGAATCTTTAAGAAAATCTTTATTCATAAACTTAAAAATTTAATAGTATGAAAAAATTAGCACTTGTGGTCTGTATGCTGATTGCTTCCGCAGTCGCTCTTTATGCGGAAGAAGGGAATGAGTCAAGACGTTTTGAGGTGTCGGGAACGGCTTATGCCCCGATTGGAGAGTCTTCCGAATTTCTTGGTGAAGTGACTTTTGCCAGCGACCTTTCCGACCTTGTCGGTCTGTCGGTCGACGGTTTGGTATCGCATCTGAGCGATGACGACCCGACATGGGGAGCTTCTCTCAACGTTTATGTTGAGCCGAAGGTGGCCGACCGGTTCTATATCATTCCTTCGATGGGTCTGGGTGTGTACGGTGGTGACTGGTGGACCTACAACGACGCTGTTCGATTCGGTGGAAACATGGCGGTCGCCCTGCGCTATGAGGTGAACGAATCCCTGTTCTGCGGTCTGAAGGTGAAAGCCATTTTCTGCAAGCACGATATGAACGCGATGCTGGTGGGTGTGAACATCGGTATGCATTTCTAAGAAACAGCTTCTAAATACAGAAGGCGGGCACTGAATCAAAATCAGTGCCCGCCTTTCGTATATGCTGGATAATTTCCTTATTTTTTTGCGATAAGTACGGTAGCGTAGGCTGAGATACCCTCCTTGCGGCCGGTAAATCCGAGTTTCTCGGTTGTCGTGGCCTTGATGGAGATGTCGTCGGTGTCGCATCCGATACAGTCGGCCAAAGCTGCCTGCATGGCCGGTACGTGTGGATTGAGTTTCGGAGCCTCCGCACAGATGGTGATGTCGGCATTTCCGAAGACGTAGCCTTTTTCGTCAAGCAGGCGGGCCACCTCACGGAGCAGCTTCTTGCTGTCGATGCCCTTATAGCGCGGGTCGCTGTCGGGGAAATGGAAGCCGATGTCGCGCAGGGCGGCAGCTCCCAGCATTGCGTCGCAGAGGGCGTGGATGGCCACGTCGGCGTCGCTGTGTCCGAGCAGTCCCTTTTCGTAGTCAATTTTCACACCGCCGAGCCAAAGCTCACGGTCATCGGCAAACTTATGCACGTCGTAGCCGAATCCAACTCTTATGTTAAGTCCCATATTCTAAATCGTTGGTTGTGGTTATTAACGGCGGCCCATCAGGTATTTCAGACCGTCCATGTCGAACGTCAGCGAGAAGCGGAGCGTCTGGTCGAGCGGGCTGTTTTGTGCCGTGGCAATCATGTAGGAGGCGTCGAGTTGGATGACGTTGAGCGAGAAGCCCGCACCGAAAGCGAAGTATTGGCGGTTACCCTTGTTGGCATTCTCGTAGTAGTAACCCGTACGCACGAAGAACTGGTGGTTGTAGCTGTACTCAGCGCCGACTGAGAAGTTGATTTCCTGCAATTCCTCCTTGAAGCCGCCCGGAGCGTCGCTGAACGACTTGAAGATGCCGGAGATGGACGACGTGTTGCGCCAGTCCTCCAACTTTGCCTCATAGCCCTCGCTGTCGAAGTTGCCTTCATCGTCGGTGAAGTCGATTTCACGCGGGCGCACCGGCACGAGCAGTTTGTTCATGTCGACGGAGAGCGCCAGGTTGTTGTATTGGGCAAGCGGGAACGTGAAAGTCGTACCGAGACGCAGGTTGGTCGGCAGGAAAGCCGGGTCGTTACCGTTGTTGTACGATACCTTTGAACCGATGTTCGAGATGTTGAAACCCCATGACCATTGGCACTCGTTACGGCCGATGATGGGGTAGGTGGTAAGGTAGCCGGAAATGTCGGCGGCAAATGCTGAGGCTCCCTTTTGCTGTTCGGCGGAGTAGCTGTCGCCGAAAGCGAGGTCGGAGTAGATATAGCGCAACGCTACACCCATGGAGAAGCTCTCCGAGAGTTTGCGGGAGTAGCCGAGGTCAAACGCCATTTCGTAAGGGTTGACGGAGTTGAGCGCGTTACCTTCCAGGTCGGTCATCGAGATTTCACCCAGCGAGAAGTAGCGGAGCGAACCACTGATGGCCTGGTTGTCGCCGTCGCCGATTTTCCAATAGCCGGACAGGTTGGCGAGGAAGATGTCGTTGACAAGTTTACGCAACCACGGCGTGTAGGAGAGGCTGGCCGCCGCCGAGCTGTAGGCGAAGGCATATTTGGACGGGTTCCAGTATTGGGAGTAGGCGTCAGGCTCGGTAGCCGCACCCAGGTCACCCATTGACGCACCACGCGCGTCAGGAGCGATGCCCAGTGACGTTACACCCGTCTGAATCGGGTTGAATTCGCTTTTTCCTTCGGCCTTGACAGCAGGCATTGCCGTCAGAGCCAGCAATAATGCTATGACTATTCGGTTTATTCTCATTTTTTCGTTTCGATACTGTGTTTGTAATCTACCAATAATAACACGAAAACGGGCTTTTTATTGTCTGACAACCACGATTTTTTTCATCGGAGTGGCCAGCCCGTCGGTCGTAGCCGAGAGGTTGTAGACGCCTTCCGGCAGACGGATGCCGGTGTTGTCGCAGCCGTCCCAGGTGTAGGGCAGCGTTGATGTGGTGGTCCGGAAGCGGACGTTGCCCTGCATGTCGCTGACGGTGATTTCCGTTTCCTCGCCTGCATGCTCCACGTCGATGGCGATTTCCTCGTTAACTGCCTGACTGTCGGTTACGATTTCCGGCTGCTCTCCGCTGCTCACAATGAACGAGAGCGTGCGGGAAGTGCGGTTGCCGGAATAGTCGGTGGCCGTTAGTTCTCCCACATGGCGTCCGGGATTCAGGTTGTTGACGGGGATTTCCAGCTTTGTCACACCGTTTTCCGTGCTGAATGCGGTTGCGCTGTGAACGCTTTTGCCGCCGTCGATGGAGAAGACGGTGCCGGAGAAAATGTTTTCCTTCGAAGTGTTGAGGCCGAAATTGTCGTAAACCTCGGCGCAGACCGTGATGTCTCGGCCGACGGTCGCCGTTGCCGCGCTTTCCGCATCACGGATGTAGAGCGTGCGGATGACGGGAGATTCCGTGTCGGTTGCCGCCGGTTGTGCTTCCGGGTCCAGGTAGAGCTTGTCGAATACCGTCGATGCTGAATGGTGTTCGCCGTCGTAGGCCGCAATGCGCAGTTTCAGCGCTCCGCCGGCTGCGTAGGCAGGTACTGCAATTTCTCCTTTGAATTGGCCGTTCTCTACCGTAATGTCGGCATAGCAGAGCTCCGCGCCGCGGCTCATGGCTGTGTAGTTGCTGTTGCTGTAGGTATAGTCTAGCAGTTCCTGGTCAGGGGCGTAGAGAGTGGCGGTGGCTGTGCCGTTGAAATCCGTGTTTACCGAGCCGTCAGCGTTGGTTACCGTACCTTCCAGGCTGATGCGTTCCAACGGACGTATGCTGATGCTGTTCCCGTCGATGGCTGCGTCGTTGACGGCGGTGAGGCTGACACGGTGGGACGCCATCGGGATTTTCATGGACGGGTCGCCGATAACGTGGTATTTCAAACGGTTCTTGCTCAGGTCACCACAGGTGTTTTTAGCCTCTTTCAGAATGATTCCGAGCGTTTTGCCGTGGGAAAATTCGCTCTCGTCCTTGCCCAGCATTTTGGCGATGGCATTCGAGAGGTATCCGTTCTGGTTGGTGAACGCCTGACGTGTCGCAGCGATGGAGGCTACGATGCCGCCGTCGGGGTTGAGCATCATTCCGTCGAGTACGGTCGAGAACCCGATGTCGAAGCGTCCGACGTCGCACGACGAGAAGTACATGATGGGCGGAATGGTGAAACGGGTGCCTTTCGCCTTTTCAATCGTCATGATGGCGGTCGTCATCGAAACGGAGTAGGGGTTGCCGTGTCCGACGAAGAGGCCGAACGCGATGCCGTCCGACAGCCGTTCCTTGAATTTCAGCCATGCGTTTTCCGGCGATGTGTAGCTGGCGAAATATATTTTCGTGAAATTGGGGCAGTAGTTGCCATCGTTCAGCAAGTTCTGTTCGAACGTTTCGTTCTGGTACAGGTGAATGTTGTTGTCGCCGGCATCGCCGATGAGCAGCATTTCGTTGTGCCATTTGCCGGCGGCCTGACGCTCGTAGGCAAACAGCTTGTCAAGATAGAGGTTGACATCCTTCTTGGTGAAGAACGGGATGCGTCCCACGGCAATGTCCAGCTCCGCATACTCCAGTTTGGATTCCGTCGACGTCAGTACGCCGAAGAAATCGTCGCTTGAGTAGGAGTTGGTCGTATGGTGGGAGTCCTCCGACTGATAGGTCAGAAGCTGGTCATTTTTATGGTCGGGGTTGAAAATCTGACGGTTGTCGTAGGTTCCGCCGCCCATGAGCAGGAGGTACTGCATCTTTTCCGGGTTGCGGGAGTGCAGCATCTGCGCGAAACGGCGATAGGCCATTGCGTCCTGTCCGCCGGAGGAGAATTCGTTGAAAATCTTCTCCTGCGCAACAATCAGCACGTCCAGCCCGTCGTTCTCACGGCGGTAATCGGCCAGACGCTTGGCTTCATCGGCGAGTGTGGCGGTCGTGATGATGAGCATGTCGGGCGTTGCCAGTCCGTGCAAATTCTGATTGCTTACCTTTTCTACAAATTCCGGGACATACTGTTGCCGTGAGCTGTCGAAGAAGATGAATTTCAGCCACTCGCCGCTCTCCTGCGGTACGATGACGCGGTGGGATGCGAGAACGTACTCCTGAGGCTGGAGGTTCAGGCTGCCGTTGTCGACCAGCCATGCGTGCGTTGTGGCTGTGGTACTTTCCATTTCGATTCCCTCATTCTGCTTGAGGAAGAAGAAGCGGCGTGCCTGGGCGTAGCCGTCAGGTATGACGTTGCGAGCCTGATAGCCCACGGTGACGTAGTCGATGCGTGCCGTGTGGAAATTGCCCGGCTCGTAGGAGAGACGGATGTCGGCCGCGCTGCCGTTGTAGGCGATGTCGGCTGCATTGACGGTGGCACCCACGCTGAACGGCTCATAGATGTAGGAGCTGTAGCTGATGTTGGCGCGCTTCGTGTTGGTGTTGCGCAGATAGGTCATCTCCTTGCCGTTGACGGTAAATTTGGCAGTAGCGAGAGTTGCTGTCTTGATGCCGATGTTGGAGTAGATGCTCACTTTTCCCGTACCGGCAAAGGCGGGGAATTGGACAGTATATTGCTTCTTTCCGTCGACGGCGATGTTGTCGCCCAGGAAAATCTGGCCGGAGTAGCTCGGGTTGGTCACTTCGTTTTCGAAAATCAGATAGTCCGTTCCGTCAGTGTACCGCTTGCTGAGGCCCGCAATGTCGCCGTTGCCGGTACTGACGGAAGTGACGTTGAGAGCCGGAATGTCCGACCGGTCGGTCAGAAAGTAATAACCGTAGCTTGAATAGGGATTGTTTGTCGGCTGGCAATAGCGGGTCGCGTCGGTGTCGTTGATGAGCATTTTGAGGCTGGTGGTTCCCTTTGCGTAAAAATAGGTTTTCCCGTTCTCACGCAGCGTAGCCACTTGCGGAAGGTCGTCAATGCCCTGACGGTCAATGTGCTCATCCTGACGGTAGCCGCCGTAGCCGAACACCTTGACTTCCGCAGGATTGCTGAAGCCGAATTCCTTCAGTTGGGCGTCGGTGAGCTCGTAAATGCCGTCCTTGCTGACTTTTATTTTAATCCAGTTGCCCTCGGAGAGCATGGATTTGTTGGCAAATTCAACCGCATGAGCCAAAAAACCTGCACAGAAGAATACGGTGCAGGTAAGAAGTCTGATATGTAATTTCGTCATTTTACTCTTATGTTGACAGATTCTTTCCCGTTGATGCAGGCCAGGATACGACTGTTGATGGTCAATGAAATTTCGTGGGAATCCTCAATCAGGATGCAGTCGCCTATTTTCAGCGTGAAGAAACGGCTGAGGTAGGCGATGAGCCGGTCGATTTCCGCGGCTTCAGGAAGGGTAAAGGATGCGGCTTCGTTACCGTCGACGGTCGTTGTCGCACGTCCTTCTCCCGGCATGACTTCCTCTTTCGGGAAGACGTTGCCCGTAATAACGGAGCCGTCAAATGCCGTAGCCAAGGCCCAGGGGGCACCTGTCTGGCGGAGACGGTCGAGCAATTCGGGTGCCTCGATGGAGAGGCAGAGGCCGATTTCGTCATAGTAGCGGTGGGCGAACCGCTCGCCGATGTTCTTGCCGAGGCGGTTGATTTGCACGGCTGTAGCCGTCTGGCAGATGAAACGGTCGGCAAAGTCAGGAACGAAGAATGGTTTCCCGCTTTTCTGCAGGGCTGAGTCCGGGAGGATGTCGACAGCCGGATGCTCAAAGCCTTCGATTGTTTTTATTCTGATTGTTTTCACTTGTTTCCGTTGATTCGGTTATACATAACTGCCAGATGGGCATAGATGGAAGTGTTCTGCACGACGATGTTGTCGGCCACTTTGATGCGGAACGGCGTGAAGTTCCAGATTGCCTTGATGCCGCATTCGATAAGCAGGTCGGTTGACTGCTGAGCGTGCTCCACAGGGACGGCGAGGATGCCGATTCCGGCCTGGTATTTCTCGACCATTTCCTTGAGCGTGGAGATGTGATAGATGGGAACACCGCAAATGTTCTTGCCCACAATGTTCTCGTCGACGTCGAACCCGGCCACGATGTGCAGGCCGTACTGAATCAGTCCGGAGTCCTGAATGAGCGCGGAGCCCAGGCTGCCCACTCCAATCATGAATGCGCTGTGGTCTTCGTGGAATCCTAGGAAATTGGAGAGTTCCGTCGACAGGTGTTCCACCTGGTAACCGATACGCGTCTTCCCTTTAATGTTGAGGAACGACAAGTCCTTGGCAATTTGTGAGGCATCGACGTTGATGGTGCGCGAGATTTGTGTGGAAGAGACGTACTCCACCTTCTGTGTACGCAGCATGTTTATGTATGCGAGATACCACGGCAGTCGGCGCAGTGTCGGCTCTGGCAATAATATTTTCTTTCCTTCGACACTCATAGCTTTATAGGGGTATGTTCCTTTTTGCCTGCAAAATTAATGATTATTGCCCTAAGTAGCAAATTCAGAGAGAAGAAAGCCTCGGGGAAGCCCGGGTTGCCGGATGTGAAAGAGGCGGAAAACGTTCGGTTTTCCGCCTCTTTTCTGGTCGTTTATTCTCCTGCTACGGCGATGCGCTGGGTGATTGCCGAAGCCTCGCCGCCGTCGGTCCACACTTCGGCGCGGTAGAGGTAGATGCCTCTCGTCACGCGGCGGCCGCTTCCGTCGGTCAGGTCCCAGGTGATGGGTGACGACGTGAACATGTCGCTGCGGCCCTTCTTCTCGGCTGTCCAGACTGACTGGCCGAGCATGTTGTAGACGGTCAGGCGCACGTTGAGCAGCGCATCCGGCCGGTTATGCTCGATGTAGAAGTCGGCCGATGTCTTTGCCGGATTGGCGGTCGTGTAGATGCGGAAAAGTTGCGGACGCTGGCCTTTCTCGACGTTGAACGAGATGGTCTTTTCCGACATATTGCCCAGCACGTCCCAGAGGCGCAGGCGCATCGTGTGGCTGCCGGGTGCCAGCTCGTCAAGCTGGTAGTTGAGGTGGCCCACCTTTTCCGTATCCTGTGAGTAGAAACTTTCCATGCCGGTGATGGACGTGCGTCCGTCGATGGTCAGGACGATGTTGTGGCCGATGTCGATGCTTGACAGGTTGATGCCCGACTCATCGTAGAAGGAAGCGACGAGGAACGGTGTCTCGTTGACGGTGTCGCCGTCCTTGAAGCCCGCATTGTTGAGATACATGGTGCGGATTTCCGGGCCTGTCACGTCGTCGGATGCCGACTCGTCGATGCCGTAGACGTAGAACTGCTCGTTCTTGCCGATGGCGTCGTAGTTGTCGGACTGCGCATAGAGGCTAATCATGGCCGGCGTGTAGTTGTTGACGATGGCCGATGGCATCTTGAACGAGAGCTGGAACTCACCGTTCTTTACGGAGTCGGTGCCGAGGTAGAGCCGGTTGGTATGCTCCTGATAGGTGACGACTGCACCTTCCGTGCCGTTGTCGCCGTTGCCGTGGGTCGAAACGGACTGTTCGGCGTCATAGACGGAGACGGAGAGCAGACCGGAGAAGTCGTCGAGCTTCTTGCCGCTCTTGTCGGTGACGTAGCCCTTGAACACCACGTTCTCACGGGCTTTTATCTCCGGCATGTTGTCGGGGTCGGGTGTCTGGTCGTTGATGGAAGTGACCTGAACGCCCCCTTCCGGATATTTCAGGCGCAGTGCCGGGTCGCCGAGCAGGACGTAGCGCATGCTGTGGTCGGCATACTGGCTGTATTCCTTGTCGTTCTTGGAACGCTTCATGATGTCGCCGAGGCGCGGCATCTCACCGTTTGTCAGCGGCGAGAACACATAGCGCGAGAGGCAGTCGGCATAGCGGCCGTTGGAGTCGATGCCGGTCACGCGCGAGGAGGTAATCATGGCGATGGTGCCTCCGTCGGGGTTGAGCAGCAGCAGTTCGCCGCCCGACACGGAAGGCGCGTCCCAGCGGGTGAACTCGCAGGTGCCTGTATAGAGCAGCGGGTAGTTGCGGTAGTAGAACTCATTCTCAATGTCCTGCCAGCGCAACAGCTCGTTGTGTGTCCAGGAGTAGGGGTTGGCGTGGCCGAGGTAGGCGGCATAGATGACGCCCTCGCGGAAACGGCGCAGCATTTCGTTCTTTGCATCGGGATAGGAGTGTCCGGCACCCGATGATTCCTGATTGTAGGCATCGAGATAGATGCGTTTCACGACGTAGTCGCCTCCGCCGTTGCTGCCGAGCGAGCTGACGGCTTTCTCCATCCACTTCATGTGGCTGCCCGTATCGCCGTCGTCGGCAATCATCATGACGTTGGTGCGCCAGTCTCCGGTATTGTCTGAGGTGGCATAGCGGTAGATTTTGTCGACCATCTCAGCTGCCTCCGTGGCATCCTTGACCGGCAGTCGGCCGATGCCGATGCACATTTCGCGTGCCGTATAGCGGGAGGCATCGGAGCCGTCGACCAGGTAGCCGAACACGTCGTCGGCGTTGAGGCTTGACGACTCGCTGTCGCAGTCGTAGGATTCCCATGTGAGCAGTGTGGGGTATTTCACGGTCGATACCGCTGATGAGAGCCGGCGGTTGTCGAAAACGGAACGGCCGAAGAGCAGCAGATAGCGGAACCGTTCAGGACTGTATTCGTCCTTGTCGGCACTGCGGTCCCACCACATTTTGGCAATCTTGCGGTAAGCCATCACGTCGGGAGTACCGGATGAGAATTCGTTGTAGACGGCCTCGTCGGTCACCACTTCCACCTTGAAGCCATCGGTGGTGCGGTGAAGCTCAGCCAGCCGTTCGGCCTCGCTTCGGAAGGCGCTGGGCGTGATGATGAGCATTGTAGGAGTTTCCTTGCCGTGCAGGTTCTGGTTGGCAACGTTTTCCGCCTTTTTGGGTGACGGGAATATGGAAGAGGGATTGAAAGCTATGTATTCGCGAATGCCGCTTTCCGTCTGGCGGAACTGGGCATTGCTTCCGCTCATCCCGAATTTGACCGACTTGGGTGCGTACGGAACTGTGACGTCCCATATCTTCTGGCTTTCTGTGAAGTTGGAAACGACAAAGGTGCTGTCGGTGCAGCGGGCTGACGTGCTTCGGAAGTCCATGGATTTGTCCAGCATCTTCAACTGTCGGCGGTAGTTGACGGTGATGTAGTCAAGGTTGGCAAACGAGACGCTTCCCGACGGTTTGAAAGCAAGGTCAAGGTCCAGAATTTCAGAGTTGTATCCCGCAATGTTTCCTTTGGAGGTGACGGTGCGGCCGATGGCATACGAGCCGGATGTGCTCATGATGTTTGATTCGCTGACCTTAGAACCATCCTTCGTGGTTACCGAAAGCCGTGACGTGCCGCTGGTGGCCGCCATGAAGCGGGTCGTAACCGAAACGGTGGACGAAGGAACGATGTCAGGAAGCTCGAATT
The DNA here is from genome assembly GCA_944321875.1 of uncultured Muribaculaceae bacterium. Lineage (GTDB taxonomy): Bacteria > Bacteroidota > Bacteroidia > Bacteroidales > Muribaculaceae > Limisoma. Next base: position 62,085 of record CALUMX010000013.1, read on the forward strand.
TGAAAGACTGGGTCTGCTTGAACTTGAAATCCTCGCCGAGCAGCGTACGGCCTGTGGTGGCCGGTGCCACTTCCTCCAACTCATGATAGAGGCGGGCGGGGAAATCGGTGATGTTTTTTCCGTTGCCTGCGTTGCTGCCTGTCTCCTCCATCGGAAGTGACGGCAGGTCCTCGCGGTCGGTGATAAAGTAGTAGGCTTTGGTCGAGTAGGGGTTCTGCTGTTGGATGTAGGAGCTGCCGCTTTGTTTCCAGTCGACGGGGCCTTGCGCGTAGAAGATGATTTTGTCCTTTTCGCGGAGCACGCGCACTTGTGGCAGGTCGTCGGTATATCCGATACCCTCGCCCATGACTTCTGAAATCATGGCGCCTCCATAACCGTAAATCTTCACGGCATTGATGTCGCCGAAGCCCCATCCGGCGAGCGTGGAGCGAGTCAGCTGGTAGATGCCGCTCTCTTCAATCTCTATTTTAACCCATTTGCCCTGAGCCAGTACCGACTCGGCGGCATAGTCGGCGGCGTTGGCCTGCAGCAAGCCGCCTGTCACGAAGGCCAGTGCCAGCAGTAGGTGGTAATATATTCTGTAACGTAGTCGCATTGTATCAATTTTCTGGTGGATTCGGGCGTAATATCCCTGCCAAGTTATAAACGTAGAAAATTGTAAATTATTGCATCCTTTTTGCAGGTGGAGGGATGTGATGGCGGTGGAATTATTGCCTGATTTTCGCCGCTTCGGAAAATTCGTAGCGTGTCCGGCTGACAAAGGTGTCCCATTCGGTGCTGTCGCCGCAGAACACGTTGAGGTCGACATCGCCCGGAATGCCGGAGATTTGTCCCACATGGCTGTATTGCCAGATGGTCCACTGGTAGGTCGTGTCGGGTTTTGAGAAGGTGCAGAGCCATAGCGGACAGTCGTGGAAGCGTCCGCTAATCAGGTCTTTATGCGTGCTTTTGTTGGTGTAGACGATGACCGGGTAGTGGCGTGCTTTCAGGTGGTCAATCATGTTGCGCAGCTCGCGGGATGCCGGGCTTTTGAAAAATACCCACGGGTTGCCGGAGTTCTCAACGTCGATGGCCAACGGCAGCGACAGGTCCTTGCCTTTGACGGCATCCAGAAAGTTTTCGGCCTGCTGACGGCCGGTCACGTCGTAGCGGAAAAAGTGGTAGGCGCCCACTTTGAATCCGGCTTTGCTGGCGTTCTCGTAGTTGTCGTTGAATTTGGCGTCGCGGAATGTGGCGCCTTCCGAAGCCTTGATGAGCACAAAATCCAGGTTGTCGGCCTTGGCCGTTGCAAAGTCGATTTCTCCGTTGTGAGCCGATATGTCAATGCCGTAGACGTTGTAGTTGCTGACATTGGCCAGCGGCACGATGGCTGAGGCCCTGTTGTACATGTACTCTTTATAGCCTACAAACAGCATGAAGAGCAACGACAGGACAATAATCAGTCTTATATGTGCCAGCCTCAGAGACATCGTTGCGGAGCGGTTTATTTTTCAACCTTGACCAGTGATTGCGCCTTGAAGGAACGGTAGTGGATGGTTTCCACGAGGAAGGGCTTGATTTTCTCATAGTCCTCCTTGCTCATGTAGTCCTTCAGCGTCAGAGTGAGCGTCATGTCGCCGGAATTGTCGAAGTTCATCCGGTAGAGCAGGAAATCAACCAGTTTGGCGAGGTCTTTTTTCTGCTTGCGTCCCTCTTTAGTCAGAAAATCATTCAGCGTCGGCTTTTTCCAGAAAGATTCGAGCTTGTACTCGTCGCCGTTGCTGTTGAAGATGCGCATGTCGCTTGACTCGGCCGGCAGGGCTACGGTGGTGACGGCGGCATACAGCACGGTCTCTCCCTTGTCGTTCAGGTAGTTGACCAGTTCGACGGAGGAGTTCTCGCCGATGCGGATGACCATGCGTTCCACTTTCAGCTTGCCCGACGTTCCGTAACCGATTTCAGCAATCCATGTCTCGTCGTTCGTGCGGGTAGTCGACTTGTGGTCGCTGTGGTTGATGTAATACTCCACCATGTCGAGCCGTGTGGTCGGGTCGATGATGTCGAGGGCCGGCAGACGGAAGATGTTGCTGTGGAAAGCGTCGGTCATGACCGGTCGTTCTATCGGAGCGGCGGCCGTCTTCTCCGTTGCCGTGCGGGCCTGTTCAGAAAGCTGTTCGGGGCTTACGACCTTCACTTCCATGATTGTATCCATTTCGGCCTCAGGAGTCGAGAGAAAGTTTTGCGGAGAGCCGGCGGCGAATGCCGCAGAGGCCATGCAGGCAACAGCCGTGGCCATCAAGAGTCGGAGTGCCATAATGCTTTATTTTGATTTTTTGTTTTTACGTTTCTTGAATTTGCTGAAGTTGTCGTCATCGTCCTTGCGCTTACCCTTGCTGTTGGATTTCCGCTCGGAGGCATGCTCGTAGTCGCGGTTGGGGTCGGCGATTTCCGAGTAGAGGCGTTTGCCGAAATAGCGTGCGTTCTTCAGCGCGGCTACGGCTTTCCGGCCTTCGCCCTTGCGCACGTCGAACAGCGCATAGTTGTTGAAAAGGTCGATGCGGCCGATTTCGACGCGTCCGTCCATGTTCTGGTTGAGCGTGTCGATGAGGCGGGCAGGGTAGAATCCGTCGGCCTTTCCGGCGTTGACGTAGACGCGCTCAAAGCCTTTTTCGGCTACGCGGCGGTCCTTGTCGGCGCGCTGTGCGGTCTTGGCGTTCTTCTCTGCTTTCTTCGGCTTCTTTTCCTCATAGTCGATTACCTCAGGAGCGTCCTTGTAGTAGTCGAGTAGGCGGTTGAACTCCAGCGAGACGATGCGCTTCAGCAGGTCGTTCTCGGAGAGCCATTCGAGTTTGCGCACGATGCCCGGCAGGTATTTCTCGATTTCCTCTTCGTTGACTTTCACTCGCTCGATGCGGTCGGCCAGGTTGTAGAGCTGTTTCTCGATGATGCGCTGCGGAGTCGGGACAGTGCCTTTCTCAAACTCCTTCTGTATCTTCTTCTCAATCTCGCGGAGCTTTGATTTCTCGCGGGAGTGGATGATGGCGATGGACACACCCGTCTTTCCGGCGCGTCCGGTACGTCCGCTGCGGTGCGTGTAGGTGGCAGGGTCATCGGGCAGTCCGTAGTTGATGACGTGCGTCAGGCTGTCGACGTCGAGACCGCGTGCGGCAACATCGGTGGCGACAAGCAGTTGGAGCGTACGCTCGCGGAATTTCTTCATCACCGTGTCGCGCTGCATCTGCGAGAGGTCGCCGTGCAGGGCGTCGACGTTGTAGCCGTCGGCGATGAGGTTGTCGGCGATTTCCTGCGTGTCGCGGCGCGTGCGGCAGAAGATGATACCGTATATGTTGGGGTTGGAGTCTGCGATTCGCTTCAGCGCCAGGTATTTGTCCTTGGCGTTGACCATGTAGTAGACGTGCTTCACGTTCTGCGCTCCCTCGTTGCGGGTACCGATGACAAACTCCTGCGGGTTGTGCATGTAGTTTTTCGCGATTTTCGCGATTTCATCGGGCATGGTAGCCGAGAAGAGAAGCATCTTGCGTTCCTCCGGCACATTCTCCAATATGGCATTGATGTCGTCGAGAAATCCCATGTTGAGCATCTCGTCGGCCTCGTCGAGGATAACTGTGTGTACGGCCGACAGGTTGACGACTCCGCGGTTAATCAGGTCGAGCAGGCGGCCGGGAGTGGCCACGATGATGTGTACCCCCTGACGCAGGCTGCGTATCTGGCTCTCGATGCTTGAGCCGCCATAGACGGGCAGCACTTTCAGGTCCTTGGTGTACTTGGAGAAATCGGCCAGGTCTCCGCCGATTTGCAGGCAGAGCTCGCGGGTAGGAGAGATGATAAGAGCCTGTGGCTGACGCAGGGAAGTGTCGGTGCGCTGGATGACGGGCAGTCCGAATGCCGCTGTCTTTCCGGTGCCGGTCTGGGCAAGGGCCACAACGTCGCCGTCTTCGTGCAGCAAGTGGGGGATTACACGTTCCTGTACGGGCATCGGGCTTTCAAATCCCATTTCCATGATGGCCATCAGCAGGTCTTCTCTTACTCCTAACTCTTCAAATGTCATATATATGTCTGTTCTGTTATTTCCGGCAGGTTTGCCCGGAGGGTTGTTATACTTGCAAATTTAAAATCTTTGCGCGTAACGGCAAAGAAAAGGCTTGTCTTTTGATGACAAGAAAGGCAGGGTGGCCTTGACGTAGCGCCTCCACCCTGCCGTTCGTATTTTTATTTACGTTGTCTGTAGAATTGTCTTGTCCGTGTGCGCGATTAGAACTCGCAGTTGTTCGGAGTGCGCGGGAACGGAATCACGTCGCGGATGTTGGTCATGCCGGTTACGAACAGCACGAGGCGCTCAAAGCCGAGGCCGAATCCTGCGTGAGGCACTGTGCCGAAGCGGCGTGTGTCGAGATACCACCACATATCCTTCATCGGGATGCCGAGCTCGTTGATGCGAGTCTCGAGTTTCTCGTAGTTCTCCTCACGTTCTGAACCGCCGATAATCTCGCCGATTTTCGGGAAGAGCACGTCCATGGCGCGTACGGTCTTGCCGTCTTCGTTCTGCTTCATGTAGAAGGCCTTGATTTCCTTCGGATAGTCAGTCAGGATAACCGGCTTCTTGAAGTGCTCCTCTACGAGGAAGCGCTCATGCTCGCTCTGGAGGTCTGCGCCCCAGAATACCGGGAATTCGAACTTGTGGCCGGATTCCTCGAGAATCTTGATACCCTCAGTGTAGGTGAGGCGTACGAAATCATTGTTGACAACGAACTTGAGGCGTTCGATGAGTTCCTCGTCGTACATCTTGGCAAGGAATTCAATGTCGTCGGCTGCGTTCTCAAGAGCGTAGTTGATACAGTACTTGATGAAGTCCTCAGCCAGCTCCATGTTGTCGTTGATGTCGTTGAAAGCCACTTCCGGCTCAACCATCCAGAACTCAGACAAGTGGCGCGGTGTGTTGGAGTTCTCAGCGCGGAATGTCGGGCCGAAAGTATAGATGGCACCGAGAGCGGTAGCGCCGAGCTCGCCTTCCAACTGGCCGGAAACGGTCAGGCTGGCCGGCTTGCCGAAGAAGTCCTGTGTATAGTCGATTTTGCCGTCCTCAGTCTTTGGCAGGTTGTTGAGGTCGAGTGTAGTCACCTGGAACATGGCTCCGGCACCCTCGCAGTCGCTCGATGTGATGAGCGGAGTGTTGAGGTAGAAGAAGCCGCGTTCGTTGAAGAACTTATGGATGGCGAAAGCCAATGTGTGGCGGATGCGGAGCACGGCTCCGAACGTGTTGGTACGCGGACGGAGGTGTGCTTTCTCGCGCAGGAACTCAAGGGTGTGACCCTTCTTCTGCAGCGGATATGTCTCAGGGTCGGCCAAGCCGTAGATTTCGAGCTTTTCAGCCTGAATCTCGGCAGTCTGTCCCTTACCTTGCGATTCTACGAGCTTTCCGATGACACAGAGGCTCGCTCCGGTTGTGATGGGCTTCATTTCCTCGTCAGAGAATTTTGCCATGTCGAACACAATCTGGATGTTCTTGATGGTTGAGCCATCGTTGAGGGCAACAAACTGTACGTGCTTGTTACCGCGGCGGGTTCTTACCCAACCTTTTACACAGACATCGGTACCAATCAATTCCGGTGCCCAGATTTCTGATATTTTTGTACGTTTCATTATCGTTGTATCTGAATGAATTCGTTGCTAATGTTATTCAAAAGAACCTTGTTTCAGGAAGTTGACTTCCTCCTGAGTGAGGTAACGCCAGCGTCCGCGCGGCAGGTTCTTCTTGGTCAGTCCGGCGAAGTATACGCGGTCGAGCTTCGTCACGCGGTAGCCGAGTGACTCAAACATACGGCGCACGATACGGTTGCGGCCTGAGTGAATTTCGATGCCGGCCTGGTTCTTGTCGTGGTCGTTGACGTAGCTGATGGCATCGGCGTGGATTGGTCCGTCCTCCAGCTCAATACCGTCGGCCAGACGCTGCATATCGTCTTCCGCGATGTCCTTGTCGGTCCATACGTGGTAGATTTTCTTCTTGATGTACTTCGGGTGAGTCAGCTTGGAAGCGAGGTCACCGTCGTTGGTGAGCAGGAGTACGCCTGTTGTGTTGCGGTCGAGACGGCCTACCGGATAGATGCGCTCCTTGCAAGCGTTCTTCACGATGTCCATGACAGTCAGACGTCCGTCCGGGTCATCGCTTGTAGTCACGCAGTCTTTCGGCTTGTTGAGCAGGATGTATGCCTTGTTCTCAAGAGTAACGACCTTGTCCTGATATTCAACCACGTCATCGCGCTTGATTTTCGTACCGAGCTCAGTCACAGCCACACCGTTGACCTTTACAAGACCTTGCTGTATCAGTTCGTCGGCTTCGCGGCGTGAGCAGATGCCGGCGTTGGCCATGAACTTGTTCAGACGTGTTTCTTCGTTCGGGTCCATTTCAGGCATTTCGTAGATTACCTGTTTCGGACGCGGAGTGAAGCGCTTGCCAGCCTGCGGACGGTTCTGCTGGCGGTTGTTGAATCCGCCTTGACGGTTGTTGCCGCCGAAATTGTTGTAGCCACCCTGACGGTTGTTCTGCTGGCGGTTGTTGTAGCCACCCTGACGGTTGTTTCCGCCGCCGAAGTTGTTGTAACCGCCCTGACGGTTGTTTCCGCCGCCAAAGTTGTTGTAGCCACCCTGACGGTTGTTGCCGCCGAAGTTGTTGTAACCACCCTGACGGTTGTTATTGCCGCCGAAGTTGTTGTAACCGCCCTGACGGTTGTTGTAGCCACCCTGGCGATTGTTGTTGTAGTTGTTGTATCCGCCCTGACGGTTGTTGTAGCCACCCTGGCGATTGTTGTTATAGTTGTTGTAACCGCCCTGACGGTTGTTATTGTATCCGCCTTGACGGTTATTGTTGTTGCTGTTGTTATAGGTTTCAGTAGATTGCTGCTGAGTGCTGCCGAATTCGTTGAAGTTATCCTGGCTTTCGTTGTTGAACGAGTTCTGCTGACGGTTGTTGTAGTTGTTGTAACCACCCTGGCGGTTGTTGTTGCGACCGTAGCGGTTGTTGTAGTTGTTGTAATCGTTTCGCTGATAGTTGTTCTGATTGTAGTTTCTTCTGTACTTGGCAGCGCTGTCAGTGCTCGGAGCGGATGTTCCGTCGTTGGCAGTCGTTTCACCGACAAATGCAGAATTTGGATTGTAGGTAACTTTTTCCACACGACCGGATTCGGCGTTTAAATCTTGAGATTCGCCAATGCGAGGTCTCTTTGGCTTCTTGTTGATTTCCATACCCAATTTGCGATTAATGTAGTTAAAAAAATACAGCCTCTCGGCGTTCTAATTCAATTCTTTAGTTCTATGGTTTATAAGAGATGTATCTATTTAAGCCATATCGGCTATTTTTCTTCTGCAAAGATAAATGAATTTAATGAAATAAAAAGAGCGCGCAATTAAAAAGAAATGCTGTTAAAAAATTTTTTAACATTCTTTTTAATTGCGCGCTCCCTTATGCATATCGGCAGGGATTCTGCTTAGAAGCCTGTATAGTTATGAGGAGTGATGGCCTTGAGTTCGGCTTTCACTTCGTCGCTCACCTTCAGCGTGTCGATAAACTCGGAAATGCTTGTGGCATCGACGGTTGCGTTGGTGCGGGTCAGCGCCTTGAGCGTTTCGTAAGGCTTCTCGTAGCCTTCGCGGCGGAGGATGGTCTGGATAGCCTCAGCCACAACGTTCCACATGTTGTCGAGGTCGCGGTTGATGGCGCTCTCGTTGAGCAGCAGCTTGTGCAGACCCTTCAGTGTGCTGTGGAGTGCGATGAGCGAGTGGGCCATCGGCACGCCTACGTTGCGGAGTACCGTAGAGTCGGTGAGGTCGCGTTGCAGACGGGAGATAGGCAGTTTCGTTGCCAGGTGGGCATAGATGGCGTTGGCGATGCCGAGGTTGCCTTCGGAGTTCTCGAAGTCGATAGGGTTCACCTTGTGCGGCATAGCGGAAGAGCCAACTTCGCCGGCTTTGATTTTCTGCTTGAAGTATTCCATCGAGATGTATTGCCACATGTCGCGGTCAAGGTCGATGATGATGGTGTTGATGCGTGCGAGCGCGTCGAAGAGGGCTGCCAGGTTGTCGTAGTTGGAAATCTGGGTAGTCCATTCCTCACGTTCGATGCCGAGGCTCTCGTTGAGGAAAGTCTTGGCGAATGAGCGCCAGTCAATTTCCGGGAACGCGATGCGGTGGGCGTTGAAGTTGCCGGTTGCGCCGCCGAACTTACCGCTGATGGGCACTTGCTCCAGCAGTGCGCGCTGACGCTCGAGGCGGTAGGCGAACACGCGGATTTCCTTGCCGAGGCGTGTCGGTGATGCCGGCTGTCCGTGAGTCTTGGCGAGCATCGGGATGTCCTTCCATTCTTCTGCGAAGCTGTTGAGCAGGTCGACCAACTCGTTGAGTACCGGCATGAATGCCTCCTTGATGGAGTCGCGGATAAGCATCGGTACGGAAGTGTTGTTGATGTCCTGAGAGGTCAGTCCGAAGTGGATGAATTCCTTGTAGGCTTCGAGGCCGAGCACGTCAAATTTCTCCTTGATGAAATATTCTACGGCCTTCACATCGTGATTGGTCACGCTTTCGATGTCCTTCACGCGCTGAGCGTCGTCGACCGAAAACTCATTGTAGATTTTACGCAACTCCGGGAACAGCGCACTGTCGATGTCTTTCAGCTGTGGCAGAGGCAGGCGGCAGAGAGCGATGAAATATTCGATTTCAACCTTCACTCTGTAGCGGATGAGCGCATACTCAGAGTAGTAGTTCTCAAGAACTTCGATTTTGTTGCGATAACGACCGTCGATGGGGGAAATCGCTGTCAGTGATGTTAAAGCCATATCTAATGTAAGTTTAGTTTCTGTGTGCAAAGATAGTGCAAGGCGAGCGAATAGGCAAACGAAAACATCGTTTTCAGGTTTGACTCTTCCAAATCGCTGCCTGTCTCTCTCGGGTAGGAGAAGAACGAATGCTTTTTGAATTTATGTGCCTGATAGGAAAAATATGCTAAAAATATACACTCCTTGCTGTGCTTTCAAAATAAACTGTATTTTTGCATCCGCTTAACTAAGTGAGAACTAATGATAAAATGTTTAACTAATTTGTAGTGGATAATTATTAACTAATCTCTGTTTTATGAAAAAATTGATTTTTACTGTTTGTGTGCTCTGCGCAGGTTTTAGTGTTCATGCTCAGAATGCGTGGAACGTAAAGGGTGGATTGCTGATGACGAAGGCTTGCGACTGGAACGTGGCGGGCTCTGAGATGGGAGTCGGCATGGGTGGTTTCCTTGGTGCGGAATATGATTTCCGGCTGAAGAACGATGCGTGGAGCATTGCGCCCGGTGCGGAGTTCTCCTATGAAACCAACGGCGCGAAGTCGCTGATGCTGCCCGTGGCGGGTTCTTCTCAAATGAAAGAAACCAATGCCGCCTGGCAGTCGTATTATTCGCTGAGTATTCCTGTGATGTTCAACTACCGCCATGCGATTACCGACCGTGTGGGTCTCCGTGCCGGTGTGGGTCCTTACATGCAGTGGCAGCTTGGCGGGCGTTCGGAAGATGCCGATGGAAAGAAGTGGAATTCCTTCAGTCAGTGGACGAAGGCAAAGGACCGTGTGTCGGTCGGACTCCGTGCGGAGATTGCTGTTGAGACCGGCAGTCATCTGTCGTATGCCTTCAGCGTGAAGTATGCGCCGCGTTTCGAAAGCTCGTCTTTTGCCAACGGTGCTTACGGCAATCTGCTTTATTTCGGTTTGGGAGTGGGCTACCGCTTCTAAGGTCGCGGAACGAACATAATTTTAATGTATATATGAGAGGGGCGGTATCGGCTGATGGGCTGATGCCGCTCTTTTCTTTGTCTGTAATCGGATTTTTTCAGAAGGGAGAGAAAAAGAAAAAGGTTGCAAACGAATTTGCAACCTTTTGTGGGTGTTGACGGATTCGAACCGCCGACCCTCTGCTTGTAAGGCAGATGCTCTGAACCAGCTGAGCTAAACACCCAAGTTCTTATTTCGCTTTACATCCTCCGATGGTTTTAAGAGTTGTCTCTCTTGTGGTGGGTGTTGACGGATTCGAACCGCCGACCCTCTGCTTGTAAGGCAGATGCTCTGAACCAGCTGAGCTAAACACCCA
>CALUMX010000014.1 GCA_944321875.1 uncultured Muribaculaceae bacterium
AAGGCCCAAGGCCCTTACTGCCGGAGAAAAGGCCATCAGTTTAACCAAGTGATACATCGCTATCAAATCTCTTCAACGACCTCAATTTCCCGTTCAAAGGCCGCTCTTATCAAGGATGATATATTGGAAAATAAGGCTGATGAAATCTCGTTTGAAGACCCGATTTATGACTATTGAGTGAAGACCAAATACTTCGCAAAATACGGATTATGTCCCCCTTGGTTATAGAGCCATTTTTGTACCTTTTCTCATCAAAAAACGCCATTTTTCACAAGTTTTTGTACCGCACATTTTGATATTCAAGAAATTACACTTACTTTTACTTTCCAAAATGGAGGTACAAGCCGAGAATGGTGCTAAAAATCACTAACTTACACATTCTCAGATACTTGCCAACCTACTGGTTGTACCTTTTAGAGCGCTATACTATTGATAATCAACGATGTACACATACTGCATCGGAAATAAACAAGTATTCTCATCTTTTATCCATAATGGAAAAAAGATGAGAATACAAACTGTGTTATGGAGGTAGTTGTGATGAGATTGTGGGGCAACAAATGGCTGTCCGAGCAATTGGGTAAGGGCTCTGCTACGGTATCATACGGAACAATGGTTATCCCCAATTTTCATCTACGATTTATCATAAAAGGCAAAACCACGTAAAACCTGATGAGGTTGGATTATTTCGTGCCGGCTTGGCGGTACCAGAAGGCTGATTTCTGATAGTCCGGCTCTATGTCAGTGCCCTCATAATAGCAGGTTCCCAACTTTATGGCTGCTATCTTTGCCTGTTTCCTGTAGGTGTTGAAAACTTTCTCAAGTTGGTCAATCGCATCATGGCCCGAAGGACACATCCGCTCCAGTCGGTGAATCTTATTTTCCATTCTTACATCCTTCCCTGGCTGACCGATTTCGTGCTCCCAATACCGTTTATAGTAGAACAAGGCTTTCGAAAACTCCATCTTCGCCTCATACAACTCTGCTATGCGGACATCAACCAACCTGTTCCCCAATTCCGACAGTCTAAGGCAACATTTCAATTGATTCTCCCTGTCATTCATTTCCTCATAGGTCCGTGCAAGATAGTTGTATGCATTCAGGTCATTTCGGTCGGCAGCCTTTTGCAGCCAATGCATTCCGTTAGATAAGTCACCTGCCCGCATATATGCTACGGCAATCCGAACATCGACATCCCCACTTCCTCCATCCATCGCCATAAAATACCTCTGAAGTGCCGACTCATACTCGCCAAGGCTTTCATACAAGTCACCCAACTCCACAAGCAGAGAAGGGTCGTTGTCACTTTCAGCGAACTGTTCCTTACTTTCAATTTCCGCCCGAATCTCGCGGGCTCTGCGAGTGCCACTTCTTTTAAAGATACTAAACGAACCTTCATCCAACCGTCTCACCTCTTCTTCGCAATAGTGAGATTTGCCAAAAACTTTGTTGATGCATTCCTGGTCAAGGGGGCGCACGTGGTTATGAGTATAGGCAAAGTGGTACCAGAATGCGGAAAGCCTCGGAACCTTCTCATAATAGTATTCACCCAACTCCAATGCGGCATCTTTGCAGCCATTCATCAATGCCATCCGTTCCAATTGACTGACATCCGGAACATAATCAAGCTTTTCCAGCAGCTGCGCAGCCTCCTTTTTTCCTGCTTTTGCGGCCTTCCTCAGATACTCCACTGCCTGTGGCTTATCCCCTTTCTCCAGCAGAAGTTTGCCCAGCTCAAGATCCATAGCCTTACCGGAAACCGCTTCCAATCGTCTGTAGCACTGCTCTGCCTCATCTAAGCGCTTACATTTCCGATACAGTTCCGCCATCATTCTAATGGCATTTTTATTATCTTTCTCTGCTGCAAGCCCGTAATAGACGAGTGCCTGCTTGAAGTTGTTATCGCGATGATAATACCCGGCAAGCTGCATCTGGGCATCCATGTCGCCCGCCTCGGCAGCCTGCCTCAAGGCCGACAGCTCATTCTCGCATTTTCTCGTATCGGCCTCAAGCCGTGCAAGTCTCGCCTCCAATTCAGCCTCATCATGCAAAAACCTGCAGCCCTTGCGCTCCGCTATTTCTCCGCCTTCCTTGTTATTATCTTCTTCCAAATCTAATTTATCATGAAACAGCCTCATAGTATTTTATTTATATGATTGATGAAATAACTTTGACATGTCACATTCCTCAAAAGAAGAAATTTCCCTACACTGCGACACCGCAAAAGGAAGACTCCATGCCATTTGACAAAATGCACGAAGTCTCCCATCTCCCTACGTCGCAAACCTACTGGTTTTCCTTCTCCCTTGCCTCCTCAAACTTCTGCCTCATCGTGGGGTTACCGCGCGTAAGCCGCTTGATTGTCAGCCCCTCGGCATCGGTGTTGGCCAGACGGAGGTAGTTCTCCGAGCTCAGCAAGTCTTCCTTCATCTTCTGAAGCGACTTGATAGTCTTGTCAATCTCCTCGATAGCTTTGTTGAACTTCGCGCTGGCACGCATGTAGTGGTCGCCAAACTTGGTGCGGAAGTCATTCAGCTTGTTCTCGAAATTGGTCACATCAATCGACTGCTGACGGGCTCTGACAAGCTCCCGCTGATACTCCACGCTCTTCTGCGAAGCCTGTGTCAGCAACGAAATCAACGGCATGAAGAACTGCGGACGAACAACAAACATCTTCGGATAACGGTAGGACACATCCACGATACCCTCATTGTAAAACTCATTGTCCGGCTCCAGGAGCGACACAAGGACAGCATACTCACAACCCTTCGTCCGGCGGTCCTTGTCCAGCTTGGCGAAGAAGTCCTCGTTCTTATGCTTGGTTGCCGTCTCGTCCATTTCGTTCTTCATCTCAAACATGATGGAGATATACTCCAAGCCGTCCGCATAGTCGCGGAAAATGAAATCACCCTTGCTGCCCTGACTGCTGTCATTGTCCTTTTCGAAATAAGCATTCGGATACATAGTCGTTCGCACACGGTTGAACTCGTTGCTGCAATGCACCTCCAGCGACTCCCCTATCATCTTCGTCGAGAGTCTTGCCTTCAGGTCCTTGTAGTAGTCGACCAATTCCTGCTTCTGCTTGAGCTGACGCTCATAGTCCTCCTTGATGTTCGCCTCCCGGATGGTAGCCTCGCGCAGACTCACGTCGAGCTGACTACGCAGTTCCATCAGTGTGTTTTCCTTCGCCTGAAGAATATCCTTCGCACGGCTTTGCTCCTCAAGCACAGCAACACGAACCTTGTTCTCATTCTGCTCGATGACAGCCTTCAACCGGGCAATCTCCTCCTTCGTCTTGAAACGCTCCGCCTCCATCTCCAGTTTCTTCGCCTCGTCATAGCCGCTCAGCTGCGACTGAAGTTTTACGATTTCGTTCTCCTTGCGCGACAACTCCAACTCCTTTGCATTCAGTTTTCCCTCATATTCCTGGCTCATCCTCAACGACGCAGCCTCCTGCTCAGCCACGCTCTGTCTCCTTATCTCCGACAAACGCGCTTTCACCTCCGCCTCAAATTCCTGTGTTTTTACCTGGCTTACAATGGATGCATAATCCGCTTCATCTACTGAAAACACACTACCGCACTGTGGACATTTCAACTCTCTCATAGCAAAAACTTATTTCTTTATGTTATTGTTCTTATTTTCTACTGCAAAGATACAACCCGTCTGTGCAGTCTTTCTGCATAGATAAAATAATTTTTCAATTTTTGTTGCAGGCTTACGGTTCAGAAGTATATTTCTTCAAGCAGTCTGCTATTTTCCGGGCTATCTCTTCCCTGAACCACTGCGGCGACAACACTTCCACATCCGGCCCGAAAGAGAAAACCTGCTGCTCCAGCTCCTTCGTGTGGTAGAGGCGCAACGACACGATGCACTCCTCCTCGCTCTCTACCGACTGTGACTTATGAATAGGCTTCGACAGGACATACCGGAACCGCCCGGGCGAGAACCTCAACCGGAACTCCTCCAACACGGCTCCAGGTCCCGACGGAACAGTGACGCCCACCACATTGTCAAAATAGGAATTGAAATCGACTGTCATATTTTTACGAAACACATGATTGCTCTTCGTCAATCCCTGAATACGGTCAAGAGCGAGGTTCTTTATCCGCGACTCTTTCTCGTCAAGCCCGAAAAGAAACCATCGGTTATTGTATTGCTTCACGAAATAAGGATGCAGTATGTGCTTATGATAGTTGCCGTTGGCTGTGACATAATCTATTTCCAAGGTCTGATGATTGATGGTAGCATCAATAACACCGGAGAGAAAGCCGATTCCTTTCAACTGTTCATTCTGACCGAACGAAATCAGATTCTCAGCATCGCCTTTCACCCCAAACCGCAATTCAAGATTGGAAATAACCTCCTCCAGCCAACTGTTGGAAGGCAATCCCCTGTACTTTCCCAACATCTCAATCGTTGAGCGCAGATTCTCCACCTCCGACACGGAAAGTTCATTCTTATATATCGAAAAGCCCGGCGTGGAATAGCGATAGTAACACTTCTTGCCCTCATACGGTATGGCATTCAGATACACGTCATCAGGAAGCATCTTTCGGATAGCGTTTAAATCCGCCCGCAACTGACGCTCCATAATCCTTGATTTGCACCCATTCGCATCACACAGCTTATCGTTGACCTTTTCCAATAAATCATCGATAGTGTACTTGCGGTTGAAGTTGCTGAAACAACGGTCCAATATCAAAAAACGATATTCCGCATTCTTACTCTTTGGCAGTCCTTACTGATATTAGATAATTCTATTCGAAGTCCAAATGTACAAAATTTCACCCGGATTTACCCACTTCGTAATCCACCGTCACCGTTATTGTAAAACAAGTCGGACGATAGTTCCCGCTATTGGAGAATTATCGCCCGACCGTTTGTGACACACCTTACTCCGCAGGAGCCCACTTGCAGCGAACCGGAGAAACGATGGCGCCTTCTTCCTTCAGCTGCTTCATCGCCTTGTCCACTTCCTTGCGGTCAAGTCCGCTCAGTTCTGCAATTTTACCTGCGTTCAGAGGCATTCCCGCTTCCTTCATTGTTGCCAGTACTTTTTCTTTTGTATCCATAAGTCTTATTTTAATAGTTATTACTTCTTATATCCAACGTTATGTCCATATACGAACGCTTGCCTTCGATATAGTCGGCATACAGCGACTCCGCCACCTTCCCTCTCAGGACGCGGCACTTTCCGCACGACTCGCAATCGTTGAGACATTTCCATGCCTCAACGACAAACGCCCGGCGTTCTTCTCGCGTAGATTGTTTGATATCTGGAGGTACCATAAACCGTATTCTATTTCTTAATATGCATCAGTTCTTATAAGAATCCCGCCCCTCGCCAACGAATCGGGCCGGATTGCCTTTTTTGAACAAAACATTCCAGTGAATTGTTCAATACTCCGGATTTCATCTCGAGCCTATTTCACAGAGGCTCGTTGTAGTAAAGCTGAAACAATCAACATACAATTTGATTTTTTAACTTTATTCATTCCTACCGAATTTCGGTATATGAATTAAATTTCGTACCTTTGCAGCCGATTTACGCACCACGTTCCGTAACTCGCTTTATTTCTGATAAGAAATAACTGCAAAATCCTGGTTATCCACGACCGAAAGCCCAACGAAATGGTAATTAGCTATTGAGTACTCCTATTTATAAAGATAAATTTTTATGACAACAAAATTGAAAAAAAATAGAAAAAAGCACATGGTGGATTTGCTTATTCACCTGCCTTTTTCTGGCATTTTCATCCTGTTCTCCCGAACAGGATTTCCTTGGTGAGCAGAACAATGGATATCTGCACCTGTCCTTCTCCAAATCAGACACAAGAGCAGACCTCAACCCCGACGGAAGCGGAAGTTTCTCTGAAGGCGACAAAATCGGCCTGTATATCGACAACGGCAATGAGGTACAGTACCGTGAGCTGACCTATAGCAACGGACAATGGACTCCTCTGCTCCGTCGCTCTGAATTCGGAACGGGAGCGCTTCAGCTATCCGCTCACTATCCGGCAATATCCGATGGCACAACGCCGGCTATCGACTTCCGTGTCAGCACCGACCAGAGCCAATCGGGAAAAGCGGAATCCGACCTGCTGTTTGCCCGCACTACGCTGGACGAGGGCAAGTATGACGCAGCCTTTTCGTTCAAGCATCTCATGCACCGCCTCAAAATCAAACTTGAGGGAACAACCTCCAACGTCACAATCCTGGCCCGCAGCAAAACTGCCGGAAACATAGACCTTCTCAAGGGAACAACAACCGTTGCCGACGGCGATTTCCAATGGATAACTCCCGCGACAAATGCCGACGGAAACCTGGAAGTCATCATCTTTCCCCAGACCGTTGCCCCCTACCGCACAGAGGAAGGATTGCTGAAAATCACAACTGAGGAAAAAGAGGTCCGCTACTTGGCTCCTGAAACAATGGAGGATGGGAATCCGCTCGTTGAGTTCGAGACTGGCAAGGAAACGAGCATACGTCTACAGCTAAAGGATGCAGGAAACCTCGAGTGGGCCAACAAAACGATGTGGGTCTATGGCATACAGGCTCCTGAAGAAAGTGCCTGGAGACGACTGTTCCCGACAATCAATTATACACTCTATTTGAGTTGGAAAGAAGAGTACGGATGGTACGACGTCAACAAGCGAAATCCGTCAGACCTGGCGGGCGGAATTGCTGAGGATGACCAGATGTGCTGGGCTGCAGCATCCTCCAACCTGCTCCACTGGTGGATAGACCGAAACAAAAATTACATCGAGCAATACGTCGCACAAGGCAAATACCTCGGTCCGGATTACCAGTACAATGCAGCCAACGCAAAAACTGAGGACAAACAGGAAAGTCAAATCTTCCAGGCGTACCTGAACTCTTTCATCAACAGAGCCGGATACATCGATGAAGGTGTCAACTGGTTTATCCATGGCATAAAGCCCAGTGCCCCTACGATGACAAATCCCATCAACAATGCCGGATATTTTAAGGACATATTCCCTGACGGAGTCAAATTGTGCAAGAATATTGCAGGCTTGGGCAAGGAAACTTTCAACAATACAATCAAAGATGCCCTCCTGAACAAGAAAGGAATTGGCATCAACATTGGACCTGTCAGAAAAAGCCATGCCATAAATGTATGGGGTGTCGAATTTGACGAAAATGGAGATATTTCATACATATACCTGTCGGATAATAATGACCGTGACCAGTATATTTTCTGGGGATACGGTTGTACGCGACATAAAATCGTTTATGTCACCATGCCCGAAGGCGGAACTATAACCGGATACAAGAGCGGTGAACTTGACGAACCGGAGGACAGCTATATTCCGTTCAACCGACTGGTTACGCTGGACTTGGGAACAGAATACTTTGAGGCTTATTTCAATAACAAATAATATTAACACAATTAAAAATACATCATTCTTATGAAAAAAGCATATTATTTACTGATTGCCACCGTATTGACAACATTGAGCGCTTGCAGCTCCTCTGATGAGCCGGCAATCACAACCGACAAGAAAATCAATCTGACAACATCAATTGAGAAAGAAGCCATTGTCAAGAGCCCGGTTCTTGACGAGACAGGCAAAGGACAGTTCAGCAACGGCGACACGTTCACGCTCCTCGTTGCAAACTCCGAAGGCAAATACAACAATTTCGACTTCACTGTCGGAGCGACCGAACTTTATTGGAAAAACGTCAATATCGCCAACAGCAGCAACGTCAGCTTTGCGGCCTGCTACCCGAAACAGGAAGTCGTTGACGGCAAATTCACCTTCAACCTCAGCAAAACGTCCGACAAGGACCTTCTGCTCGCTCTGACTACCGGCGTCGCAACTGAAAGCGAGAACCCTGTAAACCTCAGCTTCAAGCACGCCATGCACAACCTGAAAGTGGTGTTCACCGCCGATAGCGACATCGACGCTGATGCTATCCTTACGAAATGCACGGCCAAGTCAAGCTGTGAGGTCAACCTCCTCGACGGTTCTCTCAATACCGCCGGTTCCGCAACCGCCGACTTTACCGAAAAGGGCAAGGAAGTGAACTTCCTCATCATTCCGCAGGCAACTGCCGACGTAACGCTGGAAGTTACAGCCGGCAACGCATCGAAGACCATTTCGATTGCCAGCCTGAAACCGGAACTCACTGAGCTCAAGAGCGGAATGCAGCTTCGCGTCGAACTGACCGTAAAGAACGGCAAGATTGAAATCGGCAACATTACCATCGAGGGATGGGAAAACCAAGGCACTATCGGAGGAGAAATCATCCTTTAGTCCTCCCCGGCGATTTCACGCATAGCGCGCCCCGCGGTTACGGCAACTGCGGGGCGCGCCATTTTTTATTGGCCGCAACCGCACCTCCATTCGGGTAAAAATGCTACCTTTGCCCGGCTAATAACAAATAAAGGAAATCATGGATAACGAATTTACAGAAGAGAATGAAGAATGCGTCTGCGGACGTAGCACCGACGGCCGCTGCCATTGCTGCAACAACAGCATGCCTGTTGTTGACGATGAGGAAATCAACGAATATGTAGAATCTCTTGAGGACTGGGACTAATTCCGCAGGATACGCCCAGTGCCCCCAAACAAACCACCGAAGCATCTGCCTATGAGAATGACTTTGCATGAGAATCAGGGAGTGCCACGCAGTCTGCTCTTCATGATGGCCCTGATGGCAGGCATTTCCGTTGCCAACATCTACTATTGCCAGCCACTGCTCTCGCTGATGGCTTCCGACCTTGGCATTACGGAGTTCAAGGCCGGAATGATAGCCATGATTACGCAGTGCGGCTACGCCTGTGGACTTTTCTTCGTCATCCCGTCGGGCGATATGTTCGACCGTCGCCGGATAGTCTCACTCTCATTCCTTCTGCTGGCTGCCGCCCTGCTCTCCATGGCATTGTCGGGCAGCTACATGCTGGTCATGGCAGCCTCGTTTGTCACCGGCATGTGTTCCGTCATGCCCCAGATATTCATTCCCGTTGCGGCTCAATTCTCCGTTCCTGAGAAGAAGAACGAAAACGTCGGCAAAATCGTGTCCGGCCTGCTTGTCGGCATCCTCGCCTCGCGTGTCGTAAGCGGACTGGTGGGTGACTGGCTGGGATGGCGCACGATGTATGCCATCGCCTCCGGAGTGATGATGGTCTGCACCCTGCTCATCCTGCGTTTCATGCCGGCCTGCGACAGCAACTTCTCCGGCTCCTACCTCTCACTCATGAAGTCCATCGCCACCATCATCCGCAGCTATCCTCGGCTGCGTTTCTGCTCCGCCCGGTCGGCCTTCGCCTTCGGCTCGTTTCTCGCCCTGTGGTCATCTCTGACGTTCCGCATCGAGCGCGAACCGTTCTGTGCCGGCAGCGACGTGGTGGGGCTCCTTGGCCTCTGCGGCGTGGCAGGCGCGCTGCTTGCCTCCGTCATCGGCCGCTTTATCTCACGGGTAGGCGTAAGGCGGTTCAATATTATAGGAGCCCTGCTGTTTTTCGCTGCATGGGGTACGCTCTTCGCCTTCGACGGCAGTTATGCGGCCATCATCGCCAGCATTCTCCTGCTCGACATCGGCATGCAGTGCATCCAGCTGAGCAATCAGTCGGTCATCTTCTCCCTCAACCCCAAAGCATCCAACCGCATGAACACCGTGTTCATGACCTCCTACTTCATCGGCGGTACGCTCGGCACCTTCCTCTCCGGCCTGGCATGGAGCATCTGGGCATGGAACGGCGTTATCATTGCCGGCATCGCGCTTGCCGCCTGCTCACTCGCGCTGACACTTCTTTCCCACGATAAGTAATCATACTAAAATACAAGATGGGCCGCCCGGAAAAGTTAAATCTCCACGAGCGGCCCATCCGTATGTTTGAACCCTACGGCTACAAATTTCTCAAATCAGAGGGTGACACTTCCACATCGACATATTCACCTGTCATATTACCGATATAGCGATAACAGATTCCGATTCCCAGATTGCGCAGCAGCACTATCTGATACGATGCCGCCTCGTCAGAAGTCAGACTCTGGCGGAGATATTCCACAATACCGCTCTTCACGTCGGAATACGCCTCACGGAAATAGCTGATGTTATACATGCTCTCGTCGACCTCACAATGGTAAACCAACAGCGAACCGTTCAACTCAACCTCAACCATCTCCATGCCTTCCGCCACGGTGTACGGGCAACGGCTGTTTTCCTGCTCCACCTGATTCTTGAGCAGTAATTCGTTACGCTCATCCTCATCCATTTCAGGAGCCTGGTCGATTTCCCTCAAATCCTCTGCCGACAGTTTCAACTCAAAAGAGTCATCCGCCTTCGGGTCACGGTAGACAAACTCCAGCGATGCCTCCGCCTCAATCACCGCTTTCATCAAATCCGACAGTTCGTCGTCCTTGAGCAGCAATCCCATGTTTTCCCGAATCAAGCCCTTCGTCTTTTTAAGGTCGCTGATACTCAGCAACTCTCCGTTAATTACCGTGTTCACGACCACATTGTTCTGGTCTTCCTCATATTTCATATTGATTAAATCGCCCATGCTTCCCAGGCTTATGGGACAATCCTCATTGATAGTCTCCACTTCCCGCTTCAACTTGTCAATGCTCTCATTTCCACACGACCAAAAGGCAAGGCTGACGCACAGTGCCAGCAACACGCTGCTCCAATTCATTCTGTTTTTCATTTCCGTATTTTTTATTGATTGTTATTCTTAACGTATTCCTCCGTCTATCCCATGACCGTGGCAACGAGCTTGCGGCTGCCGCCATAGTCGCGGAACTCGCAGAGATAGATGCCCTGCCATGTGCCGAGATTCAGACGGCCGTTAGTGATGGGAATAGTAAGCGACACTCCTGTCAGACTGCTTTTCGCATGACTCGGCATGTCGTCCTCGCCTTCATCGGTATGCACATAGTGCGCATCGCCTTCCGGCACGAGACGGTTGTAGATATATTCCATATCGCGGCGCACGCTCGGGTCATAGTTCTCGTTGATGCTCAGCGCGCAGCTCGTATGCTTCACAAACAGGTTCAACAGCCCCGCCTGCGGTAAGACCGGCAGATGGGACAGCACTTCCTCCGTCACCAGATGAAAGCCTCTGCTGCGGGCTTTCAGCGCAAATTCCACTTGTTTTATTTCCATGAACGTCTTTTTTTACATTTCGATAGCAACCTTGATAACACCGTCCTCCCGGTTCTCAAACAACCGGTAAGCCGCCTCGATATCGCTCAGCGGATAGCGGTGGGTAATGAGCGGAGTCGTGTCGATACGTCCTTCGGCAATCAAACGGAGTATCTCCTCACAGTCGCATCCGTCCACGCCTCCGGTCTTGAACGTAAGGTTCTTGCCATACATATCGGGCAGCGGAAGCACCTGCGGCTTATCGTAGAGCGCAACGACCGTAACGATGGCATTCGGACGCGCCATTTTCCAGGCGAGGGCAAACGTGTCCTCTGCGCCGGCCACCTCAATCACCACATCGGCCCCTCCGTGGTCGCTGTTGCGGCGCACGAAATCCTCGCAATCTTCCGGCGTAGTCAGCAATACGTCGGGGTAATGCTCGCTGACGAAACGCCTGCGCTCCTCCGACTTCTCGCACACGATAAGACGCTTCGGCCGTTTCAGCATCGCACAGAGAAGCGTGCAGACGCCTGTTGGACCGGCTCCGATAATCAGCACCGTGTCCTCCTCCTTGATTTCCGAAATGCGCGCAGCCCAATAGCCCGTAGCGAGAATGTCGCCCACAAAAAGCGCCTGCTCGTCGCTGACGCTGTCGGGAATGCGGTTCAACCCCTGATTGGCGTAAGGTACACGCACGTAGGCTGCCTGACCGCCGTCGATGCGGCATCCCAACGCCCAGCCGCCGTGTTCGTCCGTACAGTTGTTGACATAACCGTGACGGCAGAAATAGCACTCGCCACAGAACGTTTCCACGTTGACCGTCACGCGGTCGCCCGGCTTCACGGCTGTCACCCCATCGCCCACCTGTTCCACGATGCCCACCATCTCATGGCCTACCGTAATTCCCGGCACGGCACGCGGCACGCTTCCGTGCTTGATATGAAGGTCACTCGTGCAGATGCTCGCCAGCGTGACGCGCACGATGGCATCCTGCGCTCCCTGCAACTCCGGTTTCGGCTTTTCAGTCAACTCAAACTTTCCACGTTCGATATAGGTATATGCTAACATAACTGTTTCGTTTTTTCCTTTTCTGCAAATGTAATAATTACCTCGGAAAATAGCGGATTTTCTCCCGACCAATTCTTAAGAGGATGCAAACTTCTATTTTGATTCGTTTACATATTTTCATTGTTTTTAAAATTCCATTTCCTCTTCCGCACGACTTATATCACTAATTTTGTCCGACATCCTTATCAACCTAACAAAAACATACCTTACACAACACCTAACCTTATGAAAAAAATCATTCTTGCCGCCACGATGCTGGCATCCACCCTGTCGGTTTCCGCCGCACAATGGATACGCATCAACCAGCTGGGCTACCTGCCTGAATCGGTGAAAGTGGCAGTCTTTATCAGTGAAGAAAACCAGAAAGTAAACCAGTTTGAGCTTGTCAACGCACTGACAGGCAAGACGGAGGCAACCCTCTCCACCGTACGCGACACGGGCAAGTTCGGCCCGATGGAGAGCACCTGCCGCCTTGATTTCTCATCGTTCGAGAAACCGGGAAGCTACTACCTGAAAGCGGGCAACGCCGTTTCACCGACATTCCCCATCAATGTCAACGTCTACAACGGAACGGCAGATTTCGCCCTCAACTACATGCGCCAGCAGCGCTGCGGCTACAACCCGTTCCTTCAGGATACCTGCCATCAGCACGACGGCTATATTGTCTACCATCCGACCAAGACAGGACAACGTCTCGACGTCAGAGGCGGATGGCACGATGCGGGCGACTACCTGCAGTACACCACCACGTCGGCCAACGCCATGTACCAGATGATGCTGGCCTATGAGGCCAACCCCGAGGCTTTCGGCGACTATTACGACGCAGCCGGCCTCCGCAGCTCCAACGGCATTCCCGACATCATCGACGAGATTAAATGGGGTCTCGACTGGCTTGACCGCATGAATCCGGCACCCGGCGAACTCTACAACCAGATTGCCGACGACCGCGACCACGCGTCGTTCCGCAAACCGACCGACGACCGCGTCGACTACGGCTACGGAGCAGGCAACGGCCGCCCTGTCTATTTCTGCTCGGGCGAGCCGCAACAGCGCGGACAGTATATGAATGCCACCACAGGCGTAGCAAGCACGGCCGGCAAATTTGCCTCTGCCTTTGCCATGGGCTCACGCATATTAAAGGACTTCTACCCCGAATTTGCCGAGAAAATCGGCAAGAAGGCCGACGCTGCCTTCCAGGAGGGCGTACGCAAGCCGGGAGTTTGCCAGACAGCTTCCGTGGCATCCAACTATATCTATGAGGAAGTCAACTGGGTCGACGACATGGAGCTGGGAGCCGTCGAGCTTTACCGCATGACCGGTGACAACAGCTATCTCCGCCAGGCCGTTGAATACGGCCGACAGGAACCGATTACCCCCTGGATGGGTGCCGACAGTGCCAAGCACTACCAATGGTATCCGTTCATGAATGCCGGACACTACCGCCTCGCCAACGTGGCCGACAAGCGCATCAGCGCGGAATTCATCCGCAACATGCGCTCCGGCATCCAGCGCACCTATGAGAAAGCCGTCGGCAATCCCTATCTCTTCGGCATTCCCGCCATCTGGTGCTCCAACAACCTGACAACGGCAATGGTCACACAGTGCATGCTCTACCGCCAGACAACAGGCGACACCACTTATGCAGAAATGGAAGCCGCCCTCCGCGACTGGCTCTTCGGCTGCAACCCCTGGGGAACGAGCATGGTGGTCGAACTGCCTCTCAGCGGCGACTATCCGGCACAGCCTCACTCTGCCTATGTGCAGTGCGGTGCGGGCAACACGCCGGGCGGACTCGTTGACGGACCGGTCTACACCAACATCTTCAACAGCCTGCGGGGCGTCAACCTGCAAGGACTCCCCTGGCTCGCCTCTCAGACCTACGACGACGTGCAGCCGGCCGAATGGATTTACCACGATGCCATTGGCGACTACTCGACCAACGAGCCGACAATGGACGGAACAGCCTCAATGACCTACTTCCTCTCCTCCCTGCAAAGCGAAGGTATGCGCCAGGCGAAATCGGCAGCCGACCGCAACCGCTACACCAACGGTGGCATCACGCGCACCGACTCAACCCGCAAGGAAGTATCACTCGTATTCACGGCCCACGAGTTCTACGACGGAGCCGATAAAATCATCCGTACGCTCGAGAAGCACGGCATCCACGCCAATTTCTTCTTCACCGGCGCGTTCTATGACAACCACGGCGACATCGTCCGCCGCCTCGTCAAGAGAGGCGACTACCTCGGCAGCCACAGCTACGGACATCTGCAGTACATCGACTGGTCGAAACCCGACTCCACGCTCATCAGCCACGAAACGTTCGATGCCGACATGCGCCGCAGCTACGAAGGCATGGCACGCTACGGACTCACGCCTGAGACATCGCCCCTCTTCATGCCGCCTTTCGAGGAATACAACGCTGAAGTCGCATCCTGGGCAAAACAACTCGGTCTGCAGGTCGTGAATTTCACACCGGGCACAGGCAGCAATGCCGACTATACGACGCCCGACATGAAAAACTACCGCAGCAGCCGTGAGATTTACGACCGCATTCTGCACTTCGAAAAGGAGAACGGCCTCAACGGGCACATTCTGCTCATCCATTTCGGAACGCACGAAGCCCGTACCGACAAATTCTACGACAAATACCTCGACCGGCTGATTTCCACCCTGCTCCGCAAAGGCTACGAATTCCGTCTGTTGCCCGACGCCGTCGGCTTCTGACGCAGTTCTGAGAATATACGACAAGCGCCGGCTGCCTTCTAATTTGGAGACAGCCGGCGCTTCTGTTTCGTCACGGACTACTTCAACTTCTTTCCGTCGCTGAACGCCTTGCCCACCTTTTCGCCGAGCACCAGATAATCATGGTTGCACGAATCGTAGACAATCGGGCGCAGTTTTGCCGGAGAAATCATGCCGTTCTCGTCGAGGATATCCTCCTCAGCCGAAACATTCACGATACGTCCCACCATGTGGTTCGTCTCCTTGTCGTACGACACCAGTTCACACTCCAGCGTCATCGGCAGCTCCGCAATCACCGGCGCGTTCACAAATTCCGACTTAACCGCATGGAATCCGGCTTTCGCAAACTTATCAGGCTCCTTGTTGCCCGAAACCAGTCCCACATAGTCGCAAGCCACCACCTGGTCAGCCGTCGCCATGCTCACCGTGAAAGCACCCGTCTTCAGGATATTCTGCGTCGTCTTATGACCTTCCGACAGACAGATACCCACCATATCATCCGTATGAATACCGCCCCAGGCAGCATTCATCACGTTTGGCTTACCCTCCTCGTCATAAGCCGCCACCATCAGTACCGGCATCGGATAAAGCCACGTCTTCTTTCCAAAATTCTTTCTCATCACATTTTCATTTTAAGTTCCGCACCCGGCCCCGCCAGGCACATTACAAATATAGTGAAAGGCGAGCGCAGGGGCAAACGAAAACGAAGTTTTCAAGTTTGGAATTGCCGAGCCGCATCCTATATTATTCAAATATAGTGAAAGCCGAGCGCAGGGCAAACGGGAAACAAGGTTTTGAAAAGCAACGGGGCGCGGCAGACTGTACGGTCTGCTGCGCCCTGCTTCTTGTTTCTGTTATGAGACGGATTATTCCTTCAGTGTGACGGTTCCGTCGGGAGCTACTTCAAAATTCAGCTCATAATAAACGATAGAGGTGCTTCCGGCATTGGATACTGTCTCATTTCCCTTTTCTACGACGTTGAACTTGAACGTTGTCTCCAACTTATCCCCGTATTCTCCATCTTTCGCTCTCGGCACGGATGACCCGATGCAATAGGATGCCAGCGATTTGAACTCGTATTCCGCAGGTATCAACTTCTTCGCATCCTCAATCTGCTTCATAATGACTGCCGCATCCAGTTTAGCAGCATCGACCGGTGTCACTTTCTCAAAAATCAAACCTTCCTTATACCAATGGTCGGGAGATATATCACTCGGTTTCCAATTCAGCTGGCCGATATATGACTGTGAAAATACCTGACCGTTCTTTTTTACCATCCGCGTTGTAATGCTGCCATTGTTCAGATTATTCTCCAACTCTGCAGCATCACCAATGCCCTCCATCCACGACAATTCCACGATTTTCCACTCATCCGGGCTGACGTTGCTCGTTACAACATCCTTTACCTTGTTGACAGCTTCCGGAGAATCCATGGCGAGCTTACCCAATCCGCTGCCACCGCATGAAACCATCATGGCCGAAACAGCCAACATCACAAAACTTTTCAGAAATAATTTTTTCATAATAAATAGATTTTAATGTTCACTGCACAAATATAGGACAAAAACATTAAAATCTGAACGATTGTTCGAAAAAAAATGAACGAGCGTTCGGTAAAAATTAAAACGGCTCTTTCTCAAGCCTTCAACAACGAGTAGATATAGCGGAATTTACGCTCCAGTACCTCCAGGTCCAACCCCTGCAAGAAGGAATGCTCAAACGAGAGACCGACAAATAGATGATGGAACAGACCCGCCGCATTATCCACATCGGTATCGGCCTTGATTTCCCCTCTGTCCACCGCCTGACGGATAACACGTTGCCACAATTGAAAATCCTGTCCGTACATTTCGGCTATCAGCGGCCGTATTCCGGGATAGTACATCCGCACCTGCGACAGGAAATGGATATAATAGAAATTCGGACTGCAGTCATAGGGATTGTTGCCATTGTCCACCAGCGTGACAATACGGTTCATCGACTGCTCCACTCCCTTCACATACTGACCGATAAAGGCTTCAAGCGTCGCGGCCGGCTCTCCGAATTTCGCGGCCGGCTGATGCAGCTGCAGTACGAACTTGTCGACCACTGCGACAAAAAGGTCCTGTTTGCGCGGGAAATAATAGGTAATACCAGTCTTCTTCAAACCACAAGCCTGAGCAAGCGTCGAAATACTCGCTTTTTCATAATTCATTTTGACAAAGACAGAAAATGCCTTGTCAATCACTTCGTCCCGGTTAGTTATCATGTTTCTGTAGCTTTGTAAAGATGGGAAACAACGCGGCACAGCCAAACTTGCAAACAACATTCCCGTTTGCCTCCGCGCCCGCCTTCCGCTATCTTTAATTACGTTTCTGAATTCTCAAATTTACAATTTTTCCGCCAAATCCGAAAAATGTTTTCCCTAAAAACAAACTTTGCACTATCTTTACCTGAAAATCGAATACCTGATGAAACGAATCTTATTTCTGATATTTCTGAACACCGTGTTGCTGTCCTATGGAGCAAAAACAAGTATGCCACTCTTCGCCAACTGGGAATTCACCCAAGCCGGAAAGGAGGAATGGCGCGAGGCTGTTGTCCCCGGAACGGTCCATCAGGACCTGTTGCGTGCCAACCTGCTGCCCGACCCTTACTACGGACTGAACGAAAAGGAAATCCAATGGGTCGAGAACGAGGACTGGACTTACCGCACTTCGTTCACGCTCTCTGCCGACGACTTGCGCCACGACGAGCTGCGCCTAGTCTTTGAGGGACTCGACACCTACGCCGATATCTATCTGAACGGTGCTCTCATCCTGCAATCCGACAATATGTTTGTAGGGCATTCCGTCCCGGTCACCCGACTGCTGAAGGAGGGTGAGAACCGACTGGTGGCGCATTTCCACTCCCCTATCGCCACGGCCATGCCGCAATGGGAATCGTGCGGATTCAACTATCCCGCCGACAACGACCATGCCGAGCGGCGCACGAGCGTATTCACCCGCAAGGCTCCCTACAGCTACGGATGGGACTGGGGCATCCGCATGGCCACGTCGGGCATCTGGCGTCCGGTACGCCTCGAGGCATTCGACCGCGCGGCCATCGAGGATTTCCATGTAGAGCAAAGCGCGCTTTCCAAAGCGCAAGCATCGCTCGTCCATCATCTGGAGGTTACCAACGTACTGGCAGACACGGCAACGGTGCAGGTACGCATCGACTACAACTGCGAGGGCCAGAACGGATTTGTCACGGCAACAAAAACGCTTGCTCCGGGCCTCAACCGAATCGATATACCCATGACTATCAGCCAGCCGAAACGCTGGATGCCCAACGGATGGGGCAAGCCATATCTTTACGACATGACGGCGACCGTAAGCCACCGCGACGGCACGCTTCTCGACTCGACGACCCACCGCATCGGCCTGCGCACGGTCCGCGTTGTCAACGAGAAGGACGCTCACGGCGAATCATTTTTCCTTGAGGTAAACGGCATCCCGATGTTCGCCAAAGGTGCCAACTATATCCCGCAGGACGCCATGCTGCCGGCCGTGACGACCGAACGCTACCGCCGGCTCTTCCGCGACATCCGCGAGGCCAACATGAACCTGATTCGCGTCTGGGGCGGCGGTGTCTATGAGGACGACCGTTTCTACGACCTTGCCGACGAGAACGGCATCCTCATCTGGCAGGATTTCATGTTTGCCTGCACGGCCTATCCCGCCGACCCGCAATTCCTGCGCCGCGTTCAGGCCGAGGCAGATTACAATATCCGCCGGCTGCGCAACCATGCCTGCCTCGCCCTCTGGTGCGGCAACAACGAAATCCTCGAGGGCTTGAAATACTGGGGCTGGCAGAAGAAATACACGCCGGAAGTCTACCAGCGGTTTCTCGACGACTACGACACCCTCTTCCGGGGCTTGCTGCCCGCCGCCGTCGAACGGCTTGACAGTGGCCGTTTCTTCGTCCACACATCGCCCTATTTCGCCAACTGGGGACGTCCCGAATCCTGGGGAACGGGCGACAGCCACAACTGGGGCATCTGGTACGGAAGAAAGCCTTTTGAATCGGTCGACACGGACTCCTGCCGCTTCATGAGCGAGTTCGGCTTCCAGTCGTTCCCCGAAATGAAAACAATTGCCTCGTTCGCCTCTCCGGCCGACTATGCCATCGAGTCGGAGGTGATGAACGGCCACCAGAAAAGTTCTATCGGCAACCACCTTATCCGCTCCTATATGGAACGCTACTACCATGTGCCCTACTCGTTTGCCGATTTCGTCTATGTAGGACTCGTCATGCAGGGTGAGGGCATTGCCCGCGGTCTCCGCGCCCACCGCCGCATGCGTCCCTACTGCATGGGCACGCTCTACTGGCAGCTCAACGACAGCTGGCCGGTGGTGTCGTGGTCGGGCATCGACTATTACGGCAACTGGAAAGCACTCCATTATGCAGCCCGCCGCTCGTTCGCACCCGTGGCTCTCGACGCGCTGGAGGAAGGAGGCCGCCTGAATGTCTACCTGCTCTCCGACAGCCTCGCCCCGCTGGACAACCTGCGCCTCGACATGGAGGTGCGTGACTTCAACGGCCGACGCCTGTCGCACCGCAGTGTCAGCGTCAACGCACCGGCCAACAGTTCCACGCTCGTCTTCAGCGACGACACAACCGCCGTCATCGGTAAAGGCCACCGCTCCGACTGCGTCCTGCTCCTCTCGCTGAAAGACAGGAAAGGTCAGGAAATCGCCCGGCGGCTTCACTACTTCCTGCCGGTAAAGGACCTCAATCTGCCGGAAACAGACCTAAAATACACCATCCGCACCGCCGACGGACAATGCCGCCTAACGCTCCGTTCGCCACGACTGGCCAAGGACGTGTTCATCCAGATTCCGATACAGGGCGCACGCTTCTCCGACAATTTCTTCGACCTGCTTCCGGGAGAGGAGAAAACCGTCGTCATCACGTCGCCCGAACTGAAAAAGGGACAAACGCCCGAAATAGAAATCAAACACATCAGAGAAACCTATTAAAACCATAAAAGACCCTATGAAACCATCCTTCCGATTCCTGCAGAGCCTTGCGGCCCTGTTCCTGCTCTCGGCAAGCCTGACACTGTCGGCAGCCGACTATACCCAATACGTCAACCCGTTTGTCGGAACGGGCGACCACGGCCACACCTTCCCCGGTCCGGTCGTTCCCCACGGCATGATTCAGCCAAGCCCCGACACGCGCATCTACGGCTGGGATGCCTGCTCCGGCTATCATTACAGCGACTCGACCATCAACGGCTTCTCGCATACCCACCTCAGCGGAACCGGCTGCGGCGACTACGGCGACGTACTGCTGATGCCTACCGTAGGACGGCAGCGTATCGAGCCTGCCGCTCCCGACGCGCAGACGCTGCCCTATGCCTCCCGCTTCTCCCATGACAAGGAAACGGCCTCTCCGGGCTACTACTCGGTGATGCTCGACACCTACGGCGTGAAGGCCGAGCTTACGTCGACGGCACGCGCTGCCATCCACCGCTACACCTTCCCGAAAAGCAAGGATGCCGGTTTCATCCTCGACCTCGACTATTCACTGCAGGGACAATACACGCGCTCGATGACGCTTGAAATCGTCAACGACACGACCATCCGCGGCCATAAGAATACCAACAGCTGGGCATGGCGCCACGATGTCTACTTCGAGGCGGTATTCTCCAAACCGTTCCGCGCCACCGTGCTGACCGATACCATCACCGACGGCAAGCACCGCCGCCCGGTGAAGAAGGCGCTACTGAAATTCGCCACCCGCGAAAACGAACAGGTGCTCGTGAAAGTGGCCATCTCCGCTGTCGACAACGAAGGTGCGCGCCGCAACCTCTCCGAGATTCCCGGCTGGGATTTCGACCGCGTGCGCAACGAGGCCCGCGAGGCATGGAATGCCTACCTGTCGAAAATCGAAGTGGCAACCGCCGACCGCTCGCAGATGGAGACCTTCTATTCCGCGCTCTACCATACAGCCATTGCCCCCAACCTCTTTACCGACATCGACGGACGCTACCGTGCGCTCGACCGCAGCATCCGGACGGCCGACCCCGACACGCCGATGTATACCGTCTACTCCCTTTGGGACACGTTCCGCGCGCTTCATCCGCTGTTTACCATCATCCAGCCCGACCGCAACGCCGTCTTCATCCGCAACCTGCTGACGCAGTATGAGCAGGGCGGCATCCTGCCGATGTGGGAGTTGGCCGGCAACTATACGGGCACGATGATTGGCTACCATGCCGTTCCCGTCATCGTTGACGCCTACGCCAAAGGCTGCCGCGACTTTGATGCCCGCCTTGCCTTGAAAGCGGCGCTCCGCAGTGCGGAATACGATACTATCTCGCCGGTTGCCACAACCCGCTATCTGGTACAGAACGCGCTGATGACTCCTTCCAAATACTACAAGAACACGCTGGGCTACATTCCCTACGACAAGGAGCGCGAATCCGTGGCGAAAGGATTGGAGTATGCCTACAACGACTGGTGTATCAGCCTGTTGGCAAAGGAGCTGGGCGACACAGCCACTTCCCGCCGCTACGGCGACCTCTCACAGGCCTACCGCCACTATTTTGACCCTTCCGTACGCTTCATGCGCGGCAAGGACAGCCAGGGCAACTGGAATCCGGCATTCAGCCCGACACTGAGCAGCCACCGTTCCGACGAATATTGCGAGGGTACGGCCTGGCAATGGAGCTGGTTTGTGCCGCACGACCCTGACGGTCTGATTGACCTGATGGGCGGCCGGGAGGCATTTGCCGAAAAACTCGACTCGCTCTTCGCCGTCAACGACAAGATGGAGGGCGACCGCCTTTCTCCTGACATCTCCGGTCTTATCGGACAGTATGCCCACGGCAACGAGCCGAGCCACCACATCATTTTCCTCTACAATCACATCGGACGCAGCTGGAAGACGCAGGAACTGGTCGACAGCGTACTGCAATCGCTCTACCACAACCGCCCCGAGGGACTTTCGGGCAACGAGGACTGCGGACAGATGTCGGCTTGGTATGTACTGAACGCCATGGGCTTCTACCAGCCGTGCCCGGGCGACCCGACCTACACCATCGGCCGGCCGCTGTTTGACTCCGTAACCATCCATCTGCCCAACGGCCGCGACCTGCACATCATCGCCGAGAACAATTCACGCCGCAACAAATACATCCTGTCGGCCACGCTCAACGACCGCAGACTCGAACGCCCGTATTTCACCCATGAGCAACTGATGCAGGGCGGTACGCTCCGCTTCGTGATGCACCACCAGCCGTCGGAATGGAACGGCTATCTCCGTGCGGGTGTCATCCCGGCTCCGACCCAAACCACCGTCGGCGACGGACAGTTTGTGCTGACCGCCGGAACTCTGCTGCTCACCAATCTTAAAGGCCGGGAGAAAGAACGGCTCGACGCATACCTGCAGACGCTTCCGCAACCGTTTGCGGCTGGATGCAAGAAACTGAAGAAAAGTCATGAGACGGGTGCCATCGTCCTCCGTAAAGATGAGAAAGCCGGCTTTCCGGCCGAAGGTTACCGGCTGACGGTCGGCAACGATGGCGCTACCATCGAGGCGGGTGACGATGCCGGTCTGTTCTACGGCCTGCAGACACTCCTGCAATATGCCGAAGAGTCCGACACGCTCCCGGCACTGACCATCAACGACAGCCCCCGGTTTGCCTACCGTGGCTTCATGATGGACGTGTCCCGCCATTTCCGCACCAAGGAGTTCATCAAGAAACAGATGGACGCGATGGCGCAGTTCAAGCTCAACCGCCTGCACCTTCACCTGACCGACGCTGCCGGATGGCGTTTGGAAATCAAGCGTTATCCGCGACTGACGGATTTCGCGGCATGGCGTACGGCTGCCGACTGGAGAGAATGGTGGAAGGAGGGCGACAAGAAATACTGCGAGGCTTCCGCTCCGGGAGCCTACGGCGGCTTCTATACGGCCGACGACATCCGCGAGCTGCTGAGCTATGCGGAAGAGCGTCACATCACCATCATCCCCGAAATTGAGATGCCGGGCCACTCCGAAGAGGTACTGGCGGCCTATCCCGAACTGTCCTGCTCGGGCAAGCCTTACGACGGCAGTGATTTCTGCGTGGGCAACGAGGAGACATTCCGCTTCCTGGAGAACGTACTGACGGAGGTAATGGAGCTGTTCCCGTCGGAATACATCCACATCGGCGGCGATGAGGCAGGAAAACGGGCATGGAAAACCTGTCCGAAATGCCAACAACGCATGGCAGAGGAAGGCTTGGCCAACGTCGACGAGCTGCAGAGCTATCTCGTTCACCGCATAGAGCGTTTCCTCAACGACCACGGCCGTCAGCTCATCGGTTGGGACGAAATCATGCAGGGCGAGCTGGCACCTAACGCGACCGTCATGTCGTGGCGGGGCGAGGAAGGCGGCCTGCGTGCGGCTCAGTCGGGCCACAAGGCCATCATGACACCGGGCAAATACTGCTACTTCGACGGTTTCCAGGATGCGCCCCTGTCCCAGAAGGAAGCCATAGGAGGCTATCTCCCGCTCTCGAAAGTCTATTCCTACAATCCCGTGCTCGCCTCGTTCACGAAGGAGCAGGCAGGCTTTATCTACGGCGTACAGGCCAACCTCTGGGCAGAGTACATCCCGACCGACGAACAGTATGAGTTCATGACCTATCCGCGGTTGCTCGCGCTGGCAGAAGTGGCTTGGAGTCGCCCGGAGAACAAGTCGTACGAGCGTTTCTATCCGCTCGCGCTGAAAGCCAACCGCCGCCTCACGGAGGCCGGTTACCACACGTTTGACCTGAACGGGGAAATCGGACCGCGCAGCGAGTCGCTCCGCAACGTGGTACATCTGGGTCTCGGCAAGCCAGTCATCTACAACGCGCCTTACAGCAAATCCTACATAGCACAAGGCGACCTCACGCTCACCGACGGCAAGCGGGGCGACTGGACCTACAACGACGGCGCATGGCAGGGCTTCATCGGCCGCGACCGCCTCGACGTGACGGTCGACCTCGAGCAGCCGACTGAGATTCATTCCGTCACGGCCGACTTTATCCAGGTGGTGAACCCCGACGTGTTCATTCCCGAGGAAGTGATTATCTCCGTGTCCGACGACGGCCAGAATTTCCGCGAGGTGGCACGCATGAGCCACACGGTGGACAAGTCAGCCATCACCGATTTCAAGCAATTCACCTGGAACGGCAAGGAACAGGCCCGCTACGTCCGCTATCAGGCATGCGCCGGCAAAACGCACGGAGGATGGGTATTCACCGACGAAATCATTATCCGCTAAGACAATGGGAAAACTGCACAATATCATCGGCAGCCTTGCCCTGCTGGGTGGCTGCCTCGCCGCAGAGGCCACGGAGCCGGTCGACTGCGTGAATCCTTTCATCGGTACGACCAACTACGGCACGACCAATCCCGGCGCCGTCTGTCCGCAGGGACTGATGTCGGTCACTCCGTTCAACGTGCTAGGCGGTGACGACGGCAACATCGACAAAGACAGCCGCTGGTGGTCGACGCCCTATCTGCACACAAACACCTACTTCAGCGGCTACTCCCACGTCAATCTGAGCGGCGTGGGCTGCCCGGAACTGGGCGCGCTGCTGCTGATGCCCACCGCGGGCGAACTGGAGGTCGACATACGCCGCTACGGCTCGGCCTACGACAGCGAGACGGCCACGCCGGGCTACTACGCCAACCGGCTGACGCGCTACGGCATACGCACGGAAGTGACGGCCACACCCCGCACGTCGCGCGCCCGCTTCACCTATCCCGAAGGCGAGAGCCACCTGCTGCTGAACCTCGGCGAAGGACTGACCAATGAGAGCGGAGCGACCGTTCGCTTCGTCTCCGATACGGAAATAGAGGGCAGCAAGCTCTTCGGCACGTTCTGCTACAACCCGCAGGCCGTCTTCCCCATCTATTTCGTCATGCGCATCCACAAGAAACCCGAAAGCCGCGGCTACTGGAAACAGATGCGCCCGATGACCGTCGAGGCGCAATGGGACAGCACCGCGGGCACGAAGAAGATATACACAGCCTACACCAAAGAAATGAGCGGCGACGACATCGGTGTCTGGTTCACGTTCGACACCGACAGAGAGGAAGCCGTGGAGGTGAGCATCGGCGTATCGCTGGTGAGCATCGACAACGCGCGCCTCAACCTGGAGACCGAACAGCCGCAGGGATGCACCTTCGACGGACTGCGCCAAAAAGCGCGGCAGGCCTGGAACGACGACCTGAGCCGCGTGCTCGTCGAGGGCGGCACGGAGGAACAGCGACGCATCTTCTATACGGCACTCTACCACTGCCTGATTCATCCCAACACCCTGCAGGACGTCAACGGTGAATATCCGGCCATGGAGAGCGACCGCATCCTGCGCACGGAGGGCAACCGCTACACGGTGTTCTCGCTGTGGGACACCTACCGCAACGTCCACCAGCTGATGACGCTGCTCTACCCCGAACGGCAGCTCGACATGGTACGCTCGATGGTCGACATGTACCGCGAGCACGGCTGGCTGCCGAAATGGGAGCTGTATGGCCGTGAGACGCTGACAATGGAGGGCGACCCTGCCTTGCCGGTCATCACCGACACCTGGCTGAAAGGGCTGCGCGACTTCGACATCACGACAGCCTACGAGGCGATGCGCAAGTCGGCCACCACTCCACAGGCGGAAAACCTGATGCGCCCCGATGCCGACCACTACTATGCCCACGGCTACGTTCCGCTGACCGAGCCGTTTGACAATTCCGTGTCACACGCGCTCGAATACTACATCGCCGACCATGCGCTCGCCAACCTCGCCGAAGCGCTCGGCAAGACCGACGATGCCCGCCTGTTCCGCTCCCGCTCGCTGGGCTACCGCCACTACTACTGCCCCGAGTTCGGCACGCTGCGTCCCCTTCTGCCAGACGGTTCGTTCTACGGCCCGTTCGACCCGATGCAGGGAGCCAATTTCGAGCCGAGTCCGGGATTCCACGAGGGCAACGCCTGGAACTATACGTTCTTCGTTCCCCACGACGTGAAGGGACTCGCACGGTTGATGGGCGGCAAGCGGAAATTCATCGACAAGCTGCAGAAGGTCTTCGACGAAGGGCTATACGACCCGACCAACGAGCCGGACATCGCTTACCCCTACCTGTTCAGCTACTTCCCGGGAGAGGAATGGCGCACGCAAAAGACCGTCCGCGACCTGCTCGCCCGCTACTACTGCGACGCGCCTCACGGCATACCGGGCAACGACGACACCGGAACGATGTCGGCCTGGGCGGTGTTCAGCATGATGGGCCTCTATCCCGACTGCCCGGGTACGCCGGAGTACACGCTGACCACCCCGACGTTCTCCAAGGTGACGCTGCGCCTTGACCCGCGCTACTACGGCACGGACTCGCTCGTCATACGCACCCACGGCACGCCCGCCGACAATCCCTACATCGGCCGCGTTGAAATCGACGGCAAGCGCCACAAGTCGCTCCGCCTCACCCACAGCAGCCTCTCCGCCGCCTCCACCATCGACCTCCACCTCCAACCCAACCACTGAGAAGGCCATTCATTAACTTTCAATTGGAACCGCCATGACAGAAGAAGAGAAAATTTTCGCCGGTAAACTCTTTGATGCCCGACTGAAAGAACTGAAGGACATCAAGCACAAAGCCCACGAAACATGCCGCAAGTTCAACTCAATGGATGAATACGACCCGGCACGGTTACCACTAATCAGGGAGTTCATCGGTTCTATTGGCGGTAACTACTATTTTCAGGGACCGATTCAGTTCAATTACGGCTCGCATACGTTTATCGGAGATAACTTCTTCGCCAACTTCAACCTTCTCGTAATGGACGACGGGAAGATATTCATCGGCAACAACGTGATGATAGGTCCGAATGTCAGCCTGCTCTCAACCAATCATCCGTTGATTGCCGACGAGAGAATAAGACTCCGTTATCCCGACGGCCACGTATCGATGTCGGAATTTGCCGGAGAAATCCACATCGAGGATGACGTATGGCTTGGAGCGAACGTTTCCGTCCTCGACAACGTGACCATCAGTAAGGGAGCCGTAATCGGCGCCTGCAGCGTAGTCACCAAGGACATCCCCGCCGGATGGCTCGCATTCGGCAACCCCGCCCGATGCATCCGCCCAATCAGCCCCCAAGACTCCAAACTCAACCTCCTGTACTAACTCCTGCAGCCCAAGTCCGTACCGGGATTTGCAACGGATTACCGACACCCTTCCTACGATTTGCAGTCTCCCGGTACGTCCGATTCTTCATCCATCCACCGATTACCTCATCCGGCAAATCCCGGGATAGAATGTTTTTCTACCGACAGAAATCTTGCGGACGCCTTTCGCAGACTTCTGTTCATAACACTGTATAAAAATGTTCTATACAAAAAAATATGGCGAAAGAAAGTCTTGAACTTGTGAATACCAACCTTTTGCATTATATTTACACCCAATAATATGCACTTTCATACAGGGAAATCAATTATACTTTTGGTTTTAGCTACTGTGAATATCAAATTTTACAACAAAAAACACGTTATCTTATGAAAAAAACATTATCTCTTTTGGCCTTTATTCTGATGTCCCTTATCACCTGGGCACAAGACACGACTTCCAAGAAGGCCAATTTTTCTACGCCATCAATCGCGACAGACCTAACGAAGTTTGGGTAGCCTCCAGCAGTTCTTACTCGTCACTTTCAGGAGAGGTCGTTATTCCGAGTACCGTCACCCATGGGAATGAGACCTACACCGTTACAGGCATTGATGATTATGCCTTTAAATATTGTTCAGAAATCACCTCCTTCTCTATCCCCTCCAGCATTATTAATATAGGTTGGGACGCATTCGCGGAGACAAGCTTCTTTAACGACGCTTCCAATTGGGTAGACAATGCATTATATCTCAACGACTGCTTAATCGCAATCAAACCCGAACTGAGCGGGAACTACCAAATTAAAGAAGGGACAAGAGTCATCGGTATGGGGGCTTTTTATAACTGTACCTCTCTTACTTCTGTCACCATCCCCTCCAGCGTCATAAGCATAGGAACTAAAGCATTCGCTGATTGTTCCGCCCTTACGACTGTCAATATCCCGTCCAGCGTCAAATACATTGGAGAGAATCCGTTTGAGGAAACCGCTCTTTACAACGACCCTTCAAATTGGGTAGACAATGTATTGTATGTCGACAATTGCTTAATCAGTGCCAAGGACGTAAGCGGAACGTACAATGTCGCGAAAGGGACAAGAATGATTGCTGAGAAAGCGTTTTCGTATTATAATGAACCTCTTACTTCTGTTACTATCCCTTCCAGCGTTACATATATAGGTCAGGACGCGTTTTATTCGTGCAGAAACCTAACTGACATCCAAGTGGAATCCGGCAATCCTGCTTATGTGTCAGAAAACGGAATCCTGTACAATGCCGACAAAACGGTGTTGCTGCATTATCCGACAGCTAAAACGGAGGAAACCCTCACTCTCCTTCCCAGCGTGAGAAGTTTTAGCAACAATGCCTTTTACTTATGCGATAACCTGACGACTATTGAGTGGAATGCTGTCAATTTCCTTGACTTCTCTAATCTCACAAATTATCCGGACTGGAGATATGTTGATACACTCATCTTTGGAGATGGTGTTGAACATATTCCGGCTAACTTGTGTCACAATATTTCTTCCCATATACGCTCCATCACTATCTCGTCCACTGTCTCAAGCGCTGGACAGGATGCGTTTGCCGGATGCGGCAACTTGCACACTTATAAAAACTATTCAACGCTATGGTTGCCTTTCCTACTTCAAAATTCTCCCTATTTAACGGAATTGGTCTGCCCCTCTGAAGACTTTGCCACTCTTAAATTAGAGGATATTTCCTCATGCAACGGCTTAAAATCTCTGACAGTCCATTCTTTATACTATGGGGTGTACGACCTTATCTTTTCATTTGCTGCTCTCCAGCAAAATACGTTAACTTATTTAGACATAGAAACCATCTGGACAGACAGTAAGCGAATCCCGGACAAGTTATTCTGCGATTTCTCGCTATTGGAAACAGTAAAACTTCCAAAAGATTTGAAATACACCGGTTACAGAGCCTTTGAAAACTGCCGTATGCTTCAGGAAATCACTATCCCTGCAACGGTAATTGAAATCGATGACAGCTCATTTGACAACTGCCGCAGCCTGAGCTCCGTCAATTTCGGAGATGTCGCCGAAGGACAAACCGACGATGCTTCTCAATGCGCCCTGCAGCGCATCGGCAAATGGGCATTCTACAACTGCCACCAGCTGCAAAAAATCGCCATCCCTGAAGGCGTTACAGAAATCGATGATGCCGCATTCTACGGCTGTTCGTATCTGGAAGACATCGTCCTGCCGTCATCTCTTCAGACTATCGGCGACAACTGTTTCTCTCTCTGCTCTAAGGTGGGACGCATTATCGTGAACGCCACCACACCCCCGGCGGTAGAGGCAAAGACGTTCTACGAGGTGAACCGCTCGATTCCTGTTTATGTGCCGAAAGGAAGCCTCGAAGCCTATAAGGCAAATCCATACTGGAGCGAATTCCGACTGCTGGACGAGGACCCGGCTTCCGTGGACGCTCCGACAGCTGACAACTCCGGCTGCTACGCCGCAAACGGTATGCTTTACAACCCCAACGCCGCCGAAATCAGCGTCTACAACATGCAGGGCGTTCAAATCTATTCGGGCAACGCACCTGAGGTTAAAATGCCGTCCAAAGGCATCTACATCCTCAAAACTCCAACATCCTCAGAGAAGGTAGTGCTCTAATCACGAAAAGAAAAGCCGGCTTCCAAATAGGAAAGCCGACTTCCCTCAATAGCATAAGCGACATCCCGCCCCAAATATCGGGATGTCGCTTTATTTTCCCTATATCCATACCTACCCCAATCCCCACTTGCTAAGACGCACCAAAATGTGCAATATATTACACTATCACTTGCTTTTCTGACAAAATTTGCCTATTTTCGCACTAAATGTGAAATATATTGCACCATGAAGTACGGAGATTTGATTAAAGAGCGTAGAGCGATACTAGGACTGACCCAACAAGACCTCTCCGACTACACAGGACTAAGCGTCCGCATCATCAAGAGTGTGGAAGCCGAAACCGGCAATCCCACCTTGGCGACTTTGGAGAAAATAGCAGAAGTCCTCGGATTGGAAATCATTATGAAAGTAAAAATTATTAACGCATGAGACAGGCAGAAGTATTGGCAAACAGAACGCTTGCAGGGATTTTGACAGAAACGGATGATAGACGTTATATTTTTAAATATGACGACACTTATCTTGCAAACCCCGCCTATCCGGCCATATCATTGGCATTTCCAAAACGAAAGGAAGAATACATTTCTGACGAACTATTCCCATTCTTTTTCAATATGCTTTCGGAAGGAGCCAATAAAGCAATACAATGCAGAACCTTGAAAATTGATGAAAGCGATGCATTCGGACTTTTACTGGCCACTGCTAAACAGGACACCATCGGAGCAATAACCATCAATGAGCTATGAGACAAATCAACGTATGCCCGGGCACTCTTGCCTCCGGATTTGACACATACAGCCCTCTCTGCCTTCGTAAACTATTCGATGGCAAAAAGGTAAGCCATTTGCTTGATTTCAATTATCAGGACAATCCTGAGGAAATTGCAGCAGCCGTCAACAGAATATCCATATCCGGCGTGCAGGAGAAACTTTCAGCAGTCATAAGAAATGGAAAATTGCAACTCATATCAGAAGGAGAGTCGGGACGATACATCATCAAACCTGCTCCGGATTACAAGCACTTGCGATTTAGAAAGGATATACCTGCCAATGAACATTTGACCATGCAAATTGCCAACCAAGTGTATAGTATTAAAACTGCGGAGAATGCACTGGTATTTTTCGCCAACGGAGATGCGGCCTACATAACTAAACGGTTCGATTATGCTCCCGACGGTTCGAAAATACTACAAGATGACTTTGCTTCTTTAGCTGGAAAGACAGAAAATAACCACGGCAAAAATTTCAAATATACAGGTAGCTATGAAGATATAGCTTCACTGCTTCGAAAAAATGTAGCCGCCTGGCAAGTAGAAATGACCAAATATTTCACATTGGTTGTATTCAATTACTTATTCAGTAACGGCGATGCTCATCTGAAGAATTTCTCACTTCAGGCAACTTCAAGAGGGGACTATGTACTGACTCCGGCATATGACCTACTGAATACGTCCATACACATCAACGACGGAGACTTCGCTTTACAAGGAGGCCTGATTCCACAAAGCGAATATTCCGACACCTATGCCCGCACAGGTCACCCTTGTCATGAGGATTTCCAAACTTTCGGGAAACGTATAGGAGTCCTGCCTAAAAAAATTAACTCTATCACCGAAATGTTTGCCGCTGAACAACCCAAAGTATATGAACTGATTGACAATTCCTTCCTCGACAATAAAACCAAACGCATGTATAAACAAGCGTATCAAGAACGCCTCCACAGATTTCTGAGAAAGGGATAATTATAGAACAAAACATGAATAAATCAACCATAACATGAAAGGAATTATTGCTGTCCGCCTAAAAATTCACGGACCACAACAATCAGTTGATTTCCAATCCCCTATCAGGTATTCCCATTAATAGGGCTTATCAATTGGCGGTTCATCTGACGATTGTCTATGCAACAGTTTCCATAGGCTATTCCCCGCTCGTAGGGACGTACCCCAGGTGCGTCCGCCACGGCATAAACCCAAGCCAAACACATATAAATCAAGCTATTAGGCCATTCTAAAAAATACTACTAGCGGGCGCACCTAGGGTACGCCCCTACAAGCCGGTGACAAATATACATGAATTTTAGTAATCCCATAGAGATGTTTTTTCACAATCCCTAAGTTTACCGGACGACAATATCGATTTTACAAAATGAAATATCGGCATCAAGAGAGAAAGAAAATTCTCACTTGATGCCGATAGCTTATTTACAGGCCTACAATCAGGCGTCGCCGAGGCGCTCGAATTTGTAGCCGAGGCGTTTCAACTCGAGGGCGGCACCGATGCGGTAGGCGGCTCTGACACCACGGGCGAAGACGTGGAACGCCAGCTCGCTCTGTGGCTCAATCTGCTCGCGGCGGATGCTGTCAATCACCGTTTGCGCACAGCGGCGCACGGTGCGCTCAATGTCGGCTGCCTCCTCGCTGTCGAGCGGCAGGCAGAGGATGTCGCGCACGATGTGCTCGTCCATATCGTCAAATCCCTGCTCGCCGTAGAACGACTGATAGTCCGCTTTCTGAATTGTCGCCCAATCCACGTCCCAGCCGTAGGCCACGGCCATGCCGAGATAAGCCGCCCAGGCCACCGATACGGTCGGATAGTCGCGAATCTGCTCCACGGCGTCCGCCATGTATTCCGGCGCCATTTCCCGCCATTTCCCGTCGATGTCGTCCGAGGCGAGCAACATACCGTCCAGCCGGTGATACGACGTGCAGAGGCGCAGCAATTCGTCCAGAACCCTGCGCTCGAAGTTATCTAAGTATTCCTTGTCCATAATCGTCAGTTGTTTTCTGCAAAATTAATAATATCCGGCCAAATGCGGAAATGCCCGGCCACCCTATCGCAGCCGGCAAAAGAAAGAGGCCATCCCTTCTCGGGATGGCCTCCTCTCAGTATCAGTAAAAACCACAGCGGTTTGTCAATTTACTTTTTCAGACCTTTCTCCTCAGCCTGGCGGATTTTGGCAGCGTCTTCTGCTGCTTCAGCCTCAAGGCGAGCGTCAAGGCTCTTGTCGATATACTTGAAGTCTTCCTCGCTACCTACAATGATAGAATTGTATTCGCGCAGACCCGTACCGGCAGGAATCAGGTGACCGCAGATAACGTTCTCCTTCATACCCTCGAGATAGTCCACCTTACCGTTGATAGCAGCCTCGTTGAGCACCTTCGTTGTTTCCTGGAAGGAAGCAGCCGACATGAAGCTGGAAGTCTGCAATGCAGCACGCGTGATACCCTGGAGCATCTGGTCGGACGTTGCAGGAACGGCCTCACGCACTTCTACGAGTTTCAGGTCCTTGCGCTTCAAGGCTGAGTTCTCGTCGCGGAGCTTGCGGGCAGTGATAATCTGACCCGGCTTCAGCGTTGCTGAGTCACCGGCATCGACAACCACCTTCTTGCCCCAGATACGGTCGTTCTCATCCATGAACTCGCGCTTGTCGACAATCTGCTGCTCAAGGAAGCGAGTGTCACCCGGGTCGAGGATAGTCACCTTACGCATCATCTGACGTACGATAACCTCAAAGTGCTTGTCGTTGATTTTCACACCCTGCATACGGTACACGTCCTGAACCTCGTTGACGATGTATTCCTGTACGGCTGTCGGACCCTTGATGTTAAGGATGTCGGACGGAGTGATGGCACCATCGGAAAGCGGTGTACCGGCACGAACGTAGTCGTTCTCCTGTACAAGAATCTGCTTTGACAACGGTACGAGATACTTCTTCTCCTCGCCAATCTT
The DNA here is from genome assembly GCA_944321875.1 of uncultured Muribaculaceae bacterium. Classification (GTDB taxonomy): domain Bacteria; phylum Bacteroidota; class Bacteroidia; order Bacteroidales; family Muribaculaceae; genus Limisoma. Next base: position 33,459 of record CALUMX010000014.1, read on the forward strand.
GGAGCGTACTGAAATCTCGCGGTTACCACGCTTCACCTTACCGAACGTAACCTCACCGTCGATTTCCGAAACGATAGCCGGGTTAGACGGGTTGCGGGCCTCGAACAACTCAGTGACACGTGGAAGACCACCCGTGATATCGCCGGCGTTACCGGAAGCACGCGGAGTCTTGATGAACACGTCGCCGGCCTTCAGTTCGTCGCCGTCCTCAATCATGAGGTGAGCGCCCACCGGCAATGAATATGTCTTCAGAATCTGTCCGTCCGGAGCGAGGATATGAGCCTCAGGCACCTTCGTACGGTCCTTGGATTCGATGATAATCTTTTCGTGCAAACCGGAAGTTTCGTCGGTCTCCTTGCGGAAGGTAACACCTTCAATCACGTTGACGAATTGAACCTTACCGGAAACTTCGCTGACTACTACGGCGTTGAACGGGTCCCATTCACAGATTACGTCACCCTTCTTCACCTGCGCACCATTCTGGAAATAGAGCTTAGAACCGTAAGGGATGTTCGTATTCGTAAGAATCATACCTGTGTGAGCGTCAACGATACGCATTTCAGCAAGACGGCCTACGACAACCTCGCAGCTCTCAGTCTTAACCGAGCGCAACTCGTCGATTTCGAGGATACCGTCGTAGCGGGAAGTAACAGAAGATACGGCTGCGATATTGGAAGCCACACCACCGACGTGGAACGTACGGAGGGTCAACTGCGTACCCGGCTCACCGATTGACTGTGCAGCGATGACACCGACTGCCTCACCCTTCTGAACCATGCGGTTCGTTGCCAGGTTACGGCCGTAGCACTTCGCGCAGACACCCTTCTTCGACTCACAAGTGAGCACTGAACGGATTTCAACCGACTCAATCGGAGATTTCTCGATGCGCTCTGCAGCGATATCGTTGATTTCGTCGCCAGCCTTCACGATAATCTCACCCGTTTGCGGATCAACTACATCGTGAACGGATACACGGCCGAGGATACGTTCGCCAAGCGTAGCCACAACGTCCTCGTTGTTCTTCAGCTCGGTGCATACAAGTCCGCGGAGCGTACCGCAGTCCTCTTCCGTGATAATCACGTCATGAGCAACGTCGACAAGACGACGAGTCAGATAACCGGCGTCGGCTGTCTTCAAGGCCGTATCGGCAAGACCCTTACGGGCACCGTGGGTAGAGATAAAGTACTCCAACACGGAAAGACCTTCCTTAAAGTTCGCCAAAATCGGGTTCTCGATAATCTGACCGCCTTCGGCACCACTCTTCTGCGGCTTCGCCATAAGACCACGCATACCGGCCAACTGACGAATCTGGTCCTTAGAACCACGGGCTCCGGAGTCAAGCATCATGTAAATCGGGTTGAAGCCTTGATTCTCGGAAGAAATCTGCTTCATCAGCGTGTTGGTCAGACGAGAGTTGACGTGTGTCCAAATATCAATAATCTGGTTATAGCGCTCGTTGTTGGTGATGAAACCGAGGTTGTAGTTGGCCATCACTTCCTCTACCTGCTCGTAACCTTCCTTTACATACTGTTCCTTCTCGGCCGGGATAAGCACGTCGCCAAGGTTGAACGACAGACCACCCTTGAAGGCCATGCGGTAACCGAGGTTCTTGATGTCGTCAAGGAACTGTGCCGAACGAACGACACCGCAGCTCTTGATGACGGAACCGATAATATCGCGAAGTGACTTCTTTGAAATCAACTTGTTCACATAGCCGATTTCAGTAGGCACATACTGGTTGAACAGGATACGGCCCACAGAAGTTTCCTTCACCATCTTCTTCACGATGTTGCCGTTCTCGTCGAGGTCGTCGACAATGACGGAGATAATAGCGTGAAGCGTAACCTTACCTTCGTTGTAAGCGATTTCGGCCTCTTCCGGTCCGTAGAATACGAGACCCTCACCCTTGTCGCCCTGACGGAGCTTGGTGATGTAGTAAAGACCGAGCACCATGTCCTGAGAAGGCACGGTGATAGGCGCGCCGTTGGCTGGGTTAAGAATGTTGTGCGCACCGAGCATGAGCATCTGAGCCTCCAGGATAGCCTCGTTGCCCAGCGGCAAGTGAACGGCCATCTGGTCACCGTCGAAGTCGGCGTTGAACGCCGTACATGCGAGCGGGTGCAACTGGATTGCCTTACCTTCAATCATGCGCGGTTGGAAAGCCTGGATACCAAGACGGTGAAGTGTCGGGGCACGGTTCAGCAACACCGGGTGACCCTTCATCACGTTCTCAAGAATATCCCAGATAATCGGCTCCTTGCGGTCGACAATCTTCTTGGCGCTTTTTACCGTCTTAACGATACCGCGCTCGATGAGCTTGCGGATGATGAACGGCTTATAGAGTTCGGCTGCCATCAACTTCGGCAGACCACATTCGTGCATCTTCAATTCCGGACCTACGACGATAACCGAACGTGCGGAGTAGTCGACACGCTTACCGAGGAGGTTCTGACGGAAACGACCCTGCTTACCCTTCAAGCTGTCGGACAATGACTTCAACGGACGGTTGGAGTCAGTCTTCACTACGCTTGACTTGCGGGAGTTGTCGAGCAATGAGTCGACAGCCTCCTGAAGCATACGCTTCTCGTTGCGGAGAATCACCTCAGGCGCCTTGATTTCGATAAGACGCTTCAAGCGGTTGTTACGGATAATCACACGACGGTAGAGGTCGTTCAAGTCGCTGGTTGCGAAGCGGCCGCCATCGAGCGGAACGAGCGGACGGAGCTCCGGCGGAGTCACCGGAATCACCTTCAGAATCATCCACTCCGGCTTGTTGCGGTTCTTCGAAGCGCGGAACGACTCAACCACCTGCAGACGCTTCAGAGCCTCAGTCTTGCGCTGCTGTGAAGAGCTCTTGCTGGCAGTGTCGCGGAGTTCGTAGGACAGGCTGTCGAGGTCGACTTCGCAAAGCAAGTCGTAAAGCGCCTCGGCACCCATCTTACAGATGAATTTATTCGGGTCGGAATCTTCAAGCATTTGGTTTTCGCGCGGCAGCTTCTCGAGGATTTCGAGATACTCGTCCTCTGTGAGCAGGTCAAGGCGGCTCAGGTTGTCGTAGCCGTCGATAGTCTGCGCAGCTCCCGGTTGAATGACGATATAGCGTTCGTAGTAAACCACAGCATCGAGTTTCTTGGTCGGCAGACCGAGCAGATAGCCGATTTTGTTAGGCAACGAACGGAAATACCAGATATGAGCTACAGGAACGACCAGAGAAATATGACCTGTACGTTCGCGGCGCACTTTCTTTTCGGTAACTTCCACACCACAACGGTCGCAGACGATACCCTTGTAACGGATACGCTTGTACTTTCCGCAATGGCACTCGTAGTCCTTTACCGGACCAAAAATGCGCTCGCAGAACAAACCGTCGCGTTCGGGTTTGTAAGTTCGATAGTTGATAGTTTCGGGCTTGAGAACCTCGCCGTAGGATTTCTCAAGGATTTCTTCCGGCGAAGCAAGTCCGATACTGATCTTCGAAAAGTTACTCTTTATTTTGTTATCTTTATTGAATGCCATATTCTGAGTCGATTTTTATTCCAAGTTAATGCTAAGTCCAAGACCACGGAGCTCGTGCAGGAGCACGTTCAATGATTCCGGAATACCTGCAGGCGGCATAGGCTCACCCTTGACGATAGCTTCGTATGCCTTGCTGCGGCCTACCACGTCGTCACTCTTGATTGTCAGAATCTCCTGGAGAATGTGGGATGCGCCGAATGCCTCAAGCGCCCAAACCTCCATTTCTCCGAAACGCTGACCACCGAATTGTGCCTTACCACCAAGCGGCTGTTGCGTAATCAAAGAGTACGGACCGATGCTGCGGGCGTGCATCTTGTCTTCAACCATGTGGCCGAGCTTCAGCATGTAGGTTACACCCACTGTTGCCGGCTGGTCGAAACGCTCACCCGTGCCGCCGTCGTAAAGATAAGTCTTACCGTAGCGCGGCACTCCTGCCTTGTCAGTCCACTCGTTCAAGTCGTCGAGGCTCGCACCGTCGAAAATCGGAGTTGCAAACTTCGTTCCGAGCTCACGGCCGGCCCAACCGAGCACAGCTTCGAAAATCTGACCGAGGTTCATACGAGATGGCACACCCAGCGGGTTCAATACGATATCCACCGGCGTACCGTCTGCGAGGAACGGCATGTCTTCCTGACGTACGATACGTGACACGATACCCTTGTTACCGTGACGACCGGCCATCTTATCGCCGACGCCAATCTTACGCTTCTTAGCCACATAGACTTTCGCCATCTGCATGATGCCTGAAGGCAACTCGTCACCGATGGAGAGGTCAAACTTCTTGCGGCGCAGCTCAGCGTCGATTTCCTTCGACTTGCGCAGGTAGTTGACAATCGTGTCGTTAATCATCTCGTTCTTGTGAGCATCAGTAGTCCACTTGCTCAGGTTGATGGTATCAAATTCCTCGATACCCTTCAGGTAGGCAATCGTAAACTTCTCGCCCTTCGGAATCACCTCTGTGCCCAAGAAGTCCTTCACACCCTGAGAAACCTTACCCTGTGTGAGGATAACGAGCTTCTCAATCAAGCGTGACTTCAGCTCAGCCTGCTTCATTTCATACTCCTCGTCGAGCTTGACGATGGAAGCATTCGCAGCCTTGCCCTTCTTCTTCTGAGCCTTAGAGAAGAGGTTCGTACCGATGATGACACCCTTCAGAGAAGGAGAAGCCTTCAGAGAAGCGTCCTTAACGTCACCGGCCTTGTCACCGAAGATGGCGCGGAGCAACTTCTCTTCCGGAGTCGGGTCTGACTCGCCCTTCGGCGTAATCTTACCGATAAGGATATCGCCCGGCACTACATGCGCACCGACACGGATGATACCGCGTTCGTCGAGATCCTTCGTTGCGTCCTCGCTTACGTTTGGAATATCAGAAGTAAGTTCCTCCATACCGCGCTTCGTCTCGCGCACCTCGAGAGAGTACTCGTCGACGTGAACGGAAGTCAGGATATCCTCGCGAACCATGCGCTCGTTGAGCACGATGGCATCCTCGTAGTTGTATCCCTTCCAAGGCATGTAGGCCACCTTCAGGTTGCGACCCAGGGCGAGCTCGCCGTTCTCTGTCGCATAACCTTCCGTAAGGATGGTGCCCTTCTCCACACGCTGACCCTTGTGGCAGATTGGACGAAGGTCAATTGTGGTGCTTTGGTTCGTCTTGCGGAACTTCGGAATGATATATTCTTTCACAGAATCCTCAAAGTTGACGAATTCCTCGTCTTCCGTACGGTCGTAGCGGATGCGGATTACGCTGGCGTCGACAAACTCAATCACACCTGCGCCCTCAGCCATTACCTGCGTACGTGAATCCTGTACGAGCTGAGCCTCGATACCTGTACCTACAATCGGAGCCTCGCTGCGCAACAACGGCACAGCCTGGCGCATCATGTTCGAACCCATCAACGCACGGTTGGCGTCGTCGTGCTCGAGGAACGGAATCAAGGAAGCCGCGATAGAGGCAATCTGCATCGGTGATACGTCCATCAACTGAACCTCTTCCGGAGCTACTACCGGGAAGTCGGCATCCAGACGAGCCTTCACCTTGTTGCGGATAAACGTACCGTCGTCGTTCAACGGAGCGTTACCCTGAGCGATAATCTTGCCTTCCTCGATTTCAGCTGTCAGATAAGTGACATTGTTGTTGTCGAGGTCGACACGGCTGTTCTCAACCTTTCTATATGGAGTCTCGATAAAACCGAGATTGTTTACTTTGGCATATACACACAGAGAAGAAATCAAACCGATGTTCGGTCCTTCCGGTGTCTCAATCGGACAAAGACGTCCGTAGTGAGTGTAGTGCACGTCACGAACCTCGAAACCTGCACGGTCACGCGACAAACCGCCGGGACCGAGGGCCGACATTCTTCGCTTGTGAGTAATCTCGGCAAGCGGGTTAGTCTGGTCCATGAACTGCGACAGCGCGTTCGTACCGAAGAACGTGTTGATAACTGAAGAGATAGTCTTCGCGTTAATCAATTCAATCGGAGTGAACACCTCGTTGTCGCGCACGTTCATACGCTCGCGGATAGTACGCGCCATACGAGCCAAACCAACACCGAACTGATTGTAGAGCTGTTCGCCAACTGTACGCACACGACGGTTGCTGAGGTGGTCGATGTCGTCGACATCCGACTTCGAGTTGATAAGTTCAATCAAGTACTTGATGATGGCGATGATATCCTCCTTCGTGAGGACCTTCACTTCTTCCGGCACGTCAAGATTCAGTTTCTTGTTGATGCGGTAGCGGCCCACATCGCCCAAATCGTAACGCTTTTCCGAGAAGAACAGGTTGGTGATTACCTCACGCGCGCTTGCGTCATCCGGTGGCTCCGCGTTGCGAAGCTGGCGGTAGATGTAGTGAATCGCCTCCTTCTCTGAGTTACTTGTATCTTTTTGGAGAGTGTTGAAGATAATTGTATAGTCGCTCGCATCGACAGTCTCCTTGTGCAGCAGAACGGTTGAGAGGCCGGAATCCAGAATTTCCTGAATGTGTTCCTCCTCAAGCACCGTCTCGCGGTCAATCACCACGTCGTTACGCTCGATGGATACAACTTCTCCTGTATCTTCGTCGACAAAGTCCTCCACCCATGTCTTCAAGACGCGGGCAGCCAGCTTTCTGCCGACAGCTTTTTTCAGGTTCGTCTTGTTTACCTTAATTTCTTCTGCCAGACCGAAGATTTCAATGATGTCCTTATCACTGTCCAGACCGATGGCACGCAAAAGAGTTGTCACCGGCAGTTTCTTCTTACGGTCGATATACGCGTACATCACGTTGTTGATGTCCGTAGCAAACTCAATCCACGAACCGCGGAAAGGAATGATACGTGCGGAATACAACTTCGTACCGTTGGCGTGTGTGCTCTGACCGAAGAAAACGCCCGGTGAACGGTGAAGCTGAGATACGACAACGCGTTCGGCACCATTGATGACGAACGTTCCCTTGGAAGTCATATAAGGAATCGGACCGAGATACACATCTTGGATTACCGGTTCAAAATCCTCGTGATCTGGGTCTGTACAATAGAGTTTAAGCTTCGCCTTCAGCGGCACACTGTAAGTCAGTCCGCGCTCCAGACATTCCTCAATCGTATAGCGCGGCGGATCAATGTAATAGTCTAAGAATTCGAGCACAAAGTTGTTCCTTGTGTCGGTAATGGGAAAGTTTTCCGCGAATACCTTGTAAAGCCCTTCATTTTTTCGCTTCTCCAGCGGAGTATCGAGCTGCAGGAAATCGTGGAATGACTTCAATTGGATTTCCAAAAAATCCGGGTATGGCAACGGATTCTTAACGGATGCGAAATTTACGCGTGGTTTTACTGTTGAAACTGACATAAAAAAAATATTAATTGAACCCGAAATTGAAAATAACACAAAAAGGTTAAGAATCGACGTTAATGAGGATTCTTAACCTAATTAGCTGAATTTCAGCCAATATTATTTAAGTTCAACTTCAGCGCCAGCTTCTTCGAGTTGCTTCTTCAATGCTTCTGCTTCAGCCTTAGCAAGACCTTCCTTGATTGTGCTAGGAGCACCGTCTACGAGGTCCTTAGCTTCCTTCAAACCAAGACCGCAAGATTCCTTAACAGCCTTAACTACTTGAAGCTTAGAAGCACCAGCATTCTTCAATACTACGTCGAAAGATGTTTTTTCTTCAGCAGCAGCAGCGCCGGCAGCAGGTCCGGCAGCAACAGCTACAGCTGCAGCAGCAGGTTCAATACCATATTCTTCTTTCAAAATTTGAGCAAGTTCGTTTACTTCTTTTACTGAGAGGTTAACTAATTGTTCTGCAAAAGCTTTTAAATCTGCCATTTTTGTATAATTTTTTGTTGTTATTTTTTTTAATTTTATTTATTTGAGAGGGTTTCAAGAATACCATGCAACTTGTTGCCTGAAGACTGCAAAGCAGATACGACATTCTTCGCCGGTGATTGCAGCAATGCAATAACGTCTGCGATGAGCTCGTTCTTGCTCTTGATGCTTGCCAGGGTGTCGAGTTGATCTGCGCCCATGTAGAAAGTTTCTTCAACATATGCGGCCTTCAAAACCGGCATTTCACTGCCGCCCTTGCGGAACTCCTTGATTGTTTTTGCAGGAGCGTTACCCACATTAGAGAACATCATTGCGGTTGTTCCAGCCAATGCCGGATACAATTCAGAATAGTCTCCTTCCAATTGCTCGAGAGCCTTCTGGAGAAGTGTATTCTTTACAACAACCATCTTTACTTCTGCCTTGTTGCAGGCGCGGCGCAATGCGCTTGTCTGCTCAGCGTTCATTCCGGTTGTGTCAGTAAGATAGAAACAGTTATACTCTCCGAGAGTATTAACTATTTTTTCTATGATAAGTGCTTTATCTTCCTTTCTCATGTTTCTCTAATTTAATTGTTAAAGATCAAGTGTTTTTGTGTCGATCTTAAGACCGGGACTCATAGTACTTGAAAGATAAATACTCTTCAGATAAGTTCCCTTAGCAGTAGCCGGTTTCAACTTGATCAGCGTGTTGATGAACTCACGTGCATTGTCTGCCATCTGATCTGCTGAGAACGACACCTTACCAATGGAAGCGTGAACGATACCGTTCTTATCTACTTTAAAGTCAATCTTACCTTGTTTTACCTCTTTCACTGCTTTAGCCACATCGGGAGTCACAGTACCGCTCTTCGGGTTCGGCATCAAGCCACGAGGACCCAATACACGACCGAGGGCACCAATCTTACCCATGATTGCAGGCTGTGTAATGATCACGTCTACATCGGTCCAACCGCCTTTGATCTTCTCAATATATTCGTCAAGACCAACGTAGTCCGCACCGGCTTCTTTTGCAGCTGCTTCTGCGTCTGCAGAACACAGTACCAATACGCGTACTTGCTTACCTGTTCCGTGAGGGAGTGATACCACGCCACGTACCATCTGGTTTGCCTTACGAGGATCCACGCCAAGACGTACATCGATATCAAATGAAGAGTCGAACTTTGTAAAAGTGATCTCCTTCAACTTTTCGGCTGCTTCCTTAAGAGTGTAAATCTTCCCAGCTTCAATCTTCGCTAAAGCTAACTTTTGATTTTTTGTCAGTTTACCCATGTCAATTGAAGTTTTTAGTTGTTTTCAGGGAACGAACCCTTAACAGTGATACCCATACTTCTCGCTGTACCAGCGACCATTCTCATAGCTGAATCTAAAGTAAAACAGTTCAAATCCGGCATTTTGTCCTCTGCAATCGCTTTTACCTGTTCCCAAGTGATTTCGGCTACCTTCGAACGGTTAGGCTCCTTAGAACCCTTCTTTTGCTTAGAAACCTCGAGCAACTGTACTGCTACAGGAGGAGTCTTCACTACGAAGTCAAAGCTCTTGTCGCTGTAGTATGTGATTACTACCGGAAGAACCTTACCAGCCTTGTCTTGAGTGCGGGCATTGAATTGCTTGCAAAACTCCATGATATTGATACCCTTAGAACCCAAAGCCGGTCCTACTGGGGGTGATGGGTTTGCCGCACCACCTTTAATCTGCAATTTGATCTGTCCAGCAATTTCTTTAGCCATTTCTAAATTCTTTTTTTGTGATAAGTTAAATTATCGGGGATTCACCTTGTGCGCAACCACACGACTACTCCCTTTCTACCTGCGAATGTTCCAACTCTACCGGAGTCTTACGACCAAAGATGCTTACCATCACCTTCAGCTTCTTGCGTTCGGCATTAACCTCTTCGATCGTGCCGAGCATACCGCTGAACGGTCCGTAATTCACCTTCACCGTCTCGCCGACCTTGTAGTCAATCAAGTCGCTTTCCGCAACTTCCTGCAATTCGTCTGCCGTTCCCAGCATTCGTTTCACTTCTCCCGGGCGCAATGGTTCCGGACGCTTTGCCTCCGAGCCTTTGCCACCTCCCAAGAAATCGATTACATTGGTCGTGTTACGAAGTGTATGAATAATGTCTCCGTGCAACTCAGCTTCAACAAAGACGTAACCGGAATACAAGGTGCGTTCCTTGACAACCTTCTTACCGCTCTTTGTCGTTGAATAAATCTTCTCTGTTGGAATAAGCACCTGCGAAACATATTCGGCGAATGAAGGATCCTTTTTGATTTGAGCGTCAAGGAGTTCTTTCACCTTTGCCTCTTTTCCTGATATGGCGCGAAGCACATACCATTCTTTCTTACCTTCACTCATCGCTTACTATTTTGCAAATGAATACAACAATTCCATCACAGAAGCTATCACCTTATCAACACCGAAAATGATCAATGAAAGAATGATGGAAGCAACCAATACAATCATTGCGCTGTTGACAAGCTGAGTTCTTGTTGGCCAGGACACCTTATAGCGCAATTCGCTATATGACTCCTGGAGATCCGTGGTTATTTTCTTTACTATTTTCATTTTTCTATCTCTTTGCACAGGACGAGAGGCTCGAACTCCCGACACCCGGTTTTGGAGACCGGTGCTCTACCAACTGAGCTAGTCCTGTATATAAGCCGGCTGTTTCCAGCCGGCTTAGTTGTTTATCGTTATCGGAGAATATTATTCAAGGATTTCAGTGATCTGACCTGAACCTACTGTACGGCCACCTTCACGGATTGCGAAACGAAGACCGAGCTCGCAAGCTACCGGAGTGATCAACTTAACTTGGATTGTTACGTGGTCACCAGGCATTACCATTTCTACACCATCCGGCAAAGTGATTTCACCAGTTACGTCGAGCGTACGGATGTAGAATTGAGGACGGTAGTGGTTGTGGAACGGAGTGTGACGGCCACCTTCTTCCTTCTTCAAGATATAAACTTGAGCCTTGAACTCATCGTGAGGCTTAACCTGACCCGGGTGGCAGATTACCATACCACGCTTGATTTCGTTCTTGTCGATACCACGGAGAAGCAAACCTACGTTATCACCAGCTTCACCTTCGTCCAAAATCTTGCGGAACATCTCAACGCCAGTTACAACTGACTTCTTGTCTGCACCAAGACCAAGGATTTGAACTTCGTCACCAACCTTAACGCGACCAGCCTCGATACGACCTGTTGCTACAGTACCACGACCTGTGATAGAGAACACGTCCTCAACCGGCATCAAGAATGGTTTATCTACATCACGCGGAGGAAGTGGAATCCATGTGTCAACTGCGTCCATCAATTCCATAACCTTCTCTTCCCACTTCGGTTCGCCGTTCAATGCACCAAGAGCTGAACCGCGGATGATCGGTGTGTTGTCACCATCATATTCGTAAGTTGAAAGAAGATCACGCATTTCCATTTCAACGAGCTCAAGCATTTCTTCGTCGTCTACCATGTCGCACTTGTTCAAGAATACAACCAGACGAGGAACGTTTACTTGGCGAGCCAGAAGGATGTGCTCACGAGTCTGAGGCATCGGACCATCAGTAGCAGCTACTACGATGATAGCACCGTCCATCTGAGCAGCACCAGTTACCATGTTCTTTACGTAGTCGGCGTGTCCCGGGCAGTCTACGTGTGCATAGTGACGAGTTGCTGTTTCGTACTCAACGTGTGAAGTGTTGATTGTGATACCACGTTCCTTCTCTTCAGGAGCGTTATCGATAGAATCGAATGAACGCAATTCTGAAAGACCCTTCTTTGCCAACACTGTTGTGATAGCAGCAGTAAGAGTAGTTTTACCGTGGTCTACGTGACCAATTGTACCGATGTTAACATGCGGTTTGGTTCTTTCAAATTTCTCTTTTGCCATAACTTTATGTATTTTTTATTATGTTTGACTTTCTCTTTATATATTTTTCCTAATTTGAGCCGATGACGGGATTTGAACCCGTGACCTCTTCCTTACCAAGGAAGTGCTCTACCCCTGAGCTACATTGGCATTTTGAGCGGAAGACGAGGCTCAAACTCGCGACCCTCAGCTTGGAAGGCTGATGCTCTATCAACTGAGCTACTTCCGCATTTTTGTGGGCGAAGATGGATTCGAACCACCGAAGGTATAAACCAGCAGATTTACAGTCTGCCCCATTTGGCCACTCTGGTATTCGCCCTTTTGAGCCTCTTGTCGGATTCGAACCAACGACCCCGAGATTACAAATCACGTGCTCTGGCCAACTGAGCTAAAGAGGCAATTGTTTTGCTTATACGGAATTAAACCGAAAGCGTGTGCAAAGTTACGCAAATATTTTTATCTCACAAATATTTTAATGTGATTTTTTCAAAAAACTGCTTTTTTTCAGCCCTTTGCGTTTTTCACATCGCAAAGGTAACACATTTTACCAAATCCACAAAATTCTCCTATTTATTTAAGCGATTTTACGCTTCGCGACTCCGCACCGGGACAAAAGAATTGCGGGGCGCTCCAGCACCCCGCAGTCCCATTCTGTCATTTTCCTATTTATCTGTTTCTCTCTTATTATTTCTTTTCTTTAAGTTTTTCAAGTTGACGGTCAAGCGCGTCGATTGCCAGGTCGACAGCCTCCTCAAACGAATCGGCTACTTTCGAAGCGAACAGGTCTTCCGCGCTCGGAATTGTTAATTTGATCGATGCTTCCTTATTCATGGCGGTTTCAGGTTTCACTACCTTCAACGTGACATCAAAAAGGGTTATTGCCTCATTACGACGTGCCAGCTTTTGCGCTTTCTTGTTGATGAAATCTTCCAACTTTGAAGTTGCGTCGAAATGGATGGATTGAATTCTAACTTCCATATTAACCTCCTTTTTTTAGAGCTCGTGGATGAGCGTGTTGATAATTGTTTTTCAGTTCACTATATGTAATATGTGTATAGATCTGCGTCGCCGAAAGCGACTCATGACCCAACAGTTCCTTGACGCTGTTGATTCCGGCACCGTGGTTGAGCATCGCCGAGGCGAAGGAGTGGCGGAGCGTATGGGGCGACCGTTTGCCCTGCGTAACGGGGGAAAGCGCATCGCGCACGATACCGTAAACCTTTCCCGTATAAATCGGAGCCCCTTTGTCGGTCAGAAAGAATACGTCGTCCTCCACCGGCTCATACGCTTCTCTAAGCGTTCGGTAGCGTTCTATCAATTCGCCAAGTTCATCACAGAAAGGAACTATTCTATCTTTATTACGTTTACCATGCACTTTTAGTTCACGGTTTTTCGTATTTATGTCTGAATTTTTTATCCCTACAAGTTCTGCCCGGCGAATCCCGGTCTCGTAAAACATCATCACCACCAGCCGGTCGCGCACTTCCGTAAAGCTGTCCGCATCGAGAGGGGCATCGAGCACCTCGTCCAGGCTCTTCTCTCTCAGGAACACCGGCAGGCGCCGCGGCTGCTTCGCCAGCGGAAGGTCCTCCACGGGATTGGCCTCCACCAGGCCGCGTTTCAGCAGGTAGCGGTAAAACGCGCGCAGACTCTGCACCTTGCGGCGCACCGAGGAGACGGCCAAATGGCGGTTTTTCCCTAAATCGTAGACCCAGCCCCTGATTTCCGGCAGTCCGAGGTCCGACAAATCGTCATCCTCACCCCCGCGACCCACATAGTCGGCAAACTGCAAAAGGTCCTTTCTATAAGACAAAACGGTATGAACTGAATAATTCAGCTCATACCGTATATATTGTAAGAAAGTTTCAATTTGCTTCATCGTTGCACGTTTTACTTGCAACGAATATACAAAACATCTTTCAGGTTAGCAAATTTTCAATCGAAAATTATTCTTCTACTGAACGCAATTTTTGAACGTAAACAGCCTTCATCATTTTCTTACGGTTAGTAACCGATGGCTTTTCGAATGCCTGACGGCTGCGGAGTTCTTTTACGATACCTGTCTTTTCAAATTTTCTTTTGAATTTCTTGAGCGCCTTTTCAATGTTTTCGCCTTCTTTAACTTGTACGATGATCATTTTTCTATATAATTTTAATTGTTTTCTAATAATAATTTTTCCGGCGCGGGAGTTTGTATAGGTTCGATGTCCGCAGAGCCGCACCGCTCTCTGCCGACACCGGCATCATTTTCTTGAATGCCGAATAAGATAATATGTTGATTATTCGTTATTTCTTCAGTCGGTTAAACACAACCTCCTCTCCATTTAATGCGACCGCAAAGATAAGCATATTTTTTGATTCCGTAAAAAGTTTTTCCGCATTTTTTCACCGCAGGACACTTTTTAGCAACCACTTGGACGCTTCGCACGCATTCAACAACGCTTCTCACCGACCGGACGCTCTTTTCTGCGCCTGTTACACGGGCAAAACAACCGTTTTGCAATAAAAATGGCATATCGGCTGTATCCCTAAAAATATATTCATAATTTTCAGCATACTTAAATGCAGTAACCGACAAATCCTTACGTTTATCCAATAAAGGCTAATAAAATTCAATAAAAATGAAAGCACGACATTTAACGGGCATTCTTCTGCTGATGCTCTTCGCCTTAATCCTCACCGGCTGCAGCGAGTATGAGAAATCCGCTCCGGGCGGAGACGACTTCCACCGACTCAACACTATCCGATTCTACTTTCTTGATGCGGAGGGGCGCAACATGGTTAATCCCGATAACCTCGCCACCTATCCGGTTCTCTGCGACTCCGACAACGAGAAGCCCGGCATTCCCGAACTGATTGAAGACAGCAACTACTACGGTCCCTATAGCCAGCAAGTGAGAATCGACGAGGAAGGCGAGCCGTATGTCTCCATTATTTTTCCAGGAAACGAATCTTCCAACAAGCGCCGCTGCTACCTCTACTGGGGAGAGCGATTTGACCGAATCGACATCACCTACGGTTACACAAACGATGGTGTTTATGGAGGCGACGGATGGTATGCCAGCGTGCTTGCCATGAAAATCAACGGTCTTAAGGTCTATTCCGACGAATGGTCGGACCAATATGGCTCCTCGTACAAAATTTACCTGCAGAGGAAGGGCGACCAAACACAAATCAGGATTGAATAGCCGAAAGGGTTCCGGTGAGTGTTGTACCAACATTTTTTAACCACGCCCGTTTCTCCATCAATCCCATTTTCATTATATTCACGGGGAAACTATTACTTACTCATGAAAAGAATGAACACATACAGGCAATGGATGACAATATTGGCTCTCTGCCTGCCGGTGGCCGCATCGGCCCAGGAAGGCAGCGTCAGCGTGGCGCAGGAGCGGCCGGCAGAAATCACCCTGTTCCCCGACCAACGAAAGGAAAATCCCTACCGATTTGAATTCGAATTGCCGGAATTCATGCAGGATAACCCCGGCAGCGGTATCCATCCGGAACCAGCAGTTACAATGCCGTCATTCTCAGTTCTCCCAACCGGAGCGTTGACAGCCCCCTCCTTCCGTTTCCATGCCGACCCGCATTTTGCCGATTACCTCACCACCGGCGCTATCCGCCGCTGGGACACGGGCATGCTCGTCGGCTCTCACAGCCACACCGTGATGCCCGGTCTGCTCATGATGCAGGATGCCTCAGTGTCGGCCATCCAGCAATTCGGCAATCTCACGCTGACGGGTACGGTAGCCACCGACCGCTTCCGCCTGTTCATGCACGGCCGCACCTTCACAGGAGCCAAACTGTCGGGCAGCGCCACCTACCGCTTCTCCGACATGGCCTCGCTGACGCTCTTCGGCACCTACCACACGCCACAGCCCTACCTGATGCCATCGGCAGTACCCTACGTCGGATACTCCGCTTACGGAGGTTATCTTACGCTTAAAGGCGACCGCTTCGGCATCGACCTGGGCGCCCAGTCCTACTACGACCCGTTCCTGCGCCATTGGGAGGCACGGCCTATCGTGACGCCGAAAGTACGCCTCGGCAAATTCTGGCTCGACATCCCGGTTGGCGAACTTGTCTACGAGTCGATGAAGTCCTTACTGTTCGACGGCCGACCCGGCAACCCGACCATCGGACCGACACAGATGGAAATTCCGTTGCCTCCGCCACCGCCACGGCCCGACATGCGGTAAAGCCGACGCACACAATCCCCCTACCGATTAAAAAAGACTAAATCAATCCTAAATCCAAGACGTATGAAACAGAAAAACTTAATTCCATGGCTTCTTTTATGCCTGTTGCCGCTTTTATCCGGCTGTAAAGACGACCCCGGCGACGAGCTAATTTGGGACTTCAACACACGGAGCGTCATGCTTAAAGTAGTCAATGCCTCAGGTCAGAACCTGCTGGACGAAAACACGCCTGGCGGCTGGAAAGCGGAGGATGTGACAGCCACCTACAAAGACAGGTCGTTCGAATGTGCCGTCGTTGACGACCCTCAGAACGAGCCGTACTTGGGAGAGTGGACGCGCTACCTCCCCGGCTTTCTGTACGGGCTGCGCACTTCAACCATAACAAAGGACCGCATCCTTTACTTTGGCGACTTTTCTCCGACAAACAACTACCTCAACACGCCCATCACCTACCATTGGCCGGACGGCACCTCCACAGTCATCACCTTCGACTTCTTCATAGTCTGGATAACGAAAAAGAATCCGCAAGTAGTCTACAAATGCTACCTCGACGGCAAAGAACTCCCGATAGAGAAAGGTGTGATAACCATCCAGAAATAAGATAAGAACCGATACAAAAAATGCAGGCGCCCCAAAGGGAGCGCCTGCGTTGCTTTTACAGGTAAAACCTATTCGGTATATTGCTATTCCTCAGCTTTCGGCTCTTCCTGGTCGTACCACTTCGAGTACATCAGGTAATTGTGAGCAATCTTCTGATTCATTTCTTTGGCCTGTGCCGGGTCAACCATCTTGCGGAACTTGGCAGGAACGCCCATCCACAACTCGTGGGCACCGATTTTCGTGTTCGGAGAAACGACACTGCCGGCTGCCACGATAGCACCTTCGCCTACTTCCACGCCGTCGAGCAGCACGGAACCCATACCGATAAGCGCATAGTCGCAAATCTTCGCACCGTGGATAGTCACATTGTGACCCACCGATACGTCATCGCCAATCTCAATCACCGATTTCTGGTAAAGCGTATGCAGCACGGAACCGTCCTGAATGTTCACGCGGTTTCCGATGGTAATCGTGTTGACATCGCCACGCAGCACGCTGTTGAACCAGATGCTGCACTCGTCGCCCATCGTCACATCGCCTACGATGGTAGCATTCTCGGCAATATAGCAGTCCTTGCCGATTTTGGGAGTAAATCCTCTTACTGATTTAATTAGTGCCATAATTATCTTGTAAGTTCTTTAGTTTTCTCATTGAGCCATGCGCGCTGAGCCTCGTCGAGCATCGGAGACAGACGCTCACGCACGACCTTGTGATAGTTGTTGACCCATGCCAGTTCCTCGTCGCTGAGCAGAGAGAGGTCAATCAGGCGGCTGTCGTAGGGGAAGAGTGTCAGCACCTCAAAGTGCATGAACTTGCCGAACTGCTCCGTTGCCGCGTAATCGCGCACAAGCACGAGGTTCTCGATACGGATACCGTACTCGCCTGCCTTATACACACCCGGTTCGTCGGAAACAATCATTCCGGATTGGAGAGTAGTCGGATTTTCGTTCAGACGCACGTTCTGCGGACCTTCATGCACACCCAGGAAATGACCCACACCGTGACCTGTACCGTGCCAGTAAGTCATGCAGTTCTTCCAGAGGAACTGACGTGCCAGCGCGTCGAGCTGTGAGCCGCGGGTATTTTCAGGGAAAATGGCAGCACCGAGAGCGATATGGCCCTTCAGTACGAGCGTATAGTCGCGGCGCTGTGCTTCGGAAGGCGTTCCGAGCGCGATGGTACGGGTAATGTCGGTCGTACCGTCAAGATACTGCGCACCCGTGTCGATAAGCAGCATGCCTTCAGGACGGAGCGTAGAGGCTGTGCCCTCTTCTGCCTCATAGTGAACAATGGCACCGTGCTCGTTGTAGCCGGCAATCATGCCGAAGCTCTCGCCGCGGTAGAGGTCGCTCTCGCCGCGGAACTCAACAGCCTTCGTTGCCACGTCAAGCTCGCTGATTCCTGCCGACAGGTTCTGCTCAATCCACATATAGAGTTTCACGAGAGCCGCACCGTCGCGCTCCATTGCCTTGCGGATGCCGGCAATCTGCGTCTCGTTCTTCACAGCCTTGAGCAGAGCCACCGGAGACTGTGCATAAACCACGCCGCAGCGTGTCACACAGCGTGCGATGGTGTCGCTCGTCTTGTTCGGGTCGAGCAGGATAGTCGCATTGTTCTTGTGCTCCAGGTAAGACTCCACCTTATCGTAAGGCATCACCTTCACACCGCAGTCAGCCAGATAAGAAGCCACCTCTGCGTTGACCTTAGCCGGGTCGATGAAAAGCACTGACTCGTCTTCCGACAGATAAGCGTAGGAAATAGCCACCGGATTGTAGGTAACGTCGGCGCAACGGATGTTGAGCGTCCAGGCAATCTCGTCGAGAGCCGACAGCAGCGTTGCGTCGGCACCGAGCTTCTCTGCCTCGGCCAACACGCGGGCAATCTTGCTGCGTGCCGATTCGCCGGCATAGTTTTCCTCATGCACATAGACCGGAGCATCGGGCAATGCCGGGCGGTCGGTATAGATAGCCGGGAACGGGTCAAAGTCAGTAGCAAAGCGCAGACCATTTTCTCCGCAGAATGCCTCAAGACGGGATGCCTGAACCACCGAGAACAGCTTGCCGTTCACGGCCAGCACCTGTCCGGCCTCCATCTGTCCGGCGAGCCATTCCGTCGGTGTGGGGTCGTTGCCGCCGTCTTCCTTATACATTGTCACTCCCGAACCTTCCAACTCCAGTTCTGCCTGAAGGAAGTAGCGGGAATCTGTCCAAAGGCCCGCGTCGTGGAGCGTCACCACGGCCGTACCGTTTGAGCCGGTAAATCCGGTCACCCAGTCGCGCAGCTTCCAGTGGTCGCCAATGTATTCACTCTGATGAGGGTCGGTGCCCGGAATTATCATGGCGTCAACCCGGTTCTTACGCATGACTTCCCGCAGGGAAGCCAAATGTTCTGCTGCATTTTTCATAATTGTATCTTTTCGATTTAGTTGTTCGTTTCAGTTTTATTTCACATTACCGGCCTCAACCGTCAGCTTGTCGATAGCCAGGTAGCTCGGCGTGTTCATGCCGAATTGGCCGCTGTCGCTCGATTCCATTTCGAGATAGACAGTCTTCAGCTTCACGTCAGACTTCGCTGTCACGCTGTTGAGTGCGGAAAGGTCGACCTTCGTCCAATCGGTCACCATCGTATGCTCCGCAGGGTTCTCCGAACGGTAGTCAGCCAGGTAAAACTCAACCGGACCAGTCACCTCGTCGTTCTCGGCAATGCCGTAGAATTTCACCTTCAACCAGTCGCCCTGCTCAAACTTGCTGGCAAACGGGTTGCCTTTCTGCATGACATAATAAGCATAAGTCGTATTGTTGACGTAGATGCTCTTTGCCTTGAACAGACGGTCTCCGGCCTCATACTTGATGGAGAGTGAATGCTCGTCCTCGGCTTCCATCGTACTCCAGTAAGCCACCATGTAGGGCGTACCCTTGCCGTCCACTCCGCCGCCGGTCATCGACGTGAAGTCGTGCTCAATCCAGTTGCCGTCGCTGTAGTCGGCCGTATCTGTCGACTTGCTGGGCAGGAATCCGTTCCAGAATGCGCCGTATTGGCTGACAGTAGCCGTATGTGAGAACGACATGTTGTCGCACAGCACAGCCGTGTTGGCCGGATTCAAATAATCGTCCCAGATACCGCTCTCAAGGAAGTTCACTTTCAGATTGGAGAAATTGACGGTAAACTCATTGGACGTCCCGCCGGGAGTCGTGCCCGGCTCATCGCCGCAGGAAGTGAGCGTCATCGCCGAAGCCAGTCCGGCAAAAAGGAATAGGTTTTTCAGTAATGCTTTCATATATTCTTTTGGTTTCTTATAATACTACATGTTTGGCCGTTATATCCTCCGCCAGGAAAACGGATGCCATCGAGCTGAACTTATCGGACGATTCCGTTGTCAGGAACTCGCAGCTGCCTCCGCGGGAACATTTCTGCTCCATCTCCGGATGACGGCGAAGGTAGTCGGCAAGACTTTCCGCCACGATTTCTCCCTGCGTCACAATCCGGACACCTTCGGGCATATAGCGGGCGATTTTCGGATAGAGCAGCGGATAGTGCGTACAACCGAGGATAACGGTATCAATCTGCGGGTCGCGGCCGAAAAGAGCTTCGACATACTTGCGTACGAAAAAGTCGGCTCCATCACCGTCGGCCTCCTTATATTCCACCAGCGGCACCCACATCGGACAAGCCTGCCCCACCGTGACAAAGTAGGGATACATCTTGCTGATTTCAATCGGGTAGCTCTCGCTCTGTATCGTTCCCGGCGTACCCAGCACTCCGATATGTCCCGTCCGGGTGAGGGCACCGACCGACTCCACCGTCGGACGGATGACTCCGAGCACTCTGCGGGAAGGGTCGATATGTGGCAAATCGTTCTGCTGGATGGTGCGCAAGGCTTTGGCCGATGCCGTGTTGCAGGCAAGAATGACCAGATGGCACCCACGCGAGAAAAGATAGCGCACCGCCTCAAGCGTAAATTGATAAACAATGTCAAACGAACGGCTTCCATAGGGAGCGCGTGCGTTGTCGCCCAGATAGATAAAATCGTAGGCCGGCAGTTGCTTTCTGATTTCCGACAGGATGGTCAGGCCTCCATATCCGGAGTCAAAAACGCCGATGGCTCCCGGCTTCTTATCCATTAATCCGCAATCCTCTAATCGCATTCTACTTTCAGTTTGCATAACATTCATACAAACCACAAAAGTAACATAATATTTTGATTATCCAAAAAAAATCGAATGAGCCGGCCATACGCCGGAAACAGCCTCCGCCCTATAAAGAAATGAGGCGAAATGCAGGGTGCATTTCGCCTCATTGTCAGTTATGGATTTTGAGTTTATCCTTCAAATTCTACGAGCGGAGCGTCAGTGCCGACAACGTCGTCAACAGCTACGAACACGCGCTTAACAACGCCGTCCTTAGAAGCTGTCACTTCGTTCTCCATCTTCATTGCCTCGTAAACGAGCAGCAACTGACCCTTCTTCACCTGTGCGCCGGCTTTCACCTTCACTTCGATAATCTTACCACCCATCGGAGCACGCTCTACCGGACCGGTGATAGGAGCGTCAGCAGAAACCGCAGCCTTTTCCTCTACCTTAGCCTCAGCAGGAGCAGAAGCCTTGTACTCAGCCTCACGACGTTTCTTCAAGAAGCCGTTAGCCACTGACGGGAGAAGTTGCAGCAACAGATATTCCTGCTCGTTGGCTGCCAACTTGCATCCGCCGAATTCTGCGAGTGTCGCATTTTCCGGCATCTTGTAAGCTGATACGTCAAACGGACGTTCTGTCGGGCTGCCTGTAATCTGAGCGCGGAACTCAGGAGTGATAGCCACCGGAGTCTTACCGTATTCACCCTTGATGAGAGAGATGAACTGGTTGGACTTGTTTGTATAGTCAGCGTTGCCTTTCTTGCGGTCGATAGCGAGGCTCACTGCCTGGCTGCCCACAATCTGGCTGGTCGGAGTTACCAACGGAACCAAACCTGCATCGCGGCGAACCTTCGGAATCAAACGCATAGCATCGTCAAGCACGTCTTCTGCGTTCAATTGCTTCAATTGAGCCACCATGTTTGAGTACATACCGCCCGGTACCTCTGCTTCCTTGACGAGCAAGTTCGGTTTCGGGAAGTTGAAGTATTTTTCGATAGCGTGGCATGCGTCGAGAAGAGCCTCCTCGTCGCCAGCCTTGCCGGCAGCGATTGCCTTGTCGAACAAAGCGTCGATTTCTGCCGGAAGCTTGTCTGTCAGCGGGTCGAAGTCAATCGGGAAGTTGCCCTTATGCAAGTCGAAGTCTGCCAAAGCTGTTCTGACACCCTTCAGTTCCTTGCGAATCTTGCCGACAGCCTCCATATTCACTTCTACGTTGATGTCCAGACGTTTTGCAAACAGGTAAACCAATTCGATTGCCGGAGCTGCAGAACCGCCACCGAAGTACCAGATGTTAGTATCAATGATGTCGACACCGTTCATCATGGCCATCAATACAGATGCCAGACCGTAACCCGGAGTACAGTGTGTGTGGAAGTCAACCGGAACCTTCACTGCAGCTTTCAACTTCGAAATCAATGAAGCGGCACGCATCGGGTTAACCAAGCCGGCCATATCCTTCAGTGTGATAATCTTCGCACCGTAGGCTTCCATTTGCTTCGCCTTGTTTACGAAATAGTCGTCAGTAAAGATTTTTTCATGAACCACCGGCTCTTCCTTCTTGCCGAACAGACGAGCGAAGAAACCTTGCTTTTGCGGAGCGGGAGCCTCGTCCTTCGGGTCAACTGTATAGCAGACAGCACCGTCAGGGATACCACCCATCTCGTTTATTAATTGAATAGACTCCTTAACGTTGTCCAAGTCGTTCAAAGCGTCAAAAATAC
This sequence comes from uncultured Muribaculaceae bacterium, assembly GCA_944321875.1. Classification (GTDB taxonomy): domain Bacteria; phylum Bacteroidota; class Bacteroidia; order Bacteroidales; family Muribaculaceae; genus Limisoma. The sequence continues at coordinate 55,795 of CALUMX010000014.1, forward strand.
GCATGATGTTCAAGCCGTTCTTAATGGCTTCCTTGTAGAATCCTGAAAGAACAGATGTAGGATAAGGCACATATCCGAAAAGGTTACGGCCACGTGAGAGTGCTGTCAATTTAGAAACACCACCCATTGCGTCACTGATAGATTTAAGGCGCACCCATGGATCTTCACCCAAGTAGCGCATTACGGAGTCGGGAACAGCACCACCCCATACTTCCATCGCATAGAATCCTGCGTCTTTGTAAAGCGGAAGAAGTTTGTCAATGCTTTCCTGCTTCATTCTGGTCGCGAACAAAGATTGTTGTCCGTCGCGAAGAGTTAAATCTCTTACTTTTAGATTTCGACTCATAGTAGTAATAATTGTGTTATGTTAGATATTGCTGAAATATATCTGCAAATTAATTATAATTTTTGATATATGCAATTTTTTTAAACTAAAATCATTCAAACGCGCCCTCAAATGCTTCTTCCGGCTCACTCGTGACAACCGGGTCGCCGAAATCCTCCTTGTCGCAGGCCACGAAACCGGCCGGAGGCTCCGGGAAGCGGGCCGTCTGAGAGTAAGGCAGCGACTTGTCGGCATAGACTTTCTTCATGTAAAGTCCGTAAATCGGAAGTGCCATCGACGCACCTTGTCCCTGCGCCATCGTGTTGAAGTGGATGTAGCGCTCATCGCCTCCGACCCACACGCCCGACACGAGCTCCGGAGTAAAGCCCATGAACCATCCGTCGGCATTGTAGTTGGTCGTACCTGTCTTGCCGCCCATCGGAGCAATGATGTTGTAGGGGGCGCGGCGCACGCGGTTACCCGTTCCGGCATTGATGACGTTCTGCAGCATGTCGAGTATCTTGAAGTAGGCCGTCTCGCTGATAACCTCCGTATAGCGCGGAGTAAACTCGGAGATGACGTTGCCGTTATTGTCAGTAATCTTCGTGACATACAGCGGGTCAACCCTCAAGCCCTTGTTGGAGAATGCCGTGTAGGCCGTTACCATCTCACGCACCGAAACGTCGCACGGACCGAGACAGAGCGAGATAACCGGGTCGAGGTGGTTGGTGATGCCGAACGTGTGCATCGTGCGTACGAGCGACGCCGGTGACAGCTCGTTCATCAGTCGGGCTGAAATCCAGTTGTTGGAGTTGGTGAGCGCCCAGTAGAGGTCGACCATCTCGCCGATGCGCGCGTGGCCGGCATTGCGCGGCTGCCATACCTCTCCGGTAGGAAGCTGTATGGAGGGCTGCTCGTTCAGGAATTTATCGCAAGGCGTGAAGCCTTCTTCCATAGCGTAAGTATAAAGGAAAGGCTTGACCGTTGAACCAATCTGACGGCGGCCCACTCCGGCCATGTCATACTGGAAGAAGTCGAAGTTCGGACCGCCCACATAGGCCTTGACCTCACCCGATACGGGGTCCATCGACATGAAACCGGCACGCAGGAACATCTTATGGTAAAGGATGGAGTCGCGCGGAGTCATCGTCGTATCGATGGCGCCTTTGTAGGAGAAGACACGCATGTCAATCGGGCGGCGGAAATTCTCCATGATTTCCTCGTCGCTGTAGCCGCCTTCCTTGAGCACACGGTAACGCTCACTCTGACGGATGGCACGGTCAACGAGCGCATCGACAGTCGTGTTTCCAAGCTCGGCGGCGTTCCATGTGTACGGGCCGCGGCCTCTCTTCTCACGGTCAAACTGCGGCTGGAGCGTTCTGCTCAAATGCTCCTTCACCGCCTCTTCGGCATAGCGCTGCATGCGGGAATCGATGGTCGTATAAATACGCAGACCATCAGTATAGATATTGTATTTCGAACCGTCCGGTTTCGGGTTTTTCTCCACCCATCCGTAGAGCGGATTGGTCTCCCATGCAATGGAGTCGTCGACATAACGCTGGTAGTCCCAGTCGGGATAGTCGCTTCTGTTTGGCTCCTTCGCCTGAAGCATCAGACGGATGGCCTCGCGGAAATAGGGAGCAAGTCCGTCCTTATGGTCGACCGGATGATAATCCAACTTGATGGGCAACTGCTGCAGGGAGTCACGCTCCTCTTCCGTAAGCATTCCCGCCTTCTCCATTTGGCTCAACACGACGTTGCGGCGCGTCAGTACGGCATCCTTGCGGCGGAGCGGATTATAGAACGACGGATTCTGCACCATACCGACAAGCATGGCAGCCTCCTCAATCTTCAACTGGTCAGGAGTCTTTCCGAAATAGACGAAAGCGGCCGTCTTGATGCCGACGGCATTGTTCAGGAAGTCAAACTGATTGAGGTACATTTTGATGATTTCCTCCTTCGTGTAGAGCTTCTCCAGCTTCAGCGCAATCGCCCACTCCACAGGCTTCTTCATCGCACGGTCAAACAATCCGTCGGACGACGGCGAATAAAGCTGCTTGGCCAGCTGCTGGGTAATCGTACTGCCACCGCCGGCATTCTTCTGACGAAGAAGCAGCGTCTTGAAAGCCACACGGAAAAGCGCACGGATATCGATACCGGAATGGTCCAGGTAGCGCACGTCCTCCGTTGCAATCAGAGCGTTGATAACGTGGGGAGAAATCTCACTGTAGTCGGTATAGACACGGTTGTTCTTGCTCTGGAAATAGCGGCCGATTTCCACACCGTCGCTCGAAAAGAGCCGGGATGCATATTTATCCTGCGGATTGAGCAACCCTTCGACGGGCGGCATATAGCCGATTTTTCCGTTGTAGAGCAGCACGCCTATAATCATAACCACTATGATAGCCACAAAGTTGGCAACCACAAGGCCTATAATCGTTTTCTTTACTATTGGCTTCATTTTATTTTGTTTCGCCGGTTTGTTTCCTGATTCAATATTCATAAGATACGCATTTCAGTTGCATCTACAAAAGTAGTAAATATTATTTATAATGTAACATATACTTTTGTTTTGTCAAGGATTTTATGTAAGTTTGCACCTATGGAGACTACAGAGAAACTTACAATCGAAGAGAAAATCGTCAAAATGCTCAAGACGGTTTACGACCCTGAAATCCCCGTCAATGTCTACGACTTGGGGCTGATTTACAACATCGACATCACCGACGACGCTCAGGTACGCGTCGACATGACGCTCACGGCCCCCAACTGCCCGGCCGCCGATTTCATCATCGAGGACATACGCATCAAACTGGAGAGCGTGGAGGGAGTCAAGTCGGTCGACATCAATCTTGTCTTTGAACCGGAATGGAACCAGGACATGATGACGGAAGAGGCCAAACTTGAGCTTGGATTCCTCTGATTTACCATACGACACATTATTATATAATGGGCCGACAGCTCACATATTTTCTATCCGACCTCCATCTTGGAGCATCCTATATCGACCACCCGCTGGAACAGGAACGGCGGGTTGTCCGTTTTTTGGACTCCATCAAGGATTCTGCCGCCGAAATCTATCTGCTCGGCGACATTCTCGACTATTGGTTTGAATACAAATATGCGGTGCCTCGCGGATTCACGCGCTTTTTCGGCAAAATCGCCGAACTTTCCGACAGCGGTATCCGCATCCACTGGTTTATAGGCAACCACGACATCTGGATTTTCGACTACCTTCCGCGCGAACTGGGCATCAGTGTCATCGACGGAGAATCAATCCGGCAAATCGGAGGAAAGACGTTTTTCCTCGCACATGGCGACGGCGTGGGCCGGCAACCGCTATCGTTCCGCATGCTCCGCTCCGTGTTCCGCAACAAGTTCTGCCAGAAGCTCTACTCGGGCATCCATCCGCGCTGGACAATCCCGTTCGCGCTCAACTGGTCACATGGCAGCCGCAAAAGCGACGATTTCCCACATTACGCCGGCGAAGGCCGTGAGCCGCTGGAGGAATTTGCCAAAACCTATTCCGGCCCGCAGCACATTGACCATTTCGTGTTCGGACACCGCCACATCATGCTTGACAAGGAAGTGGCACCCGGAAGCCGCATCACGATACTCGGCGACTGGATTCACTTCAATTCCTATGCCGTTTTCGACGGTGAAAAACTGCAATTACGGCAATTCGAAGAATAAATTTTCTGCTATAATTTCAGGATTTTTCCTAATTAAACACATTTTAACAAATTTATTCTTCAAGACATCCAGCATTTACTTGTTTATAAATCAACGGAATAAGAAAGATTTCAGGTTTGTAATTGTAAAACAATGCTAAACAACATATCAATTTGTTTGCAAGGTCGGAAATAAAGGCTGACATTTGCATCACAAACCTAAAACAATCTTTTTTACCTTAAAAAAAAATTATACCTATTGGAAACCTATAAAGGAAGGAACTTTGTGAAAAAGTTCCTTTTTTTATTTTCCGGCCGCTGAGAAAGCAAAGCCGTTTGCACGAACAAAAACTTTTTCGTTATTTTGAAGAAACAAAGCTGAAGAACGATGGAAAAATTTGCTATAATCGTAGCCGGAGGCACCGGTGCCCGTTTCGGCTCAACCATACCCAAACAGTTTGTTCCGCTCTGCAAGGAACCGATGCTGATGCGCACCATCCGCGCTTTCCACGCCTATGACCCTGCCGTCACCATCATTGTCGCACTCCCGACGGAATACGTCACCATGTGGGACGACCTCTGCAAGGCTCACTCCTTCACCATCCCGCACACAATCGTGGAAGGCGGCGCCAACCGCTTCGACTCGGTCAGCCATGCGCTCGACGCCATCCACGCCGACAAGGGTTTGGTGGCCGTCCACGACGGAGCACGTCCGCTCGTGACGCGCGAACTTATCAGCAACGGCTATGAGACCGCGCTGCGCTGCGGCACGGCCATACCGACCATTCCCGTCACCGACTCCATCCGCCAGCTCGACCGCACCGGCAGCCACACGCTCAACCGCGACTCGCTCGCTGCCGTACAGACACCACAGGTGTTTGACCTGGCGCTGCTGAAGGATGCCTACAACACGGAGTTCAGCCCCCTGTTCACCGATGACGCCTCGGTAGTGGAATACCGCGGCACGCAGGTGACACTCTACAAAGGTGATGTCAACAACCTGAAAGTAACCCACCCCATCGACCTCAAGACAGCCGAATGGCTCATCGAATCCGCCCATGAGTAAGCTGTCCGGAATCGACATAAAATTCCTGACCGGCGTGGGTCCGAAACGTGCCGAACTGCTCAACAAGCAGCTCGGCATCTACACTTACGAGGACCTGCTACGCTATTATCCGTTCCGCTACGTGGACCGCAGCCGCATCTACCGCATCACGGAGCTGCAGCCCGACATGCCCTACGTGCAGCTGAAGGGACGCTTCGTCACGTTCAACACGCAGGGAGAGGGCGCCAAACGGAGGCTGACGGCGTTGTTCTCCGACGGCACAGCAACCATCGACGTCGTCTGGTTCAACCGCATCAAGCATATCCAGGAAAGCTACCGTACCGGCGAGGAATATGTCATTTTCGGCAAGCCGTCGCTTTTCAACGGCTACTACAACATCGTACACCCGGAGGTGGAGCGGTTCTCGCCCGACAACGAGCCTCACGGCCTGCGGGGCGTCTACAACCTAACGGAAACGCTGCGCAACAAATCCATCACCTCCCGCACCATCCAGCAACTCGTGCAGAACCTGCTCGACAAGGTGGGCTATATCCCGGAGACGCTGCCGGCCTCCGTCGTCGAGGGCTACCGCCTGATGCCGCTGCGTGAGGCGCTTGTCAACATCCACTTCCCGCAGTCGCTCGACCTGCTGCAGAAAGCCAAGGAACGGCTGAAATTCGAGGAACTGTTTCTCGTCCAGCTCAACATCCTCCGCTACGCCAAGGGGCGCAATTCCAAAATCAGGGGATTCCACTTCAGCCGCATCGGTGACTATTTCAACAATTTCTACCATAACGTACTGCCCTTCCCGCTAACGGATGCGCAGAAACGGGTTTTGCGCGAAATCCGCGCCGACATGGGCAGCGGACGGCAGATGAACCGCCTGCTGCAAGGCGACGTAGGCAGCGGAAAGACCATCGTGGCGATGATGTCGGCACTCATGGCGGCCGACAACGGCTACCAGACGTGCATCATGGCACCGACCGAGATTCTTGCCACCCAGCACTACGAGTCGCTCAGCCGGATGGGAGCGCAGGTGGGACTGCGTGTCGAACTGCTGACCGGCTCCACCCGCAAGTCACGCCGCGACGAGATTCATGCCGGACTCCTCGACGGTTCTGTACACATTCTCATCGGTACGCACGCCGTCATCGAGGACACCGTTGAGTTTGCCCGCCTCGGCCTGGTGGTCATCGACGAGCAACACCGTTTCGGCGTGGCACAGCGCGCCAAACTGTGGAACAAGAACACTACCGCTCCCCATGTGCTGGTCATGACTGCCACACCCATCCCGCGCACGCTCGCCATGACTGTCTACGGCGACCTCGACGTGTCGGTCATCGACCAGTTGCCGCCGGGACGCAAACCCATCCTTACCATTCTGAAGTACGAAAACAACCGCGCCAGCGTCAACAAGCTGATTTACGAACAGCTCCTTCTCGGACGCCAGGTCTACATCGTCTACCCGCTCATTCAGGAAAACGAGAAACTCGACTGGAAAAACCTGGAGGAGGGCTACCAATACGTCTGCGACACGTTCCGCGACTTCCGCGTCAGCTTCGTCCACGGAAAGATGAAGCCGGCCGACAAGGACTATCAGATGCAGCTTTTTGCCGCCAACGAGACGCAGATACTCGTGGCGACAACCGTCATCGAGGTGGGTGTCAACGTGCCGAATGCCTCGGTCATGGTCATCGAGAATGCCGAACGTTTCGGACTTTCCCAGCTCCACCAACTCCGCGGACGAGTCGGTCGTGGTGCTGACCAATCGTTCTGTATCCTCATGTCTAAACCTCAGATAACCAAAGAGACACGCCGTAGACTCGAAATCATGACAGAGACCACCGACGGCTTCCGCATCGCAGAAGCCGACATGCAGCTACGCGGACCGGGCGACATCGAGGGAACCATGCAGAGCGGCATCGCCTTCAACCTCAAAATTGCCAATCTGGCCTCCGACGGGCAGATTCTCAATCTGGCGCGCAACGCCGCGACGGCCATTCTCGACCGCGACCCCGACCTCACCGCTCCCGAACACCGCGTCCTCATCGAGCAGCTCCACCTCCATTTCGACAAGACGGTCAACTGGAGCCGCATCAGCTGACGACACCACCGGACACCCGCCGTCGAAGCCCCACATATAGTCACCCATAAATTTCCTTCGGTAGAATTTAGACAGTTTCTAAATTAAAAAACGAAACAAAAACCTAAAATAAACCACATTAGCGAAGCACTCTTTTAAAATTTCTAAAAAATCAGTTAAACTGTTGACTTCCGTTTTTCTGGTTTAAGAATAATCCCTATCTTTGAAGAGTGAACAAAAAAAATTCACAAACCAACAGGTCGATTAAAGGCACGGCACAAGATTCCACCTCTCTCCGGCAAAACGACGACAATGTCGGTTTCCTCAGAGAACTTTTTCAAAAAAGACTCGACCATTTCAAAATACGGAACACCTTGAGTGTATTTTTTATTAATCTCCAATAGGATTTTAACTTGTTGTCGCCTCCTTGCTTTTCGATCTGCTGAACTGCGATCATTAACTGGAATTTTAAACATAAAACCGCATCGGGCAGATGATTTTAGAAAAAATTACGAAATACTTGGCTCTTGGAGCGATGATGTGCTGCGCTTTTTCCGCTTCCGCTCAAAAACTGCGCGCCGTGACAGCTCACAGCAGCATGCACGAAGACCTCATCGCATCTCAGAACAACATCCAAGGCCAAATCCGACTTGACGAAACTCAAGAGTTTATGGACGAACTCCTCAAAGAGGAGCAGGAACCGGAAATCGACATCTACGAGGAGTCATGGAACAGCCAGTCTGTTAATCCATACGCCGGAATGAAGGTGCCCGACCGAATGGTAATCGACGTTTCCGAATACTGTATGCCTGTACCGGGTTACCTCACTTCACCCTACGGCTACCGTCCGCGTTTCCGCCGCTATCACAAAGGCGTAGACCTGAAACTCCAGACCGGCGACACTGTCCGCGCCGCATTCTCCGGAAAAGTACGACTCACAAAATATGAGCGCAGAGGTTACGGCTACTACGTAATCATCCGCCACCAGAACGGACTTGAGACCGTCTACGGTCACCTCTCCAAGTTCCTTGTAAAACCGAACCAAGATGTCAAAGTGGGCGACCCGATTGCCCTTGGCGGAAGCACAGGCCGCAGCACAGGCCCGCACTTGCACCTCGAAACCCGCTTCATGGGTTATGCCATCAACCCGAGCGCGATTTTCGACTTCGCCAACCAGACAACCCACACCGATACATACACTTTCGACAAGAAGACTTACACGCTGGCCCGCAACTACGACCCGAAGACCAACAGCGTAGCGTTCAAGGGCAAGCAGTCAACAACCAACAACTACGCCAACTCCGGCAAGGTTACCTACAAAATCCGCAAGGGCGACACGCTCGGCAAGATTGCAGCCAAGCACCACGTTTCAGTATCGTCTATCTGCCGCCTCAACGGAATCTCATCACGCAGTACGCTGAAAGTGGGACGCGTACTCCGCATCAAGTAAGAGCAAATCAGAAAAATCCATGATACGGAAGCCGTCGGAACAATCGTTCCGGCGGCTTCTTTTTTTATCCCTGCAACCCTTACGCCACGCCAAACGCATAGTTATACCACCCGGTTCTCCCGCGCCGCATCCGCAACTGACCAACACCCTAACAATCCGACATCTACTCTTCTTCCCATATTATATTTATCGACCTTACACATTATTTTTATGAATACTAAATTTCTCTATTCCAATAATTTTTCCTAAATTGCAATCTATTCTTCAAAATTTACTACTCATGAAAAAACTGACCTCATCTCTCCTATTCAGCATTCTCTGTACCGGAACCCTCACCGCACAAGGATTCCATCCTGCACCGTTGCGCACTGCCCAACCTGCGACAACGACAACCGACATTCTCTCCCCACAACCGTATCGGTTGGCATTCCACACCTTCCCCTCCGACCGCCTGCCGGCCGAAGCACCAGACGGAGCTGTCATCTGGGAAGATTTCGCCAAATTCACCGAAGGCTCGGAGAACTCTCCGTCGGCAACCGACATGGGCGGTACAGACGGAAGAATCTCTCCTGAGAAGACCCAGATGGCCGGTTGGACAGGCTTCGGCGTCTACCAAGCCGGAGGAATGGCCTATCTCGGATTCTACGAAGGCAACTTCGGTCCCGACACCGGCTTTCTCAACACACCCATAATGGACGTAAGCGGCAACAACGGCGCCTTTACGCTCAATTTCCGCGCAAAAAGCAAGAGCACAGACGGCGACCAACTCAGCATACAGCATTTCATATCCAGCGAACAGTTCGCACTCTCATCGGCATCCGTAACCCTGTCAGGAGAATGGGCAGAATACTCCGTTCCACTCGACAAAGGCACGAACGAATCATTCGTGCAGATATATGCCGGTAAAAACGGATAGCTGATTGACGACATCTCCATCGTAAGCGAAGGCATTCCGGCACCTGAAAACGTACGGCTGACAAGCTACAAAGCGACTGAGGCAACCGCCTCCTGGAATGCCGTAGCAGAAAATGCCAGCTATCTTTACCGACTTGTCTACCTCGACATCGAAACCAACGTGAACATTACGGTCTGCGAAGGAACGCTCAAAAACGAAACGTCCGTCACGCTGACCGACCTCGACCCGGACAAGCTCTACGGATTCCAGGTAGCCGCCCAAACGGAGGGATATACCTCGCCTTACTCAAAGTTTATCATCATCGAACCGCTCGTCGCCGCGCCGACCCCTATCGGAGCGACCGACTATGACGGCACTTCATTCACCGCCCACTGGAATCCGCTGGAAGGAGCCGCAAGCTATACGCTCTACGTTGTCCACACCGAAACCAACGGATGGAATGTGGAAACCATTGTCGACCTGAAACAGGAAACAACGGCAACGACCCACACAGTCACCGGCCTCGACCCGGAAACCATCTACAGTTTTGCCGTTCAGGCCAAAATGAGTGACGGTGAAGTTACAGCCATTTCCGACATGATGAAAGTCCTTCCTTCCGTTCCCACCCCTACCGCCACCGAAGCCACCGAAGTGACGGCCGACTCCTTCACTGCCAACTGGACCGAGGCGAAAGGTGCGACCCACTATCAGGTAAACGTCTATAAGGAGCACACTGCTACAGCCGACGTGTCCTATGCGGTAGCCGACGGACAATTTGACTTCATTCAATCGTCCGGCACGCTCGATGCGCCGGAAACACTCTGGACTTCCTACATCACCCCTGTCGAGTCAGGCGCTTTCGACTGGCACATTTCCATGGGCGCGCTGATGAACGGAGCCATCGGCCTCGACAACTCGATGGCGGCATTCACCAGTTCGGCATTCATGTACTCACCCATGTATGACCTCACCCCATTTACAGGCAAAGTATCATTCGACATCACACTCGCAAGCGCCGATGCCACAGCAGCCGTCATCGCCCTTGCCTATGCCGACAAAGAAAACAATCTCCATGAAATAGAGACATTCGAGGTGCCGGTCACTCCGACAATGACCAACCAGCGGATTGAATTCACCAAAAGCGGAGAAAAAGTCTGCATCGTTGTCTACGCCAAAAACGGAAACTTCCTCATGTTCGAAAACTTCCGCCTGACCGTCGGAATGACGACAGGGAGCAAAATTGAAATGCCCTACAACCGCCGCATAACCGAAGGCGGCCTGTCTCAAAAGTTTGAGAACGTCACCGCCGGAGAAGGCGACCGCATCTCCTACGATGTGCTTGCTGCCATGCTTTTGAACGGAGAACAACTCATCTCCGACCTCTCCAACCGCGTCTGGGTAGAGTTGGAAAGCTCTTCTGTTGATGGTCTGAAGGCGCAGGAAGCTCCGGTGGTTTACATGAGCGGCAACGTGCTTAATGTGGAAAACCCGACGGGTGCAGCCGTTGAAGTCTACAACATGGCAGGCCAGAAGGTATTCTCCGACAATTCGGGCGAAGCTGTCGTAAGGACTCAACTCGACATGCGCGGTGCCTACATCGTCAAGGTTGGCAACACCGCCGTAAAAGTCATGAGATAGCCTCATCACTTCAAACTACTCCATAATTAACGGCAGCGCCGCACCGCCTTTCCATAGGCGATGTGGCGCTATCCTTTTTAACAGACCTCATCAATTTTGCATTTTTATTTTACATACAATATAGAATATAATACTTATTAACACCCAATATTGACTATTAAAAATCTACCATTTTACAATAAACAGCCACATTTGCCACTATATAACGGCATTATATTTACAATTTACACAAAATAAAGCCTTAAAAATTTCATTTTTTCATTTATTTTATGTAAATTGCAATCGAAACTTTTAAATTAATTATTCATGAAAAAGCTTACCACATTACTCACCATCTGTGCGCTCTGCACAGGCAGTTTGTTCGCTCAGGGACTTAAGCCTCTCAAGGCAAGACAAGTGAACCGAACCGTTTCAGTAGAGGACGTATTTGCTCCTCAACGCTACAAACTGGCAGTTAAGCCAAACGTATCTCGCATGTTGGCCAACGCACCGGCCAATGCTATCATTTGGGAAGATTTTGCAAAATTCACAGAAGGCTCCGAAGCTTCTCCGGGAACAGTTGAAGTTGCCGACCAGCAAGGAAACATTCCTTCCAGCATGACACAAATGCCCGGATGGGCCGGCTACGGTATCTTCCAAGCCGGAGGTGTGGCTTATGTAGGTTTCTTCGAAGGCTCGTATGGTCCGGAGACAGGCTTCCTCAGCACTCCGACAGGCGACTTCAGTGCAAACAATGGTGCTGTCACCATTAAATTCCGCGCTAAATGTAACAATGCTGAAGGCGATGAAGTGTATGTATTACTCCTCCAACCAGGTGAACAATATGCTTCTTCAAGCTCAACAGTCATGCTGACCAATGAATGGGCAGAATATTCCGTTCAGTTGGATAAGGGTACGGAAGCCTCTTTCATCCAAATGTACACTTATAATCACGACTGGTTCCTCGATGATTTCCAAATCCTCCCGGAAGGTATGTCATCACCGGCCAACGTTCGCGTAACAAGCTATAAGGGTACAGAGGCAACTGTAACATGGGATGCTATTGATGGAGCAACTTATTTATACAACCTGCTCTACGCCGACCCGGAAACAGGCAGCACAATGGTTGAGAAGGAAAATGTTGCAGTAGATGAAAATACCGTAACTCTGACAGACCTTGACCCGTCTATTACATACGGTGTTCAAGTAGCAGCAAAGAAAGACGGTGTACAGTCTCCGTTCTCCGGCATTACTGTACTTGAGCCGACACTCGAAGGTCCGACACCAATCGCACCGACCGACTACGACGGCACTTCATTCACAGCAAGCTGGAATGCATTGGAAAATGCAGAAAGCTACACTCTCTATGTTGTTCATTCGGAATCAGACGGATGGTATGAGACAACCGTTATCGACCAGCAAAAGGAAACAACTGAGACATCCTATAAGGTAACCGGCCTTGACCCGACAATCGTCTACAGCTTCGCCGTTCAAGCCAAGATGAAGGATGGAGAAGTTACAGCTCTCTCTGACTTGATGAAAGTCAGCCCGACAATCGAAGCACCGGTTGCAAAAGAAGCAACAGAGGTAACTGCCAACTCATTCGTAGCTAACTGGAGCGAATCAAAGAGCGCAACTCACTATCAGGTGACAGCTTACAAGGAGCACACTGCTCTCACAGCTGGCGAATATGCCGTTGCCAACGCCGACCTCAGCAACACGGAATCAACAGGTACACTCGACATGCCTGAATCTCTCTGGCAGGCTTACACCTTACCGGCAGAATCCGGAGCATTTGACTGGTACATCAGCATGGTAGCAGTAATGGACGGTGCAATCGGTCTTGACAATGCTTACGCAGCCCTCTTCGGAGCAAGCTTCATGTACTCTCCGCTGTTCGACCTCACTCCGTTCGGCAACAAGGCTTCGTTCGACATCACGCTGGCAAGTGCCGACGCTACCGGTGCCATCATCGCTTTGGCTTACGTTGACGAGGACAACTACCTGCAGGAAATTGAGTCATTCGAAGTTCCAGTAAGCTCTACAATGACAAAGCAACACGTTGAATTCACAAAGGGTGGCGAAGATGTTTGCGTACTCGTCTATGCAGTGGACGGCACTTACCTGATGTTCCAGGATTTCAAACTGACAGTTGACATGCCGAAGGACAGCAAGATTGAGTTGCCTTACAACCGCTCACTGACAGAAGGTGAACTTTCTTACAAGTTTGAAAACGTAGTAGTAGAAGATGGCGACCGCATCGGTTACGACGTTATCGCAGCCATGCTTACCGATACTGACCAATTCGTTTCTGAACCATCCAACCGTATATGGGTCAACCTCAGCGGCTCTGTTGAAGGACTGAAGATGCAGGAAGCTCCGGTGGTTTACATGAACGGTAACGAACTCAACGTTGAGAACCCGAATGCAGCAGAGGTAACAGTCTACAACATGGCAGGCGTGAAGGTATTCTCCGACAACTCAGGCGAGGCTGTCGTAAGAACTCAGCTCGACATGCGCGGCGCATATATCGTCAAAGTAGGCAACGCTGTTGTAAAAGTAATGAGATAATCAAAAAATTCCATCAACCCTGAAGAGTGTGTGCTCCGGCACGCACTCTTCTTTTTTTATATCCGTAGCAGGCTCATATTTTTCATTTTAGACAAATAACCATTTGCAACAATAAACCACACATCGCATAGCAAGATGTCAGCAAATTTAAAACATGAAAGCACTTTTTTATTAAAAAAATTCTTCTTTTAAAAAAAATGAATGTCCGTATGTTCCCAAATTAGCAAAGTTTAAACCGCCAAGATGTCCGATAGGCGTGTATTGGAACACTTTATGCTTGATGCGA
>CALUMX010000015.1 GCA_944321875.1 uncultured Muribaculaceae bacterium
GGTGGGTGTTGACGGATTCGAACCGCCGACCCTCTGCTTGTAAGGCAGATGCTCTGAACCAGCTGAGCTAAACACCCGTGCTTTTCGTTTTTTGCTCTGCAAAGGTCGTTCAAATTTTTGAAACTGCAAAATTTTTCGGCAATTTTTTTACAATAAAAATCGTTTTGGACGGATACTTCTTCGTAAGGTGTTGATTTATAAGTGTGTCAGAAATCTGCTTTAGGCGAACTTTTTTTGAAGAGCATGACCGGAGGAAAGTGGTAGTGGGAGGGAATGTCTATTATACAATAAGGAAACAGAGAGGGAGGCATGGGACAGTTACTGGGAGAGTAGTGCTTTTCGGTGCGTTTTTGCGCACGAGGTATAAGAATCTGTTCTTGCTGAAAGCGGAAAAGTAATTTTGACTCTGTCTTGAAAGTGATGGTTTTAGGTTCTAAAAGACTGGCATGAGGTAGGGAAGACGTTTTTTCGGAGGTGCGCGTATTAACATTTCGATTAAAGGTTGTTAACGTTTCGGATGCGGGGAAAGCGTGTGTTTAATAGCAGTGTTGAGGGGTGTGTTTTGCTTTGGTTCACACTTTTTGCTTTTCGGCGTTTTTAAGTGAATAAATTTTGGGGAAGATACATTATAAATAAAATCCCTTATTTAATAGGTTCTTTTGTTTTGATTTCTTATATTTAGCAATTAGAGTACTCCAAAGTAGTGTTTGAAGTGATTTGTGTTATATAACATAATTCCAGAATATAAAAAACGGTTTAAAACATTAAAAATGTATTATTGAATACAAAAATATGTTATCGGCTGTTGCCGATGTTGAAAATTTTAGATTAATTTGTTCCGTCTTTGTAAAGATGGAACGCGTGGTGTCCGTATATCACGCTTTTATTCAGAATATAAAGAGACCTAATCATAGAATCAATGTTTAATCTTGAATCAAGTATGGATAAATTTGCTAAACGAAAAAAAACGGCAAGCCGCAGACTATTTGCGACCACATCGGTTGCTCTTTGCCTTTTAGGAGGCGGCTTCGGATTGAGTGAGGCTCATGCAGCGCCAATCCCTCAGTCAACGACAACTAATGCGACACAAACTGTATCCGGTACTGTTGTCGATATGGCGGGTAATCCGCTTGTCGGTGCCAACATCCTTGAAAAAGGAACGAAGAACGGTATCGTAACAGACCTTGACGGACGTTTCAGCTTGAAGGTTGCCAATGGCGCTCAGCTTGAAATTTCCTATGTAGGTTATGAATCTACAGTCGTAAAAGCAGCAAGCAACATGGAAATCCGCCTGAAAGAAGACAATGCGCTTCTGGAAGAGGTGGTGGTAGTCGGTTACGGTACACAAAAGAAAGTGAACCTCACCGGTTCTGTTGCCAACATCGACGTTGAGGAGGCAATCGGCAGCCGTCCTATCACAGACGTTGCGAAAGCATTGCAGGGTGTTTCTCCTGGTTTGAGCGTTACGACCAACGTGGGTGGTCTGGGCGTTGATTCCAAAATCAAGCTCCGTGGTTCAACAGGTTCGTTGAATGCGACAGAGGGTACTTCTCCGCTTATCTTGGTGGACAACGTGGAGGTGCCGAGCCTTAGCTTGGTGAACCCTGACGACATCGCCAGCATTTCAGTGCTGAAGGATGCAGCTTCTTCATCTATCTACGGTACGCGTGCCGCATGGGGTGTGATTTTGATTACAACCAAGACTGGTAAGCGCAACGAAAAGCCGACAGTAACTTATTCAAATAACTTCGCATGGAGCACACCGACAACCATGCCGCAGGTGGCTAAGTCCTACGACAGCGCACAGGCTGCCCTTATCGCCGCTCAGCGTGCCGGTAACAATACGGTATCCTCTATCGGTTACAATATCGACGAGCTCGCCATCCAGAAAATGAAGGAATGGGAAGCTCAATACGGTGGTATGTCACAGGAAGAACTCGGCGAGATGAAACTCGGCCGTGACTTCGAGCAACGTGGTGGCAAGTATTACTTCTACCGCAGCTTCGACCCGCTGGAACTTTTCCTGAAGGACTGGACTCCGCAACAGAAGCATAACCTGTCAATCGCCGGCGGTAGCGACAAGACTACTTATAACGTCAGCCTCGGTTATTTGAACCAGAAGGGTGTCATCAAGGTGAACGAAGATACTTATGACCGCTTCACTTTGAATGCTACAGTCAACACTCAGCTCCGCGACTGGTGGTCATTCCACTCAAATGTAATGTTCTCCCGCGACAGCAAGGAAGAGCCGTATCAATATACAAGCGGTTATTCAGACATCTGGTATTACCTGCTTCGCTGGCCGGCATTCTATCCTTATTCATCTTACGAAGGCGTGCCTTTCCGCTCAGCTATCACAGAGGTAGAGCAGGCTAAGCACATGAAGACAACCAACAACTACGTTCGTACAAACGTTGGTACAACTCTTTCTCCGATTTCCGGTCTTGACATCAACTTCGACTATACGTTCGCTCTCTACAACACTTATCAGAAGCGTGAAGGTGGTCAAGTTTGGGGTTGGGATATGTTCAACACTACAAACCCGTTGACTTACTCAAGCTTCTACGGTACAACTCACGACCGCGTATCAGAGGAAAGCAACTATACGATGATGAATACATTCAAGGCTTATGCTACTTACACGAAGACATTCGAAGACAAGCATAACTTGAAGGTGATGGTCGGTATGGATGCTGAATCACGCGAAAATCTCGGTCACTATTCAGAGCGCCGTCAGCTCATCAGCCTCGATATGCCGGAAATCTCATTGGCAGTAGGCGACCAATACGTTGACGAAGGCAACGCCTTCCACAACGACCAGGCTTCTGCCGGTTTCTTCGGCCGTATCAACTACGACTACCTCGGCAAGTACCTCCTCGAGGTGAATGCCCGTTACGACGGTTCTTCCAAGTTCCCGGAAGATGACAAGTGGGCGTTGTTCCCATCTGTATCTGCAGGTTGGCGTCTGAGCGATGAAAAGTTCATGGACTGGTCTAAGTCAGTGCTCAGCAACATGAAGCTCCGCGGTTCTTGGGGTACAATCGGTAACCAGGACGTAGCAGCCAACGCCTTCCTTTCAACAATGGGTGTAGGCTCATCTTCAGGTTGGGTTATCGACGGCAAGGAATTGCCTTACATCGGAGTTCCGTCCATCATTTCTCCGTCATTGACTTGGGAGCGTATCTCAACTGTTGACGTCGGTTTCGATGCTCGTTTCTTCAACAATGAATTCGGTATCACATTCGACTGGTATCAACGTATGACTACCGGCATGCACTCTCCGGGTGAGACACTTCCGTCTACTTACGGTAGCGCGACATTCCCGTTGGTCAACGAGGGTGAAATCCGCGGCCGCGGTTTCGAATTGGCTTTGGACTACAACCACACATTTGACTGCGGTCTTGGCTTGACATTGACAGCCAACCTCTCAAAGGTGCGTGAGGTAATCACGAAGTACAACAACCCGAACAAGAACATCTACGGTAACTACGAAGGCAAAATCCTCGGTGAAATCTGGGGTTACGAGACAGACCGCCTCTTCCAATATGAAGACTGCTATCAGGATGCCGACGGCAAGTGGTTTATCGACACTACGAAGCCGGGTATCGCAGACCAGTCACTCTACGAGACAGGTAGCTTCAAATATGGCCCGGGCGACGTGAAGTATAAGGACCTTAACGGTGACGGTAAGATTACTTACGGAAAGCAGACGCTCGAAGACCACGGCGACTTGAAGCGCATCGGTAACACTTTGCCTAACTTCGAATACGGTTTCTCACTTGGTTTGACATATAAGGGATTTGACTTCTATACATTCTTCCAGGGCGTAGGCTCACGCGACGTATGGGTAGTTGGTCAGACTGGTATCCCGGGCTTCATGCCGAGCGAAGGTTGGTTGGAACACCAGATGGACTACTGGACTCCGGAAAACACTGACGCGTTCTATCCGACTCCGACATCTCACTCTTGGATTAACGACGGTCAGAACTTCCTGCGCCAGACTCGTTATCTGCAAGACATGTCTTACCTCCGTTGCAAGAACATCACTTTGGGCTATACATTCCCGGAAAGCTGGATGAAGGCTATCACGTTCACTTCCGGCCGTGTATATGTCAGCGCTGAAAACGTGTTTGAGTTTACAAACACAGTGATTCCGGTAGACCCGGAAACTACGGAAAATGCAGCTCCGTCCAACGGTCAATACAAGTTCGGTAAGAGCTATCCGTTTATGAGAACAGTTTCATTTGGTCTTCAACTTACATTCTAAAAACGATTTATGAAAACAAAAATATTTGCAATTCTTGCATTGGCATTTGCTGCTTCGTCCTGTGCGGATTTCTTGGAACGTCCGCCGATGGACCAGGTAGAAAATACACCTGAATTCTATAATAATGAGAATAATGTAAAGTCAACTGTTGACGGTTGGTACGACATCTATTTCACCGGCTACATGACAGGTTGGGAGCGTTCTGATTTCTTTGAGGGCACAACCGTAGCTGAATGGTGCGACGACCTCGCTCAGCAGGAAGCTAACTTCTTCACGACAGTGGCTCCGGCAACCAGCACGGACTGGAACTTTGAGAACGTTCGCCGTATCAACATCCTTATCGCAGGTGTTGAGGGTTCTACGCTTTCTCAGGATGTGAAGAACCACTGGATTGGTATCGGCCGCTTCTTCCGCGCTATGGAATATGCGAAACTCGTTAGAAAATTCGGCGATGTGCCTTTCTATGACAAGGAAGTGAGCAGCACCGACGTGAAGCAACTCTATAAACCGCGCGACAGCCGTGAGTCCGTTATGGACAAGGTGCTTGAGGACCTTACTTTCGCAGCCAACAACGTAAGAGTGAAGGACGGAACAACAGGTCTTTCTGTCAACCGTGCCGTTGTTGACGCTTTCTTCTCCCGCATCATGCTTTTCGAGGGAACATGGCAGAAGTACCGCGAGCACAACGACGAGTTGGCCAAGAAGTATCTTGAAGAGGCTAAGAAGGCCGCTGCCCGCGTTATGGACGGAACTTCCGGTTCTACATACAGCATTTCCAGCGACTACAAGGCGCTGACTACTTCAGTTGACTTGGCTGGTAATCCTGAAATGCTTCTCTACCGTTCTTATGTAGCCGGTGTGGTTACTCACGGTGAGATGTCATGGCAGATTGAGCAGACTCAGACAAGCTCTCCATCAAAAGACTTGGTTGACAGCTATCTGACAACAAACGGTCTTCCTATCGCTCAATCAGGCAACGATTTGTTCAAGGGCGACAAGGATTTCACTTCTGAAATGCAGAACCGTGACCCGCGTCTGGCTGCCAATGTTTACCAAGACCGTCTTCACCTGACAGGCGTTGACGCTTTGTATGCCATCAGCGGTTATCTCGGCAACCGTTTCATCAATGAGAAGCTGATTGGTACAGCTGACGGTCAGAGCAACACGAACGTTACCGACGCTCCTATCATGAAGTACAACGAAGTGCTGTTGAACTACCTCGAGGCAGCTGCTGAATTGAACGACATGGGTGCCTACACATTGACTCAGGCTGACTTGGACAATACAATCAACCTTATCCGCAAGCGTCCGGGTGTAGACATGCCGGAAGTAACATTGAGCGGTGACAAGTTTGCGGTTAACGGTGTCGCTATCGACGACCCGAACCGTGACAAGGGTAACGCTCAGGTGGCTGGTGACTATGAGGTTTCTCCGATTCTTTGGGAGGTACGTCGTGAGCGCCGCGTTGAGTTGGTTTACGAAGGTATCCGTTTCGACGATATCCGTCGTTGGGGTAAGCTCCACTATGCCGACATGACATTGAACCCGAAGGTGAACATGGGTGCATGGCTTGACAAGGAGAAATTCGTGGCTGAATACAACGCTGTTAATCCTGACAAGACAATCACTCTCGACGACTTGAAGTCAGTTGTTCTCGAAGGTGGTGGCAACGCAGGTTACATCATCCCGATTCAGGCTCAGTCGCTGAAGCGTACTTATGCTGAGAAGGATTATCTGTACCCGATTCCTACTGGTCAGATTTCACTTTACGAAAGCAAGGCTGCTCAAGTTGGTGACCCGACTTTGAAGCTCGAGCAGAATCCGGGTTGGTAATTCAACCGGCATTCCGTAAAGGATAAATAATAAGAAAGGGAGTTGTGCCGAATGGCGGCACAGCTCCCTTTTGTTTTCTCTCCGGAAGTCCTTTCCGAAAGGTTGGTGAATAGCTGAAAATGGCTTTGCAAAAGGAGGTATGGATGATTATGTGTTGAATAACATGGTTTATGAGCAATCTATTTTCTTCTCAATGTTGAAAAATTGCTTCTGATGGTAAAATTTATTGAAATCAGTTGTTTTTCTTAAAAATAATCAATTAATTTGCTATAAAATTAAAATAGAACGCACGATCTAACCGAGAATCATTGTTCAGATTAAAGCCGGATCTAATGCATTCCATTTACCGAGAATAGAAACCTAATATAATGTTTAATCTTGAATCAAGTATGGACAAATTTGCTGAACGAAAGAAATTTACCACTGGTAAATTAGTTGCGACGGGTGCCGTTGCAATGTGTTTGTTAGGCAGCATAGGTGCAAGCGAAGCTAACGCTGCGCCTATTCCGCAAGTAGTTGCGACCACGAAAGCAACACAAACCGCCTCAGGAACAGTTACAGATGCAGCCGGAAATCCGCTGATTGGAGCCAACGTTTTGGTTAAGGGTACGACAAAAGGTGTCGTTACTGACCTTGACGGACGCTTCTCTTTGAAAGTGGCTCCGGGCGCAATGCTCGAAATCTCCTATGTAGGCTATCAGACTCAGACTTTGAAGGCTTCAGGCTCTATGAAGGTGGCTTTGGCTGAGGACAACGCTTTGCTCGATGAAGTCGTTGTCGTAGGTTACGGTCAACAGAAGAAGGCCAACCTGACAGGTGCCGTTTCCGTTGTCGATGTCGACAAGGCATTGGAAGGCAAGCCGGAGATGGATGTAGCCAAGGCTCTGCAAGGTGTTGTACCGGGCTTGTCAGTCATCAATACACAAGGCGGTATCAACGACCAACCGACATTGACTATCCGTGGTATCGGTACGTTGAGTAACAGTGAGACCAGTGCGCCGTACATCATCGTTGACGGTGTGCCAGTCGATGACCTCTCATTGGTTAACCCGGCGGACATCGCTTCCGTATCTGTATTGAAGGATGCCGCTTCTACTTCTATCTACGGTTCTCGCGCTGCATTCGGTGTGATTCTTATCACAACCAAGGGCGGTTCGAAGACTGAGAAAGTGACAGTCAACTACAACAACAACTTCGCGTGGGGAACTCCTTCTATCCTTCCGGATTACACTTCAGTTCCTGACCAGTTGCGTGCATTGCTCGAAGTTAACAAGCGTGCCGGAACAGATGCCGAATTGTTCGGTATGTATTTCGACGCCCCGGTAGCCGGTATTCCTGGCAATCCGACGATGCTTGACCTCGCTGAGGCATGGCAGCAGCAAAACGGCGGCAAGAAGGTGAGCGACTATCGCGAGCTTCGTCCGTTCCAGAGCATGGACGACGTGGGTGACTATTATGTAGACCCAGCAACAGGTAAGGCTTTGTGGTATGCCGACTACGACATCGTAGGCATTAACTACCGTGACTGGACTCCTTCTCAGAGCCACAACATCAACGTGAACGGTACAAGTGGCAAGACTACTTACTACATGTCATTCGGTTACGACAAGAAGGAAGGTGTCCTCGCTTTGAATCCTGATGAATTGCACCGTTACAACGTCAATTTGAACGTTTCTTCCAAGGTTACTGACTGGTTGGAAGTCGGTGGACGTTTCTCTTATACCGACCGTAACTATACGGCTCCTAACACTCGTCAGAGCACATACCAATACATGTGGCGCTGGGGTAGCTTCTTCGAGCCTTACGGTACAATCAACGGTTACGACGTGCGTGGTCGTGGCGCATACCTCCGTCAGGCAGGTGACAACTCTACTTCAACCAAATACACTCGCGTTACCGGTTTCTTGAAGGCCAACATCATTGAAGGTCTTACTTTGAACGCCGACTATACTTACAACACGAAGGGTGTTTCTGTTGACCAGGTAGGTCTGCCGGTTTACGGTTATAACACATGGGGTTCTGTATTTGCTCCGGAATATCTTGACTCCAGCTCATACCTCTATCAGGAAAATGACCGCAACAACTTCTATACATTGAACGTATATGCCAACTATGCATTCAACTTCGGCAAGCACAACTTTAACGTAATGCTTGGTGGTAACGCCGAAGGTGGTGAGTATACTTGGAATTACGCTCAACGCAAGGGCTTGTTGAACAACGACCTTCCTGAGTTCGGTCTTGCCAACGGCGAACAGACTGTAGGTGGTGGTCACTCACACTGGGCAACTGCCGGTTACTTCGGTCGTATCAACTACAACTGGAACGAAATCTGGTTGCTCGAGTTGAACGGACGTCTTGACGGTTCTTCTCGTTTCCCGGCTGACAGCCGTTGGGGCTTCTTCCCTTCAGGTTCTGTAGGCTACCGCTTCAGCCAGGAAAATTACTTCGAAGGTCTCCGCGACATCGTTTCCAACGGTAAGTTGCGTGGTTCTTTCGGTGAAATCGGTAATGAGGCCGTAGGTAACAACATGTTCATCTCTACTATCGGTGAGACAAGCAACTCTTACTGGTTGGATGCCAACGGTAGCTTGATGACAATGTACAACACACCGAAGATGGTTTCCTCTACATTGACTTGGGAGCGCATCCAGACTGCAGATATCGGTCTTGACCTCGGCTTCCTGAACAACTCTTTGAACTTGAGCTTCGACTGGTATCAGCGTAAGACGCTCGACATGCTCGCTCCGGGTTTGGTTCTTCCTGATGAGTTGGGTACTACAGAGCCTTACACAAATGCAGGTTCACTCCGCACTCGCGGTTGGGAATTGACTGCAAGCTGGAACAAGCAATTCGGTGACTTCAACGTATATATCAACGGTAACATCTCTGACTTCAAGACAGTCGTAACAGAGTGGAACAACCCGACGAAGACTATCAACAATTACTTCTCAGGTAAGGTTTACGGTGATATCTACGGTTTCGAAACTGACCGCTTCTTCACAAAGGATGACTTTACTTACGATGCTGACGGCAACCGCACAGGTTATGCTCCTGGCGTAGCAAATCAGGATGGTCTGGTAGGTAGCGGTAACTTCGTTTACGGTCCTGGTGACGTGAAGTACAAAGACCTTAACGGCGACGGTAAGATTGACGGCGGTAAGGGTACAGCTGACGATATGGGTGACTTGAAGGTTATCGGTAACTCAACTCCGCGCTTCCAATATGGTTTCCGTCTTGGTGGTTCTTGGAAGGGTATCGACATCGATATGTACTTCCAGGGTGTAGGCAAGTGGAATCAATGGTCAACAGGTGCATTCGTAATGCCGTTCTCTCGTGGTGCCGATGGTATCTATGCTAACCAGATGGACTACTGGACAGAAGACAATCAGGATGCTGAATGGCCTCGCTTGTATCCGGGTTCAGGCTCAAGCGGTACAGTTTCAGGTGTAGCTGCCGGTCAATACAACTTCTATCCACAATCCAAGTATCTGATTGACCGTTCTTACCTCCGCTTCAAGAACTTGACAGTGGGTTACACATTGCCACAGGATTTGACAAAGAAATGGTACATCCAGAAACTCCGCGTTTACTTCACAGCTGAAAACCTCTGCGAGTTGATTAACAACAGCTACGCTCCGGTTGACCCTGAAATCGACGGTAGTGAGGTGAAGAACCACTCTAACGGTGTTTGGGGACGTATTGCTCCGATGATGCGTACTATCTCTTGCGGTCTCCAAGTGACATTCTAACATCATGAATAAAAAAGGAATTTAAAACTATGAAAAAAAGAGCTTTATTATATAGTTTTCTGTTGCTTGGCGCAACTGCGTTTACAAGCTGTACAGATATGTTGGACAAAGGTCCTCTTGATGAGTTCACCGACAGCCCGGAATTCTGGGATAATGCAGGTATGGTAGAGGGTTATGCCAACGCATTCTACAATCAGTTCAAAGGTTATGGTAACGGCAGTGGTAGTGGTGATTTCTACTTCCCGAGTCTTACTGACGACCAAGTGGGTGCCGGTTTCGTAAACTGGAAGTTTGTCAATGTTCCCGCTGCCAGCTCAGACTGGTCGGCAACATGGGATGAAATCCGTCGCAGCAACGCTATGATTCAATCCATGACTCAGTATGCCACTACAATGGACGCCGCTACGAAGAACCACTGGATTGGTGTAGCCCGCTTGATGCGTGCTTATCAGTACTTTGACCTCGTTCGTAAGTTTGGTGACTGCACATGGTTGGAGAAACCGTTGGATGTTGACAGCCCGGAACTTTATGCAAAGCGTGATGACCGGGATGTGGTGATGGATAAAGTCCTTGAAGACCTTAACTTCGCCGTAACTAACATCAAGGAGGCAAGTGACAAGAGATACTGGTCACGCGACATGGCTCAGGCTATGAAGTCCTACATCTGCTTGTGGGAAGGTACTTTCCGTAAATACCGTACAGCTGAAGAAAATGGCAAGGGTCCGGATTTGGAAGGTGCAAAGCGTTTCCTGGAAGAATCAGTGAAGGCTTCAGAGGCAGTTATGCCGAAATATTCATTGTGTGAGGACTATCAGTCAATCTATAATTCTGTAGATTTGTCAGGTAATCCGGAGGTTATCTTCTATAAGGCTTATAAGAAGGATACATTCGGACACTCAACTATCAACTATACTTGTACGTCTACTCAGATGAACGGTATGTCAAAGGATGCGTTCGACTCTTACTTGAAGTTGGACGGAACATTGGCACAGCAAGGAGAGGATGCAGGTGTGTTGATGACTGCAGAATTTGATGGTAAGGAACATGTCAATATTCAAAACGTATTTGATACCCGTGACAAGCGTCTCGGTCAGCAGATTGACCCGTTCCTGGCATTCCCTGGCCAGGCTTGGGGACGTTTGGTCGGTGGTGTGGCAATGACTGCTTCTACCGGTTACACTGTTTCTAAGTTTGACAACACTTCTTTGGAGGTTGCTTATCGTGAAATTGGTGCGAAGAACTATACTAATGCTCCTCTCTACTGGTTGGCTCCGATTTATTTGAACTTTGCGGAGGCTAAGGCTGAGTTGGGTACTATCACTAACGATGACCTTAACAAGTCAATCAACCTGTTGAAGAAGCGTGCTGGTCTTCCTGCCATTACGACTGCTGTCAACTTGTATGACCCGGATATGGAGAAGGCTGGTGTGAAGAATCCGTTGATTTGGGAAATCCGTCGTGAGCGTCGTTGCGAGTTGATGTTTGACAACAATTTCCGTTATTGGGACTTGATTCGTTGGCATCAGCTTCACCTGCTCGACACAACAACAAATCCGGACATCGTATTGGGTGCAAACATCGCTCCTGCTAACGGTGCAATTGGAGAAGTGAAGGTGAATGGCAACTATATCGATGCAAGCAAGGGTGACCGTGTTTACGATAAGAAGCACTACTTGTATCCGATTCCAAGCGGACAAATTACTTTGAAGCCGGAATTGGGTCAGAACCCAGGATGGTAATCTCTGACATACAATAATGAAAACGGGTGGCACAGCAGTGTCACCCGTTTCTTTTTGTTATCTCCATGATGTTGTTATTTCCAATATGTTTTAATTGAATAATTCCCCTTCGTTTGTGGTGTTTGTCGTTTCGGATGGATGGTGGGGATAAAACGGAAACAGGCGTGTCAAGTATGCTTGACACGCCTGTTCGTTTGCTATTTTAGAAAGATTATTCTTCGTGAATAGCTTCGCTTGGGCAGCTTTCTGCGCAAGTACCGCAGCTGATGCAAGTATCCGGATCAATCTTGTAGATATCGCCTTCAGAGATTGCTTCTACCGGGCAAAGAGGTGCACATGTTCCACAAGCTACACATGAATCGCTAATTACGTATGCCATTGTTGTAAAGATTTTAATTGTTTATAAATAATTGCTTATACAAAGATAGCGAATTTCTGATTTCTCCAAATTTGGGTGTGTTTTTTTTTATATTGTACGTGTATTTATTTTGTTGATTATTAGTGTCATGTGTGTTTCTAATTTGTATTCAATTCAATTTGCTACCGGGGGTGTGTGCGGATTGGTGAATTCTCACTAATTTTGCAACAGAAAAAACAATCAATAAAACAGAACGATATGGCATCACCCTTATTCAGCATCATCACGATTACTTTCAATGCGGCAAAAGAGCTGCCCGCTACCTTGGATAGCGTTGCGGCACAGACTTTCCATGACTTCGAGCATCTGATTATTGACGGAGCATCGAAGGACGACACCGTGGATATTGCCCGTCGTAGCG
This sequence comes from uncultured Muribaculaceae bacterium, assembly GCA_944321875.1. Taxonomy (GTDB): domain Bacteria; phylum Bacteroidota; class Bacteroidia; order Bacteroidales; family Muribaculaceae; genus Limisoma. The sequence goes on from CALUMX010000015.1 coordinate 12,368, forward strand.
GCATTGCCAATATGCGCATCAAGTCGGAGCCTGACAAGGGGCTTTACGATGCCATGAACAAGGGTATCCGTGAGGCTCAGGGAGAGTTCCTCATATTTCTCAATGCCGGTGACGCTTTCCATTCGCCTGACTCGCTCCGGCAGATAGCCGAGACGGCCGCAAATAACCCTGAGGCAGATGTTGTCTACGGGCAGACACAGATTGTAGATGCCAACCGCCAATTCATCGCCATGCGCCATCTGACGGCTCCGGAACGCCTTACGTTCGACAGTTTCAAGCACGGAATGCTGGTTTGCCATCAGGCGTTTGTGGTGCGTCGTTCGATTGCCGAGCCTTATGACTTGCGCTACCGCTTCTCGGCCGATTATGAGTGGTGTCTGCGTTGTCTGCGCCGTATGCGTGGTGCGGCCTATACGGGAACTACGCTCATCGACTATCTGGCCGACGGACTCACTGACAAGAACCATAAAGCCTCGCTCAAGGAGCGTTATCATATCATGTGCGACTATTACGGCACGTTGCCCACCGTTGTGCGGCATATCGGCTTTTTCGTACGGCAACTGCGCCGTCGGCTCTCACGGTAGGAGAGACGGTGCTCCAGATACAGAAAACGGGCCTGTCCGCTTGATTGCCGGACAGGCCCGTGGCTTTTTCGGTTGTATTATCGTTGCTTATTTATCGGTTTTGCGCACTTTCATGCGGGCACCGTCGCTTTCAACGATGCGGCGGTAGTAATCCTCATCGTAGCCCATTGGAACCGGTGAAACCGGATAATTGTCAGGGGTGCGTTCGAATTTACCGTCTTTCTCTTTCTTCATACGGCCGTCGAGATATTTTACGAGCAGGTATTCTCCCAACTGGCGGTAGCGGGTTGTAGCTGCATTGGAAACGCTGTCGCTGAATTCCGTAAGGAGTTTTACGGCCTTCTCAGGCGATTCCTTGTAGAGGGCGAGCGCCTTGCTTTCGATAACCTTGGTAGCGTTAGGATAGCTGCCTTCAATCTCGTCCTGCACCTTCTTTACGTCGGGGTACATCTGAGAGTAGCGCAGATAGACCTGGTTGGCCACCCAGTTGTTGACCCAGAAAGCCGATGTCCAGGAAACGTTGAAGAAGTCGCCGTTGCCGTGTGCATAGCATTCAGGAACGCTTGTATTGGCGCAATAGATAGGGTTGTAGATAGTCATCGCCGAGTCGTCGACACCGAACCACAGGATGCCGCCGATTGGGTCGGGCAGCCAGTTGCGCAGCTGGGCAACGAGGGTGAAGCCGGTCTGCTGAGTGGCAATCGGACGTTCGTGGCAGTATTCCACTGAGTCGTGTTCCCAGATGAGCGGAGCGTAGCGGTAGGGAGTCTTCCACGGACCTGCGCCCGGGTCTTTTGTCATGTCGAGCGGAGTGCCGTCGAAGTGGTCGCGGAGCATGGCCTGCATGTCGCGGACACCGAGTTTGCGGTTAGGCTTCACGTAGAGCGGAAGTACCTCGCCTTCGGCTTCCATAACGAACGGAAGGTAGCGGTCCATGCCGTCGGCATAGCGGTTGAAGAACGACCAAACACGGCCGTCGCAGCCGCGGTAAGCCAGATAGTCGCTCACGGCATAAGCCTTCGAGAAGCTGAATTCGCTGTCTTTTCCCTTGAAGTAACCCATCTTGCGGGCGAAGGAGACAACGTCCTTTGAGTACATGCAGTTTTCCTTGTCGTTGAAAGGAATCTGATGGATACGTGATTGGTTGGCGTGGCCACTGATGCAGTCGTCAGGAATGCGGATGGCAGCCCATACGGCTCCCTTTTCCGGTGCTTTCGGGCTCATCTCGAGCACCCACACCTCGTTGGGGTCGGCGATGGAGAACGATTCACCGCCGCTGTAATAGCCGTATTTCTCCACGAGTCCGGTCATCACCTTGATGGCTTCGCGGGCCGTACGGGCACGCTGCAGCGTAATGTAGATGAGTGAGCCGTAGTCGATGATGGCAGTCGTGTCAAACAGCTCGGCGCGGCATTCCCAGGTGGATTCCGTGATGGCGAGCTGGTGTTCGTTCATGTTGCCGATAGTGGCGTAGGTGTGTTCCACCTGGTCGATAGTGCCGAGGTATTTGTTGGTATCCCATTCGCGCACTTCCAGTTTCGCGCCTTTCGGATAGTCGGCAGCCGGTTGGTGGTAGAGCTCACCGTAGAGCACATAGGAGTCGGCGTTGTAGGTAATCATTGTAGAGCCGTCGGTTGTGGCATTCTTGCCGGCAATGATGCTGGTGCAGGCATCGGCCGCCTGCGGAGCTGCAAGCAAGGCCATGAGAGCATAAGCGAGTTTCTTCATACTTTGTAGGATTCTATTAATTAAGGGTTAATCATTATTTTTCGTAGTCGGGAACGGCCAGCGTGAAAATGCGGTCGTTCTCAAAGTGGGACATCAGCCTGTACGGGCGGCCGTAGGCTGTGGCCTTGAAGAGGGAGGTGGGGGCGAATTCTCTGATGTCGGAAAGCGAGAGCGAGAGATCGCCGATGAAGTCGACACCGCTTTCAGGGATGCATTTGAAAAGAGCCTCCTTGGCGGTCCAGGCAAGGGTGGTGCGCCAGACCGACGTTCCCGTGAAGCGCAGTTCCTCCGGCGAGAGGAATTTCTCCCTGACACGCATGACGCGCTCGTGTGGCTCCTCGACGTCGATGCCGGCCTGACGGGGCGATACGGCTACGACGGCATAGCGGTTGCTGTGGGAGATGCTGATGCATTTGTCGGAGCGGCTGCCGTCGACCTCCACATAGGGAGCGCCCGATGCCTCGTGGCAAAGCACAGCCTTCGGACCGAAAATGTCTTTGATGAGCAGATTGGTCACGATGATTTCAGAGCGGCGGCTTTCCGCGCGTACGTTCTTGGTCGACTGATGATAGCCGGAGCGGTCGGAGGCTGTCATCAGGTCGAGTGCGACGGGAATCTCACACTCGTAGACGGTGATGTCGTTTTCGAGAAAGTGTTTTTTTATTTCCATAATATATGATGGTTAACAAGTAAAGACGATGGGGTAAATCAGCTGTAAATCACTCGCCGGCCTCGCTGATGCGCACTTTCACGCTTTCGATGCGGTGGCGGTCCACCTCGAGAATGCGGAACTTGCAGCGGCCGTACTCGATGAGTTCCTTTTCCTTCGGGAAGTCGTGCTTGATATTGAGCAGGAGTCCGGCGATGGTCTCAGCGTCCTCGCTGACATCCTCAAACTCGCTCTCCTCCATGCCGGTGACACGGAAGAAGTCGTTGAGCTGCGTCTTTCCCTGGAAAATAAACGTATCGTTGGAAAGGCGGGTGAATGTCTTCTCCTCCTCGTCGTACTCGTCGTTGATTTCGCCCACGATTTCCTCCAGTACGTCCTCAAGGGTGACAAGGCCCTGGGTGCCGCCGTATTCATCGACGACGATGGCCATGTGTACTTTTTTGGTGCGGAAATCTTCCAGAATGTCGTCAATCATGCGGTTCTCGGGCACGAAGAGCGGTTCCCGGAGCAGTTTCTGCCATTTGAAACCGTTATCGCTTCTGCCGATAAAGGGAAGCAGGTCCTTGGCATAGATGACACCCTTGATGTTGTCGGGGTTCTCGGCATAGACCGGCATGCGGGAATAGCCGGATTCCCGGATAGTGTCAATCAGCTCGTCGAAGGGAGTGTCGTAGTCGATGCCTTCCATGTCGATGCGCGGAGTCATCACGTCGGAAACGGTCTTGCCTCCGAATTTCAGAATCTCCTTGAGCATGGTTTTGTCCTTCGCCTCGTCGACGGCTGTGATTTCCAATGCGTGGGAAAGGTCGTCGAGCGAGAGTGCATCGGCCTTCTTAGTCACTACCTTGTTGACAATGAAGGTGCTTTTGGCCATCAGCTTTGACAGCGGAGAAAAGAGGGCGGAAACGGCCGTCAGTCCGTTGACGGTGGCCTTCGCCCAGCCGATGCGGCGGTCGTTGGCATATAGTTTGGGAAGAATTTCGCCGAAAAGCAGGAGGATGAACGTAAGCACCACCGACTGGAAGATGAAATCGAGCAGCGCCGAGCGGAAAATAATAATCTGTGACAGCGCGAAGTTCAGCAGCATGATGATGGTCACGTTGACCAGATTGTTGGTGATGAGTATCGTGGCAAGAAGGTGTTCGGGTTTTTCGATAAGCGATTTTATCTTGTTGCGTTTGGCTTCGCTATCGATTTCATCAATATCACTTTGGGAAAGGGAAAAGAAAGATGTTTCCGAGCCGGATATGAATGCGGAAATGAATATGGCCACCAGTGCCACGGCAATGGCAATAATGCTTGAGAGAGTAGGGGTCTCAAAGCTGATTGCCTCTTGCAGGGAGGGAATGTTGCAGGTGATGATGCTCAAAAAGTTAAGATACGGGTCTGCGTCCAAAGTTGTGATAAATTAGTTAATAATGAGGCACGGCAGTGCCATGCCCGAAGTTCTCGAATGCAAATATAGCAACCTTGGGACGATTATGCAAAAAGAAGGCGGAAAATCCGTCAAATCAGGGCTTCCGGAAGGTGCGGCCGTGCTGGGACGGAGGTCCTGCCGGATTCTGAAAGGGTGGTGCCGGGGCGTGGTGGTTATCGCTCCGCTCGATAGCCACTATCGAAAATAACCGTAACTACCGCTTGCCGTTCACGGTGGGCGGCAGTAGTTTTGCAGCCGAAAATCAAGGTAAAAAAGATTATGGAAATTTCAGTAGACAAGGTTTGGTTTTTAATTGTAGGAGGCGCTGTATTGCTCCTTTTGTGTCATCGGATATTTCAGTTCAACAAGCAATTCGGAATGAAGGAAATCGTGGGAATGGACCACGACGATATTTATTACCGCAACTCTATCGACATTGAGGCAGATGAAGACTGAGAATAACCATGAGGTGGTAAAGCGCATCTGCACGTTTCTTGCCAACTATACGACGGCGCTGCTGGGTTGCGGCGCATCGTGTATCCGTGCGAAGCGTAACGTGAACCGCATGGCGGAGGCTCTCGGAGTGACAACAAACATGATTATGCTTCCCAACAACGTGGACATCAGTGTCTGGGACAGCGACCACCGTCATTCCTATCATCAGACTGTGGCCATCAACCATCGCCACAACAGTTTCTCCATCAATACGCAGCTGAGCAGTCTGAGCTGGAAAATCTATGAGAAGCAGATAACGTTCAGCGAGGCGGAGGTTGAGTTTGAGCGCATCGTAGCCACGCGCGCCATCAACAAGTGGCTCGTGATGCTGCTTGTAGCGGCGGCCAATGCTTCGTTCTGCCGCTTGTTTGGCGGTGATTTCGTGTCGATGGGCATTGTGGCTTTTGCCACGCTGGTGGGTTACTATCTGAAAATTATCCTGCTGGATGCACGGTTCGACACTCGCGCCACGTTTATGTGCTGCTCGTTTCTGTCGGCAGTCATCGGAACGGCCGGCTATGTGTTCTCTCTCGGTACAACGCCGGAAATCGCTCTGGGAACGAGCGTGCTCTATCTGATTCCCGGTATTCCCTATATCAATTCCGTATCGGACATGATTGAGGGATTCCATCTGCACGCCTTCAGCCGTTTCGTCGGCGCGCTGATACTGACGGCCTGCATTGCGATTGGTATGACAGGCGCTTTCTACATAATGAATATTACGTTGTTCTAACAGTCAAACAGTAAATGAATACGCTATTACTTATATTGCAGGATGCTTTTTTTGCGGCCATTGCCGGTATCGGCTTTGCCAGCATCAGCAATCCGCCGAAATCGGCGTTCAAGTATTGTGCCATCATCGCGGCGGCGGGACATGCCACCCGTTACGTCATGATGAACCTTGTGGGAGCGAATATCATTCCGGCAAGCCTTGTGGCGGCGCTACTCATCGGTATGCTTGCCGTCTACTTCTCGAAGAAGGCACAGTGTCCGCCGGAGACGTTCTCGTTTCCTTCCTTGCTGCCGATGATTCCCGGTATCTATGCCTACCGGGCGTTGCAGGCATTGATTATGTGCATGACCACAGCCGATGAGAGCCAGTTCCACCATTATGCCTATCTGTTCGGCTTCAATGGTCTGACTACGATTTTCGTGGTGCTCGCCATGGTTGTGGGACAGCTTATTCCGATTCATGTATTCCCTCGCCGCTCATACTGTGCGACACGTGTGGCGGCTAAATAACGCATAAAATTCATTCCGTATTTTAATATAGTATATCGGGAGTATTTCTGAACTCATATTTAAACCAATCTATAAAGCAACAGCCGATATACGGGAAGGATGCAGTCCGTGAGGATTGCATCTTTTTTGTTTCAGCCCATTCAATTTTCTCTAACGGAAAGTGTAAAAAGAAACCGTGCGGCCCATTGGAGGCCGCACGGCATATTCTATGGATAGTGAGACGTATTAGTCTTTCTTGGCTCTCATGCAGTCCCAAGTGAGGTAACCGATGAGGAGCAGGTACATTACGATACCGCCAATCTGGAGCGTTGTCTCGCTCATGGTGTTGGTGTATTGGAAACCTGCGAAACGCATACCAGCGCTGACTACACCCATCAGGGCACCACCGGCGATGAAACCGGAAGCCAGAAGCGTACCGCGGTCGCGGCGTGCGTTGTTGAGCTCTTCGTCCTTAGAGCGTGAAGTGACAAACCAGTTGATAAGACCACCCACGAGCAGCGGAGCGTTGAGGTGCAACGGAATGAACATACCGAGAGAGAATGCCAAAGCCGGAACACCCAGCCAGTTGAGCAGGATAGCGAGGATAGCACCTACGCCGTAGAGCATCCACGGAGTGTTGCCGCCCATCATCAACGGTTCGATAACGCCGGCCATCGCGTTTGCCTGAGGCGCTGCGAGGGCGTTCGGGCCGCTGAAGCCGTAAACCTTGGCAAGGATGAGAATCACACCGCCTACGGTAGCTGCCGATACGAACGTGCCGACGAGCTTCCATTGCTGTTGCTTTTTAGGCGTGCTACCCAGCCAGTAACCTACCTTCATATCCGTAACCATACCGCCGGCCATTGAGAGAGCTGTGCAGACTACACCACCGATAACCATGGAGGCAACGATGCCTGACGGGCCGTTGAGGCCGATAGCTACGAAAATGGCGGAAGCTACGATGAGCGTCATCAGCGTCATACCGGATACCGGGTTCGTACCTACGATGGCAATGGCGTTGGCAGCCACTGTCGTGAAGAGGAAGGCGATAACGGTAACTACGAGGAAGGCGATGATGGTCTGGAAGAGGTTATGGATTACTCCGAAGTAGAAGAATACGAAAGTGATGACAAGAGCAGCGAGGAGCGAGAACATCAGCACCTTCATGGAGATGTCCTTCTGCGTACGCTTCACAACTGCCATTTTGCCTTGCTTGTTGCCGCCCAGCTCGCTCTTTGCGAGTCCGATGGCACTGCGGATGATGCCCCATGACTTGATGATACCGATGATACCAGACATGGCGATACCGCCGATACCGATGTAGCGTGCATGCTCTGAGAAAATCACCTCTGCGTCCATGGCTGCGAAGTCGCTTGTCATGCCCAGCAACGGAACGATGATGTACCAGATGAATGCGCTACCGGCAAAAATGATAAAGCTGTATTTCAGACCCACGATGTAGCCGAGACCGAGCACGGCGGCACCTGTGTTGATTTTGAACATCATCTTGGTCTGCTCTGCGATGTTGGCACCGATGGCGCAGGCTTTGGTCGTAAGGTTCTCAGCCCACCATCCGAAAGTGGAGAGCAGGAAGTCGTAGAGACCGCCGACAAGACCTGCAACGATAAGCGGTTTGGCCTGGTTGCCCGCTTTCTCGCCGGAGATAAGCACCTGTGTGGTGGCTGTGGCTTCCGGGAACGGGAACTTGCCGTGCATGTCGGAGCAGAAGTATTTACGGAACGGAATGAAGAGCAGAATGCCGAGCACACCGCCGAGCATTGAGCTCAGGAAGATTTCAAGGAAGCTGACGGTGATGGCGTCACCGAATTTAGCCTGCAGGATGTAGAGCGCAGGCAGGGTAAAGATGGCACCAGCCACGACGATACCGGAGGAGGCACCGATGGATTGGATGATTACGTTCTGACCCAGTGCGTTTTTCTTTTTCAAGGCGCCGGAAAGACCGACAGCGATGATGGCAATCGGAATGGCGGCTTCAAACACTTGTCCCACTTTCAATCCCAGATAGGCAGCAGCGGCACTGAAAATAACCGCCATCAGCAAGCCTACCGATACGGAATAGGGAGTGACTTCCGGATACTCCTCGCCCGGCTTCATGACGGGGACGTATTCTTCCCCTTTCTTCAGCTCGCGAAAAGCATTCTCAGGGAGATTACCCCCGTTTTTCAACTTATCTTCTTGCATTGTAAATTATGGTTAGTAATTAATAATTAATGATTTTTTCGCAATACTTTTGCGAAGATAAGAAATTGTGTTTGAAATTGAAAGTAAAAAGTTTTGGATTATGAGCATTTATTAGTGGTTTAACAACATATTTTTCTGACATGCCCTTCCTCACGGAAATGACGAAGGCCGCTCTCTGTTGTCAGGAGAGCGGCCTTCATTGTGTGTATGGTTCCCGGTTTGGATTACTTTACGGGAATCTTGTCGATGCGGCGCTGGTGGCGTCCGCCTTCGTATTCGGTTGAGAAGAACGTCTTTACAATCTCAAGTGCTTGCTCGTTGCTGATGAAACGACCCGGCATGGAGAGCACGTTGGCGTCGTTGTGCTGACGGGCGAGCGCTGCGATTTCCGGAATCCAGCAGAGAGCGGCACGGATGCCCTGGTGCTTATTGAGTGTCATGCTGATGCCCTGGCCGCTGCCGCAGATGGCGATGCCGGGGTAGCATTCTCCCTTTTCCACTGCTTCGGCACAAGGATGGGCGAAGTCGGGATAGTCGCAGCTGTCAGTGCTGTAAGTTCCGAAGTCCTTGTATTCGATACCCTCGCTTTTGAGGTATTCAATAACGGCTTGCTTGGTTTCGAAGCCGGCGTGGTCGCTGCAGAGAGCAACCGGACAGTTGGGTTTCAATATTGTCATTGGAATACTGGTTTTAAATTTTTTTCAAAGATAGTGTATGGCGGGCGAAATGGCAAATAAAACAGCCGTTTAAATTGGAGGAATGCAGTGTTGACAGGCTTTGACTGGGAAAGTTGTGTTGCTTGAATATGTCGTAGGGCAGGGCTTTTTCCGAAGTGGGAAAAATAGTGAAAAAATGAAAAGGAAAGGGGCGTCAAAATTTCATTCTTATAAAAAAAAGTGTAACTTTGGACGATTTTATAAAATTTCAACTCTTACAAAAACACAAAAATGAAACTCAGAAGTATTTTCTTAATGTCGGCCGTGGTTTCGCTTTCCATGAGTGCCGAACAGATAACTGAATCGCAGGCTTTGGTGCTCGCTTCAAAGCATTTTGGTATCAGTAACCGAGCGCAGTTGGCTCCGGCGAGAGTTGCCGGTAACGGAGAATTGGCTCCTTACTATGTTTTCAACAGAGGGAATAATCAAGGTTTCGTGATAATCAGTGGAGATGATGAGTTGACTCAGATTGTAGGATATTCCGACAAAGGACATTTCTCGGAGGAACAGATGCCTGTCAGTTTGAGAAATTATCTTGGCAACTATGCGAACTACGTTGACAGAGTGCAGCGTGGGGAAGCCCGCGGTTACATGCAGAATCTGCAGGCGGCTGAACCAGTAGTAGAGCCTTTTGTGACCAGTCATTGGAATCAGGATGCTCCGTTCAACGACCTTTGTCCGTATGACGATGCTGCGGGTGGGCGCACTGTTACCGGATGTGTGGCAACAGCCATGGCTCAGGCAATGAATTATTGGGAATGGCCAAAGCAGGGACAGGGTAGCCATAGTTATGAATATCCTAACTATCCTCCACAAATTTATTGGCCTTATGGCCGTCTTTCGGTTGATTTCTCAAAGTCGGTTTACGATTGGGACAATATGATTGATGACTATGTGCAGGGTGAATATACCGACGAGCAGGGAAGTGCAGTTGCAAAACTGATGTATGACTGCGGTGTGTCGGTTGATATGTACTATTCGACATCGGCCAGTGGTGCGGCCGACCAGACAGTGGCTACTGCATTGTCTACCTATTTTGGTTATAACTGTAAATTCTACTATCGTGACGCTTATATGTCGGACGAGTTCTTCAAACTGATTGCTACCGAGCTTGACGCGAAGCGTCCCGTTCTCTTTGCCGGAACAGGCGAGGCCGGAGGTCACGAATTTGTGATTGACGGTTACGATACGAACCGCTTCCTGCATGTCAACTGGGGTTGGAGCGGAATGTCAGACGGTTACTTCGATATGAACCTGATGAATCCGGGCAACCTTGGTATTGGCGGTGGCGGTGGCGGCTTCTCTGAGATGCAGTCAATTCTCGTAATGCAGCCGGATGAGACAATGAAGGGTTCCCGCAACCAGATGCAGTTGCTGATTATGGCAGAGAAAGGTCTGAAGGCCAACTCTACATCAGTGAAGAAAGGCGAGGAATTTAAATTTGGAGTTGTCGGATTGACGAATGCTTCCGATGTGACATTTAAAGGTAAAATCGCTGTAGGTCTGTTTAACTTTGAGACCGGTGAGTTGGCTGCTGTTTCTAATGTTGAATCTATTTCAATACTAGGCTATGATGATTGGACTACTGACAATATTCCATTTGTGTTTACTGACGCTTTGAATGATTTGGCTGACGGTAAGTATTTTGTCCGTGCCATCTCTAAAGAGGATGGTGCAGCCGACGGTGACACTTGGGCACGTGTCGCAAACGACGAGCTGCTGATGGTGGAAGTGAAAGGTGAGACTGTTTCGATGCTTGCTGACAATAAATCGGTTGCTGTCAATTCGATGGCTCTGGCGGATGTGGATAAGAAAGAATTCTTCCCGGGAGATGAATTTGGCGTAAACTATTCAATTACGAATAATTCACTTACGCACGCTTCCGCTGAGGTTGAGTTTGTCTACAGAAACGTAGAGACGAACAGCGTTGTCAAGAGAACGAAGTCAACTGTTCAACTTTCAGAACTGAGCACTGTGAACGGTACGTTAAATGTCCTTCTTACAAAGTTGGCTTTCCGTCCGGGTAACACATACTCCATGGGTATTGAGTCAGTGAAGGTATCATCTGAGGCTTACGAAATTGTTGCCAACGTTGAGCCGTTGTTATTCAACGTAACTGAAGAGGGCGGCGTTGAGGTATTGTCGCAGCAGGTACGTGTTTATCCGAATCCGACGACCGACGTGGTTAATGTCGAAAATGCCGGTGAGGTTCTGTCAATCGAGGTTTATTCGGTAGACGGTCGCCTTGTGGAAAGAGTGGAAGGTCAGTCTTCCGTATCGCTTGCCGGATGTCCGTCAGGAGTCTATGTGCTGAATGTGGAGACTGCCGAAGGTGCGGCTCGTCACAGAGTGGTTAAACTGTAGAAATAATTCATATAGTTGAATGGTTTTTGAACAAGTTCATTACGTTGAGTTGCCGAAAATCTGCGACCCTCGTGGAAACCTCTCTTTTATTGAGAACGGAGCGAGATTGCCTTTCGACATCGAACGCGTATATTGGGTTTACGATGTGCCCGGTGGCCGAAAGCGCCACGGGCACGCTTTTCGTAAGCAGCAGGAGTTGATAATTCCGTTGTCGGGCAGTTTTGACGTCGTGCTCAGCGACGGAAAGGAAGAACGCCGTTACCGCATGGACCGTCCGAATTGCGGACTCTACGTCCCTTGTATGACGTGGCGCGAGATTGATAACTTTGCGACCAACTCAGTTGCGTTGATTCTGTCCTCGACCCCTTATGACAGCGCGGACTATATTGAGGTATTTGAGGAATACGTAAAAGAATTGAATAATGAAAGATAATGCCCATACGACATCCCGCATCGCCGATTGCCGGTTGATAAAGCTCGACAAGCATCACCATGAAAACGGAAACCTGACGGTGGTCGACAATCAGGACAGCGTGCCCTTCAGGGTGAAACGCGTGTTCTATATCTACGACGTGCCGGGCGGTGCTGAGCGTGGCGGGCATTCGCATCATGCCTGTAGCGCGCTGCTGGTGGCCGTGAGCGGCTGCTTTGATGTGGAGGTGGATGACGGAGTGGAGAGACAGGTGTTTACGCTTAATCGTTCGAACGTGGGGCTGTATGTGCCTCCCGGCATTTGGAACTCCCTCTCGAATTTCTCTTCCGGTTCGGTCTGTCTGGCTCTGGCGTCCGATTTGTTTGACGAAGCCGACTATGTGCGCGATTATGACGTTTTTAAGCAACTCACATCTTGTAAACGATAATTGATGAAAAAATATCCTTTTCTCTCATTAAAACAGCTCAATGAGCCGTATGAGCAGGAAATCAAGCGGGTGCTTGCAGAGGTAGTCGAGTCCGGCTGGTATCTGCACGGAAAGTACACGGAATTGCTGGAAGACAAATTGAGACAGCTTTGTTCCGTGCCTTATGCCGTGGCTTGCAGCAACGGGCTGGACGCGTTGAGGCTGATTCTGCGTGCCTACATTGAGAACGGTGATATGGCGGAGGGTGACGAGGTGATTGTACCGGCAAATACTTATGTAGCGTCGGTGCTTGCCATTACCGACAACCGTCTGAAGCCGGTATTTGTCGAGCCTCATCTGCAGACGATGAATCTCGACATCAATCAGATTGAGATGCACATCACACCGCGAACGCGTGCCGTGATGGTTGTGCATCTTTACGGTTCGCCCTGCTGGTCGGAACAGTTGAAAGCGATTACGCGGAAATATAACTTGAAAATAGTGGAGGACAACGCGCAGGCAATCGGCGCGCAGGCCGACACGGGTGGTCTGCATTCGGAAAACCGGGTGACCGGAGGTTTGGGAGATGCCGCAGCCTTTAGTTTCTATCCCACGAAAAACATAGGAGCATTGGGTGATGCCGGTGCGGTGACAACCTTTGACGAACGGCTGGCCTCGACGGTGAGGGCTTTGGCCAATTACGGCGCGCCCCGCCGCTATCATAACGTTTTCAAGGGCTATAACTGCCGTATGGACGAGTTGCAGGCCGCTGTGCTTTGCGTCAAGCTCAACCACTTGGCAACCATTACGGAGAAGCGCCGTGCCAACGCCGCTACCTACGAACGTTGCATCGTCAATCCCTACGTCACGAAACCCCGCATTTACCCGGAGCAGGTGCAAGTGTGGCATCAGTATGAGGTGCGTCTGCCGGCAGCTATGCGCAACGAATTCCGCAGCTTCCTGGAGCAGCACGGAGTAGGGACCGACATCCATTACGAAACGCCTCCTCACCGTCAGCCTTGCTATGCCGAATACGCCGGTCAACCTTTGCTTGCAACCGACCGGATGTCTTCGGAATTAGTCAGTCTTCCGATATCTGAGGCATTGACTGTCAATGATATAAAAGAAATCTCAGAAATAGTAAACCTTTTTTCTTTATAGTGTGGAAAATATAATTAAATTTGTAATAATAAAATATAATTAATATGTTGAGCAAGCAAGCAATTTGGCATCATTCCAAGGACTACTTCATGATTATGGTAGGCTTGATTTGTTATGCGTTTGGTTTTACCGCCTTCATTTTGCCCCACAGTGTCGTGATTGGAGGTCTTCCGGGTGTTGCCACGCTGATTCATTTCAAGACAGGAATTCCGGTGGGTTATTCGTTGTACACGTTGAATATCCTGCTGCTTTTATTGGCGTATAAGATTGTGGGCCGTCAGTTCGTGCTGAAAACGATTTTCGGCTCTACCGGCTTAAGCTTTTTCCTGGTGCTCGGTGAGTATTTCTTCAAGGCTCATCCGATTGCCATTCAGGACGACATTCTGTTGAACTGTATTATCGGCGCCGTGTTCTGCGGTACGGGTGTGGGAATGGCGCTTGCTCATAACGGAAGTACCGGTGGTACGGATGTCATTGCGGCCATGGTTACCAAATACCGTCAAGTGTCGGTCGGCCGGATGATTCTGTATGTCGATATGCTTGTAATCTCCTCGTCCTATCTGATGACGCATAATTTGGATAGGGTGGTTTACGGTTTCGTGGTGCTTGTCTTCCTGTCCTATATGGCAGACTTGATGGTCAACAACACGAAGCAGGCTGTACGCTTCACGATATTCTCCAAGAAATGGCAGGATATTGCCACTGCTGTCAATACGGAAGCTCACCGTGGCTGTACGATTCTCGACGGAACGGGCTGGTACACGAAGCAGGAAGTGAAGATGCTCGTCGTGTTCTGCCGCAAGAGCGAGGCTTTGCAGATTTACCGCATTATCTTCTCCATCGACGCGCACGCCTTTGTTTCGGAAGTCAATGTCAACACAGTCTATGGTGAGGGCTTTGACGTCAGCAAGGTGAAGCCAAAAAGCCGTGTGCCGCATACGGTAGAGGAGACGGAGGACAAAAAATGATGAATGGATAATTAATAAAGACAGATAACTATGATTCGACTGAATGTATTTCTTCAAGTGAGCGAGGAAAACCGCGAGGAGCTGCTCCGTGCTGCGACTCGTCTGGTGGAGAATTCCTTGACAGAGAAAGGCTGTATAGCCTACGATTTGTTTCAGAGCACAACACGCGGTGGTGTGTTTATGATATGCGAGACTTGGGCAACAGAAGAGGCGCTTGCCGCGCATAAGCAGAGCGAGCACTATCGGGAATACGGGCCATGTCTGCGCCAATTGGCGGCCATGAAAGTGGAGCGTTTCGAATTCTGAGGCGCGTGCTGAAAAAGAAAGAGAGCGGCTTCCGTCCTGAGGATGGAAGCCGCTTTTCTGTTTCGTTGGCGTACTTACTTGCCGCCGCTGACGAGCATGTAGTTCTGGCGGTCGAGATAGAGCATTTCGACGTAGCTGCCGCTGTCGCTGCGGTAACCGAGCGTAACGCTGAGTGCGCCACCTTCGGGCATGAAGGTTGTTTCAAACTTTCCGTAGCCCTGTTCGAGGTCCGTCAGTTTGGAGGCATCGTCAAGACCGTGACCCTCGAGGAAGCCTTCGTTCTGCTTGACCGGTTTTCCGAAATGCTGCTCCATCGACACTTTTACATCCGCGTAGGCCTGTATGCTTTGTGCCCAGTTTCCACCGATGGGTATGGCGAGAACCACGCCGTAGACAAGGTCTCTGCTCTTGTCGGCCTGCACGAGAACTGAGCAGCCCGGTACGGATGAAAATTCGCCTTCGAGCATCGCCATCTCGCCGTCGTTGGCTATCAGCGTATAGCCTTTTTGGGTGAGTTGGCTGACAAATGCGTTCATCGGTCCATCGACGGAAACGTCGTCAAACTTTATGTGTGTGCCGGCAGATTGAGCGGCACCCACCATGCAAATCAAGGTGAAGAGCACCAGTAGGGACAGTTTTTTCATTTTTTGTGAGTGTTTTTGGAAAAAGTGAAAATAAGGGGAGAGTACACCGGTGCAGAGCCGCCGGGAGGGTGGCATCGCTGCATCGTCCGGCTGTCTGTCCCCTTTTCCCAAAACTGCCGGATAAGACAAATATAGAATTCGGAATTCTCATTTGCAACATAGCGGCCGTCTATCTTGGGGCGTGCTGCCGTAATCTACCGATTGCCGTAGGTGTGGAAGGCTATTCCGCGTTCCGTTTCAGCCACTCGAGGCGGCGCTGGTCGGGAAGGTGCTTTACCTGGAAGTCCTCAAATTTGGCTTTGAATCCCTGTCCGTCGGGTGAGGCCGCCATCATACCGACCATGATGGGCGTGTTGTCGGGCATCCACGCATTGCGCATCAGGAAGTATTCCTTGTCGTCAAACGAGTAGAACAGCTCGATGGCGTCCAGACGTCTGACGGCCTTTATCCAGATGTGCTTGACAGGCTTGTCGAGGGTGATGATGCTCCAGTCGGATGTTTTATGGGTAACGACGGTGCTGATGTTGTATTTACCGTCGACATATTCGATGCCTGCCTTGATGTAGTTCTCATGGTCAATCCGCAGCATGAGGCCTGCCTGGTCGAACCGTGCCTGGTAATCGCCGGAAATCTTCACTTTCGCTTCAAACTCGCCTCCGTAGGTGGCATAGTAGAACGGAGCGTCATCAACGGTAAAGCCGTAGTGGGAGATGCGCCAGTAGTCGGTTTGTGCGGTGGTCTGCATTTCGAGTTTGTTGCCTTTGATTTTCCAATCCTGCGGTTCGTTGAACCATTGCATCTTCTCGAGGCTTTGGGCTACGGCAGTCTGGCTGAGCAAGGCGCAGATGAAGCCGATGAATAGAGTCTTTCTCATAGGATGTTTTGTTTAATGTAAGTGGTTGATTAATAGAAAAAATAATATGTTGGTGTAAAGCTCCTGCTGGGAAATTAGCTGTATTTTTACTACCTTTGCAAAAGTAAGCCGGATTGGTGGCCGGAGCAATGCTTATTAATAATCATTTTTCAGCATGAAGGTTAGAACTCAATTGTCAAGGATTATATCCTCCCATCTTTCGGAATTGAATGAGTGGGAAAATGACAGAGTGGAGTACTACAAGATGGTCGCCAACAGTTATTCGGAATTGGAGAATTCGATTGCCGTACTGAGCGACATGGCCCGCGGTAAAAGCTACGTCTATTACGGAGGCTTTGCCCGGACGCTTGGATTGGACCGTAAGGCACCCCAGTCAGTTGATACGATATGGGAGGATGATATTCTCGGGCGGGTTCATCCGGATGATTTGGAACGGAAATATCTGGGAGAATTGCATTTCTTCCGCTTTCTGAAACGGCAACCCCGCCGGTTCCGGTCGGCTTTCTCTCTTCATGCGGTCATTCGGATGCGGACTTCCACCGGGATTTATCTGCCGGTTCTGCACCGCCTGTTTTATCTTTATTCTTCTGACAGATTGCGGTTGGCGCTGTGCCTTTACAATGCGGCTGTCGCCACGGACGGCTATGCCTGCCGGATTGTTGATTCGCGGACAGGGCAGGTGACGGAGTTGGGCGAGTCGGTGCCGGATGATTTGCTTTCGGAGCGGGAACGTCAGATACTGCAGCTCGTCGACAGGGGACTGATGAGCAAGGACATTGCTCAGATGCTGTCAATCAGCGTCAATACGGTGAGCCGTCACCGGCAGGGCATCCTGCGGAAGCTCAACGTCAGAAGTTCGATAGAGGCATGCCGGATTGCCAAGGAGTTGAATTTGCTATAATGTTTTTATAATTGGATTTTTCGGATGGAATTAAGACAACTAAAGTATTTTGTTAAGACAGCAGAATTCCTCAATTTCTCAGAGGCCTCGCGCGCTCTGTGCATTACTCAGAGTACACTTTCCCAGCAAATCAAGCAATTGGAGAGCGAGTTGGGCATCCAGCTTTTTGAGCGCAACACTCATGGCGTGGCGCTGACGGAAGGCGGTATAGAGCTGTTGCCCTATGCCCGCCGTACGGTTCATGCCGCCGATAGTTGCGTGGAGCATATCCGCGATGTCAAGAACATGGTGACAGGTTCGCTGAATATCGGTGTAACCTATACGTTCAGCCCGATTCTGACAGAAACGCTGCTGCTCTTCATGAAACTCTATCCGAACGTAAAATTGAGTATTTTCTACAAGACGATGGCGGAATTAATGGAAATGCTTGAAAAGCGGGAAATTGACTTTGTGCTGGCCTTCAAGCCGACAAGCCAGTCGGCGCGCATACGTTCCCATATTCTGTTTGACAACCACTTGTCGGTCATCGTTTCTGACCAGCATCCGCTCGCTCAGCGCAGCAAAATCAGACTGGAGGATTTGCAGAACTATGATTTCGCGCTTCCAAGCCGCGGTCTGCAGGCGCGGTTTGCCTTTGACCGCCTGATGTCGAAGAAGGCTTACGATTTCAACATTCGTATCGAACTGAACGAGGTGAACATTCTCCTGAAGTTGGTGAGGGAGAGCAATCTGGTCACGATTCTCTCGGAGGCTACCATTTACGGTACGGAAGGCATCCAGGCTATCCGTCTGGAGCTTTCGGATGTGGCCGACTATGAGATGGAAGGCTGTATCCACGTGTTGAAGGATTCCTACCAGAAAGCATCGGCCAAGAAGTTTGTGCAACTTCTGAGTGAGAGCGATTCCATCAAGCAGCGTGCCTTCAACTGGCTCAGTAACAGTTTTATGGTATAGCCTTTTCTTATTTTCCGAACAAAATAACTTTTTCCGAAAGACTCTGTCCGCGTTCTTTCGCCTTGTTGCGCATACGCTGACGGTAATTGTAGACAGTCTGCAGTGAATAGTGTAGGAAGCCGGCGATTTTTGCGTTTTCGGTGATGCCGAGACGGATGAGCGCGTAAATGCGCAGTTCCGGCGTGAGCAGTTCGTCCTGCTTGAGCACGATTTGTTCCTCCGGCCGCAGCAGGGTGTTGAAATCGGCGACGAATGTCGGGAACAGGGAGATGAAAATAGCGTCGAAACGCTTGATGAATTCCTTGAAATCCTCGCTTTCCGATGCTTGCCGGTTGAGGATTTTGGTCACTTCCGAAATTTGGTTGGAAGCGAGTTTGCGAGCCAGTGACTTTTTCAGCTCTGCCTGCCGTTTGATGGATTCCGAACAGAAATCGAAGAGCATGGCAATATATTCCACCTTGATTTTGTTGGCGTCTCTCAAGTCGTTATTGTAACGGAAAAGGCTGTCGGTCATTTCCTGCAACTGGCGGTTTTGGCTTTCCAACTGGATATTGAATGCCGCCAGGAAGCGTTTCTTGCGGCGCAGCAGGAAATAGGCGGTCGCGACGACTGCCAACAGCAGAATGAGCACGATGGTGAATGCCATTTGGAATTGGCGGTTCTGTCTGATTTGTCGGTCGTTGGCCGAATTGATAATCGGGATATATTCGGCGATGTCGTTGATACGGTAGCGGGCGTAACCGTCATTGATGTCGTCAAGAGCCTTGGTGATGTATCTGTAGGAGCGGTCGAGGTCGCCCTGCCGGAAGAGCAGCATAGCCAGCAACTGCAGTGATTTATAGACTTTCTTGGCGTTGGTGAGGTCGGAGATGGAGGCTTCAATCAAGCAGTCGGTGGCCGGCACCGTATCACCGTTGGCCAGATAGAGTTCTGCCATTAGAAAATTGTAGGAGGCCGATTCCGGATTACTTTCATCTGTTCCCGCAGTTTTTGCATAGGCTTTGAGGCTGTCGAGAGCTTCCCGGTATTTCCCTCTTTCCGCAAGCCGGATAGCCAGATTCGAGACGTAGCCGGTGCTTCCCGGTTCTTGAAGTGCGAAAATGGAGTCGGTATAAATCAGCATCATTTTACGGTCCTCGATGCCTTGTTTGCGATCGATGTTCGATTCGTTGATTGACAAGTAGGAGGAATGGTAAAGGTAGTAGAGAAAGGTGCTGTGCAGAGTAGCTTCCGTACGGGGAATTGTGTTGAGCAGCCGAATGCATTCGCGGGGCTCGCCGAGTTTGTTGAGAGCGTCGGCCTTGCACATGATTGATTTGTTTCTTCTTTCTATGTCTAAATTACCTGCTTGCTCTATCAGCCGGTTGGCGAAAATCATCGCCGAGTCGATGCGGAAATTCCGGTAGAGCATGTAGATGCTGCACGTTATGTCAAACCGTGCAGTATCGGTACTCGCTTTGCTGAACTGATGCTTCAACGAGGCAATTTGCTCCTGCATGCGTTGCTCGTAGGGGCGTGTGTCCCTGACAATTTTATCCAGCTCGCTTAGCCGTTTTTCCCTATCGTAGGCATAACCACTGAGCGGAAGAAGAAGAATTAAGAATGTGGTCAGAAGTAGGTTTTTCATCGCGTGAAGAGGTGAAATATTGCGGTATAAAGTTAATAATAATATCTAAAATGGCAAAATAAGCCTTAAAAAACACTTACTTTACAGATTACTCTGAAAAATCGTAAATAGTTTATTTATAAATAATTAGTTCTGAAAAATATTTATATAGTGTTACTCTTTTTCTAAAAACAGGGTTCAACTACCGTAGCTGGACTAATTTTGTGACAAAACCTAAGATTTCAGTTTTGCTAACCATCGTTTAGAGAACAATTATTACTTAATAATTTAACACCAAAAAAACTATTTATGAACTTCACGGGACTAAAAATCAAGCAACGCTATCTGTTGCTGTTGTTCTCCTTCTTGTTTTGCTTCAGTGCGTATGCGCAGACGAAACAAATTAATGGAGTTGTTGTTGATGAACAGAAGCAGCCCATCATCGGCGCTACTGTCTTGGTAAAGGGTACTTCCAATGGAACAAGTACGGATTTTGACGGTCGTTTTACGCTCAATGTGGCAGACGATGCCGTGTTGAATGTGTCCTATGTGGGCTATTCCAGCATTGAGGTAAAAGCTACGGAAAACATGACAATCGTGCTCAAGGAGCAGACTGAGATGCTCGAAGAGTTTGTGGTAATCGGTTACGGTACGGTAAAGAAATCGGATGCTACGGGTTCGGTTACAGCCATCGAGCCGGATGAGTTCAACAAGGGTCTTCAGGCAACGGCGCAGGATGCGCTCGTAGGTAAGATGCCGGGTGTGAACGTCGTTCCCGGTTCCGGTGCTCCTGGTTCGGCAGCTACCATCCGTATCCGAAGCGGTGCTTCTCTGTCGGCCAGCAATGACCCGCTGATTGTCATTGACGGCGTGCCGGTGGACAACTCCACTATCGAAGGTGGCGGTAACGTTATCGGCGGTTTGAATCCGAATGATATTGAGACATTCACCGTGCTCAAGGATGCGTCGGCTACAGCCATCTACGGTTCGCGCGCATCTAACGGTGTGATTGTAATTACAACAAAGAAAGGCTCAAAGGGTGGATTGAAGGTTACTTACAACGGTGCTTTCTCCGCAGGAACTGTTGCCAAGAAGCTCGACGTGCTTTCGGCTGATGAGTTCCGCGCATATGTGCCGACTGTTTCCGGTGTTCCGGCAGGCATCGAGTTGGGTCAGGCTTCTACCGACTGGCAGGATGAAATCTACCGTCTTGCGGTAGGTCACGAGCACAACGTATCGGTAGCCGGCAACATCAAGTCGGTGGCTCCTTACCGTGCATCAGTGGGCTATACGAACCAACAGGGTGTAATCCGCAACAATGACTATACCCGTTTCTCTTTCAGCGGCGGTATTTCTCCGACATTCTTCGACAAGCACTTGACGGTTGACTTGAATTTGAAGGCTTCCTACGAAATCAATGACAAGGTGGACGACTCCGTAGTCAACAACGCGTTGCGCTACGACCCGACCCGTCCGGTGATGACAGGCAGCCCGACAGCCGCAACTGACCCGGGTCTCGGTTACTTCATCTGGATGAACGGTAATTCTCCGATGGCTATCCAGACAGATAACCCAGTGGCTCAAATCGAGCTTTCTGACAATACGAACAAAATCCTCCGTTCTATCGGTAACGCGACTATCGGTTACAAGATTCACGGTCTTGAGGACCTCGAGCTTAAGTTGAACCTCGGTTACGATGTCCTTGAAAGCAAGGACAAGCGCATCGTTCCGGAACTTGCCGGTATGATGTATACTTCCAACATGAAGGACGGTACAGGCCTCGTTTATAACGGTACACAGCAGAAGCGCAACTATCTGCTCGATTTCTACGGCACTTACGCACGCAGCTTCAACGACAAGCACGACTTGAGCGTGATGGCCGGTTACGGTTGGCAGCATTTCTGGAAAAACTTCGACGCAACAAACCTCTCTCCGGAAGGTGAGGAGCTGTTCAGCGCCAACCACTACAAGTCGGAATACTATCTGCTCTCTCTCTACGGTCGTTTGAACTATACGTTCTCCAACCGTTATATGGTGACAGCAACCCTTCGTTCCGACGCATCTTCCCGCTTCGCTTCCGATAACCGTTGGGGTCTTTTCCCATCAGTGGCTCTCGGTTGGAAAATCAGCGAAGAGGCTTTCATGAAGGAGCAGGACGTGCTCAACGACTTGAAGCTCCGTCTGAGCTACGGTAAGACCGGTCAGCAGGATATCCTTAACGACTATCCATACATGCTTACGTTCATCATGTCAAATCCGGAAGCAAGCTACCAGTTTGGCGACCGCTGGATTCCGACACTCCGTCCGAACGGCTACGACAAGGATATCAAGTGGGAAACTACCGAGACTTGGAACGCAGGTCTTGACTTCGGATTCCTCAGCAACCGCATCTACGGTTCTGTTGACTACTATACCCGCCACACTTATGACTTGCTGAATACCATCAACGTTCCTTCAGGTGTGAACTTCTCTTCAGTCATCACTACCAATATCGGTGAGATGGACAACAAGGGTCTTGAGTTCTCTTTGAATTTCGTGCCGGTGTCTACTAAGGACTGGAATTGGGAAATCGGTTTCAACTACACATGGAACGACTCAAAGATTACGAAGCTGAACGTGGTCGACACGGCTGACAACTTCGTGGAGACTGGTGCTATCTCCGGTACAGGTAAATACGTACAGGTGTTCATGGTCGACGAGCGTCCTTACACGTTCTACCTTGCAAAGCAGGCTTACGACGAGGCAGGCAAGCCAATCGAAGGTCAATACATACAGCCTGACGGTTCTGTCGCAGCGACTGAGACCCGCTACTCAACAGGCAAGAGCGCGCTTCCGTCATCCTACCTTGGCTTCAACACTCAGCTCACTTACAAGAACTGGGACCTCGGTATCAACGGTCACGGTGCTTTCGGCAACTACATCTACAACTATGTGAAGGCTGACCAATATGTGGAATCTGTCTACAGCGACCAGGGCAGCTTCTCCAATATCCTTCAATCAACCCGCGAGCTTGGCTTCAAGACGCAGCAATTGTATTCTGACTACTGGTTGGAGAAAGGCAACTTCTTCCGAATCGACAACATCACGCTTGGCTACACGTTCCACAAGCTCTGGAACTCGTCCAGCTCACTTCGCCTGAAGTTCAGCGTTTCGAACGTGGCTACCATCTCCGGCTATACCGGTATCGACCCGGAACTGAGCGACGGTATCGACCGCGATGTCTATCCGCGTCCACGCACATTCTCTATCGGTGCAAACCTGAGTTTCTAACAACACCTTACCAACTTCTAAAAGAATACAGTTATGAAAAAGTTATTATATAGATTATCAATGATACTCTGCCTTGGCATCATGATGACATCCTGTTTCGGCGACCTCGATACAGAACCGCTGGATGAGAACCAACTCGTGCCAAGCAACGTCTACAATTCAAAATCCGGCTATGAGAGCGTACTCGCAAAATGCTACGCTTCGCTCATCCTCACCGGCCAGCAGGGCGGTGACGGCGGTAACGGCGACCTCGAAGGCGCCAACGAGGGTTATTCAGGCTATACCCGTCTGCTGTTCTACATGGAAGAACTTTGTACGGACAACTTCCTGATGCCTTCTTCCTCCAACGGTCTGCGCATGATGCTCAACATGAAATGGGATGCATCCAACGCTGCCGTTATCAAATGGACTTACCAGCGACTCTACATGTCCATCGCTTACTGTAACGAGATTCTCCGCGAATGTACGGAAGAAAAGCTCAAGGAACGCGGTGTGTGGGAAGACATGAAAGACGAGTGGATGTCCTACCGTGCAGAGGCCCGCTTCATCCGTGCCTACTGCTACGCTCAGCTTTGCGATTTCTTCGGCGGTGTGCCTTATGTGGATGAGACAACCGGCGTGAAGGACCTTCCGAAGCAGATGACGCGTCAGGAAACCTTCGATTTCGCGGAAAGCGAACTGAAGGACATCGAAATGCAGCTCAAGGCTCCGCGTGCCAACGTTTACGGCCGTGTGGACCGCACTTCCTGCTGGTTCCTGTTGGCCCGCATGTATCTCAACGCTGAGGCAATGGGACTCGGCGACCGCTATCAGGATGCCTATACTTATGCGGAGAAGGTAATCAAGGAGGGTCAGTATCCGTTGGCCGGCGACTACCGTCAAATCTTCCTGGCTGACAACAACACCTGCAGCGAGATTATCTGGCCATTGACTCAGGACGGCCAATACGCACAAAGCTCTGCCGGTACAAACTTCTATGTGAAGGCATTTGTCAACGGTCCGATGGACGAGCTCTATCAGACAGGTGTCGGTTCAAAGGGTTGGGGTAACGTCCGCGCAAAGACTACGCTTGTCGATGCGTTCGACCCTGCTGACGTAGCGTTTGACGTAAACGATACTTGGGGTAACAACAAGAACGACAAGCGTGCCACATTCATGACTGCGCTGCCTAACCAGACAAAGGAGACTTGGGACGCTTCCGGTGCTATGACAAGCACGTTTACTTGTGGTTACGGTTACATTAAATGGAGAAATGTGACGAAGGACGACCAGATTTGCGCTTCAGGCGACACTTACGTTTCCATCGACTTCCCGATGTTCCGTACGGCCGACGCTTATCTGATGGCAGCTGAGGCTATCCTGCGTGGTGCCAACGGTACACGTCAGCAGGCTCTCGACTATGTCAACGAAGTGCGCATGCGTGCCTACATGTCCGACAAGTATGCCGTTCCAGGCGTAAGCTCTGCAGTTTCCGGCAAGATTTCCGACGCACAGCTCACCCTTGACTTCATCCTCGACGAGCGTCAGAGAGAGCTTGCTTCAGAAGGTATCCGCCGCACGGACCTGATTCGCTTCGGCAAGTTCACTTCCGGCAACAACTGGGACTTCAAGAACGGTGACCGCACAGGCTCAGACGTTCCGTCGTACAACGTACTGTTCCCGATTCCGGAAGGCGAGATTGCAACGAACCCAACAATTGTGCAAAACGAGGGTTATACTCACTAATAATCCGTTGACTTACGATGAATAGCAGATTTTCAAAAATAATGCTGACCGCATCGCTGTCGCTTGCTTGTCTGCCCGTTTTCGGGCAGACAACCCGCGACGAGATGTTTGCGACGATTGAGAAAACCGGCGGTGTCTACTATGCCTATCCGGCTCCGAAGGCTACTCAGAACACTCCGGCTCCGAAAGGCTACACGCCGTTTTTCATCAATCACTACAGCCGTCACGGCTCCCGTTATCTGATTTCTCATAAGGATTATCTCCGCGTGAAGGATTTGCTTGTGCGGGCTGACAAGGCCGGCGCGTTGACCGAGAAAGGCCGCGATGTGCTGAGCCGTCTTACCGTCGTTTGCCAGGAGGTTGACGGAACGGAAGGCGATTTGACTCCGCTCGGACGCCGTGAGCACCGCGGCATTGCGGAACGCATCTACAAGGCTTATCCCGAAGTGTTTGCCAAAGGTGATTCCATTTCGGCCCGCTCGACCATCGTGCCCCGCTGTGCCATGAGTATGGTGGCCTATGGCGACCGTCTTAAGGAGCTGAATCCGTCGCTGACCATCTACTATGAGATGAGCGAGAAATATATGGACTATCTCAACTACCATACGGACGAGTCCAA
Organism: uncultured Muribaculaceae bacterium; assembly: GCA_944321875.1. GTDB lineage: Bacteria > Bacteroidota > Bacteroidia > Bacteroidales > Muribaculaceae > Limisoma. Next base: position 37,632 of record CALUMX010000015.1, read on the forward strand.
CCGTTTTACCGACGGCAACAACGGTCCGTGGGTGGAGGAGTACCGCAAATTCAAGGAAGAGCATACGCGTCCCGACCGCCTGGTCGCTTCGATTTTCTCTTCGGATGAATTCGTGCGCAAGGAGGTAAATCCCGGTGAATTCATGTGGGGCATGTACTGGATAGCATCCAATATGCAGAACCTTGAGTCGAAGGTGTCGTTCTACGACGTGTTTGAGAAGGAAGAATTGTTCGACCTCTGGCAGTGTGCCAACTACCAGTTCTATGTGGGCAACGCCAACCATGCGGCCGGTAACGGCATTGTGGTGGCAAATGCCAAGAATCTGCTCCGCAACATTCTTGAAAGTGCCGATGCTGCGCTGGCTGACCCGAAATTGTGTGCCGTACTGCGTTTCGGACACGACGGCAATGTCATTCCGCTGGCAGCCATCATGCGTATTAAGAATTTCAATGTAGCCGTTTCGGAGCCGGAGGAACTTTACAAGTACTGGTGCAACTTCCAGGTTGTGCCGATGGCCGGCAACATCCAGATGGTCTACTACAACAAGAAAGGTGGAAAGGCCGAGGACGTGTTGGTGAAGATTCTCCACAACGAGCAGGAGGTTGAGATACCGGTAAAGACCGATATGTTCCCTTACTATAAGTGGAGTGACGTTAAGGCATTCTATCAGGATATACTCGAAAAATAAACTCTATATTGATTTTTATACAGCTCCTTCTTATCGATGGGAGATTGGGGAGAAGGAGAGAATAGTGGTGCGAAACTGTTATTAAAGCGAAAGAGGCCGGCTGTTGACAGCCGGCCTCTTGTATTATTTCCGTATCAGGCAGAAGCGATGGATTAACCGTTAATCTGTTCCAACAATGCCTGTTCGGCAGCCTGAGCCTCTTCGAGCTGAGTCTTCAGACCGGTTACCACTTCCTTGATGTTCTCTTTACCTGCAGTCTTGAATACTTCTTCGGCTGCTTCCTTGTCGGCTGCTACAGCCTTGTCGTAGCATTCCAGTGCCTTCTCGATGAATTCAGAAAGATAGGCAGGGTCGTTGCGGCCTTCCATTTCTTTTTCTGCAAGATAGGAATAGGCGATAGTAAGGTTGGCGAGTTCTTCCGCGCTGCAGTCTGCGATTTGAGCGTAGCTTTCGGCCGAGAGTTTAGCCACCTGTTCGGTGTTGCCTTCTTTTACGGCCTTGTTCAAAGCCTCCATGTTGCCGGAACCGGACTGGCAGGCAGCCATCAGCAGGCCGATGCAGGCCAGACCCAGCATTGAGATGATTTTCTTCATTTTGTCTGTATTAATTGGTTTGAAATTAGAAACTGAAACCGCTGGCCGCCTCTTGTCGGAGCGCGTCGAGACGGGCCGTATAGTCGGTGACAATCTTGTCGAAGTTGAGACCGGCTTTTTTATAAGCGCTGGTCGCTGCGGCCGCATCCTTGGCTTTGGCTTCCTTGTGGCAGTCGATAACCTTCAGTACAAAATCGTACTTTGAGATAGGGTCGCCCGACTTTTCAGCCAGCCGATGGTAGACGATGGCAAGTTCGGCAAGTTCGCTGGCGGAGCAGGTTGCCTTCTGCGCGTAGAGGGCATTGGCCATATCCTCGGCATCCGTCAGGTCTCCGGCCGTGATGGCATCGCGAAGTTCAACGATACGGTTGTCGGCGGGAGCTGCCCATGAGTAGGCGATGGTCGCCGCCATTAGGCTGAAAAATAGAATGATACGTTTCATAGTGGTAGGAATTTTGCTCCAAAGTTAATAAAAAAGATGTTGAAACGGCGTCAGATATTGAAAAAAATGGCATTTCCATCGGATTGTTGGTCGAAAACGGTGGTTGAGGCAAGATGCCGGACGGGGAGAAAAAAGAGGCAGGAGCTTCAGCGAGGCTCCTGCCAATTGGTAAAGTTATGTCGAGTGTTATTTGAAAAATTCCTGCCATTGCTCTTCCTTGAATCCGGCGATGACTTTGTCGCCGTCGACGAGGATGGGACGCTTGACGAGCATACCGTCGGAGGCGAGCAGTTGGATGAGCTGTTGTCGGTCGGCGGTCTTCACTACGTCCTTGAGGTTCATTTCCTTGTATTTCTTTCCGCTGGTGTTGAAAAACTTGGCGACCGGGATGCCGCTTGCCGTAATCCACTGCTCGAGTTCTTCCGCTGTCGGGCGGTTGTCCACGATGTGACGGTCATCAAACTCAATGCCGTTTTCCTTCAGCCATTTTGCGGCTTTGCGGCAGGTGCCGCATTTAGGGTATTCAATAAACAATGGTTTCATAATAATTGTTGTTTTTAAAAACAAACCGCCGGAGGGTGGAAATTGTTCAAATGGAAATCTGCCAATAATGCATTATCTTTGTACTTATTAAACAACGAAACATAAGAATTATGAAATTTATATCTTGGAATGTCAATGGCCTGCGGGCTTGTAACGACAAAGGCTTCAGTGATGCTTTCCGCAGCCTTGACGCCGATTTCTTCTGCCTTCAGGAAACGAAGATGCAGGAGGGACAGCTCGACCTGCAATTTGAGGGCTACCGCTCTTATTGGAACTATGCCGAAAAGAAGGGATATTCGGGTACGGCGATTTATGCCCGCCATGAGCCGATGAGCGTGTCCTACGGGATCGGCATTGAGGAGCATGACAAGGAAGGTCGTGTGATTACGCTGGAGTATGAGCAGTTCTTTCTGGTGACGGTCTATGTGCCCAACTCGCAGGACGGACTGAAACGTCTGGATTACCGTATGACCTGGGAGGATGCCTTCCGTGCCTATCTGCTGTCGCTCGATGCGAAGAAGCCGGTTATCGTGTGCGGTGACTTGAACGTGGCACACAAGGAAATCGACCTGAAGAATCCGAAGACCAACCGTAGGAATGCCGGTTTTACCGACGAGGAGCGTGCGAAGTTCACTACGCTGCTTGAGGCGGGTTTTGTGGATACGTTCCGTCATTTCTATCCCGATGCGGAGGGTATGTATTCGTGGTGGTCGTACCGATTCAAGGCTCGTGAGAAGAACGCGGGGTGGCGTATTGACTATTTCCTTGTTTCGGAACGTCTGCGTGAGCAGCTCGAGTCTGCCGGCATCCACAATGAGATTTTCGGGTCAGACCATTGCCCTGTGGAAGTGAATATCAGATTTTAGAAGAAAGGAGAACGAACGTATGTATGAGGAAAGAGTGGCGCAAGCCGTCGAGAATTTCAAGAAAGGATATAATTGCTCGCAGTCGGTGGTGATAGCCTTTGCCGACCTTTACGGCATCGCTCCCGAGCTGGCTGCACGGATGGCAGCCTCGTTTGGTGGCGGCATCGGCCGTATGCGTCAGACGTGTGGCGCTGCGTGTGGAATGTTCTTGCTTGCCGGTCTGGAAACGGGAGCGACCGACCCTGCCGACCGTGCGGGTAAGGGAGCTAATTACGAGGTTGTCCAGCACTTGGCGGCACAGTTCCGTGAGGCGAACGGGTCAATTATCTGTGCCGACCTACTCGGCTTGAGCCGCAACGCTCCAACGCCGACGGAGCCGGAAGCCCGTACGGCTGAGTACTACAAGAAGCGTCCGTGCGTGAAGATGGTGGAAACGGCGGCTACTCTATTCGCCCGTTTCCTGGAATCGCGTCGTCAAGGATAAGGAAATTTATGGCTCAGCGCTCTCGTCGCCGAAATCGAGGGCGCTGCTTTGCTCGCTCTCGCAGCGGCGTTTTGTCCAACAGCGGCGGCACATCGACATGTAGCGGTCGTTGCCACCGATTTCTACCTGGTTACCGTCCATCACCACGTTGCCCTCGCGGTCGATGCGCGCATTGATGATGGTCTTGCGGCCGCACGTACAGGTAGACTTCACCTCGTCGATGGTGTCGGCAATCTCAAAGAGCCGGCGGGAACCGTCGAAAAGATGACTTTGGAAGTCGGTGCGCAAGCCGTAGCACATGACGTTGACTCCGAAATCGTCGACAATGCGGGCCAGTTGGTCCACCTGGTCGGGATGGAGAAACTGCGCCTCGTCGATGAGTATCCATTCCTTCAGTCCTTCGGCTTTGAATATTTCCGTCAGGTTCTTATACATGTCGGATTCCGGATAAATCCATTCACACCGCCGTTCGATGCCGATGCGCGAGCGGATGACGCTGTCCTTCTCTCGGTTGTCGATGATGGGTTTCATGCAGAGATACTGCATGCCGCGCTCTTCGAAATTGTAGGCGGTGGTGAGGAGCATGGCCGTTTTGGCCGAGCCCATGGTTCCGTAGCGGAAATATAGTTTGCCTCTTCGTTGAGGATTATAGATGGCCATAGTCTGAGTGTTCTGAGTAATGTTGAATTTACGTCTGACAAATGTAGTAAAACCTTGCCGAACCGACAAATTTTTGGCTCTTCTGTTCCTGTCGGTCGGAGTAGTAGAGAGGGGGAAATAATATATGTATAAATTTATTTAAAGTTTTTTGCAGATTGAAAAATATATCTATTTTTGTGGTCGATTACGATTAAGACATGAACATTATAGCAGACAGTAGCGCTTCCCGTACCGAATGGGTAATTGTGGAAGGCGACAACATAATAGAAAAAGCAGTCACACAAGGATTGAATCCTTTTTTCCAGTCTCGCCGCGATATCAGTCACATCGTGCGTCTGGAGTTGCCCGACGTTTTCTTCAAACGCCGCTGGGATCATGTATTCTTTTACGGAGCCGGATGTCTTACGGTTGACAAGCGCAAGACGGTAGAGTCATCACTGGTGGCGCAGTTCAAGACGCCGGTAACGGTCGAATCGGACTTGCTGGGCGCAGCCCGCGGTCTGCTGGTCGATGAGGCGGGTGTGGCGTGCATTCTCGGCACGGGTTCCAACACTTGCTATTACGACGGGCATCAGATTGTAGAGCAGGTGCGTTCGCTGGGTTATGTCCTCGGTGATGAGGGTAGTGCGGCCCACATGGGCAAGCTCTTCCTGAGCGACTGTCTGAAAGGTATCACGCCGCAGCCGTTGCGTGAGCAGTTCTACGGACATCTGGACCTCTCGCCGGACGAGCTGACATCGTCCATCTACGACAATACACTTCCAAGCCACACGCTGGCCGTTTATTCCAACTTCCTTCGTGACAAACTCGACAATGAGTATGTACGCAATCTGGTATATTCGAGCATTGATATGTTCTTCGTCCGCAACGTGTTGATGCTGAGTCATCACGATGCGGAAATCTCACTGGTGGGGGCAAATGCCTGTGCTTACAGCAACATCATAGAGGAGGTGGCGCAGAAGTATGGTCTGACTATCCGCAACATTCAGCTCAGCTCCATTTCCGGCTTGGTGAAATACCATGCGGAGTAGCTTGAGATATTGAAAATATATATCTAAATATTAAATAATGTTTAATCAGGGCGAATTGCTAAATGTAAATTTTTTAAAATAGACCGATTATTCTATCTTTGCGCATAGAAGCTGTACTTCAGCAAGAAACAGGATTTTCAGAATTAAAACCATCAAAACCGTGCGCAAGGAAATAATATTGTTGGCAGCATTAGTGTCAGGTGTCGGAGTATCGAGAGCTGACTTTTTGCCATTGGATGCCACAGAAACGACCAAGATTGAACATGTTGTAGACAGTACTCTTCCAAAATATCTCCAAATTGGAAAAGTAAAGATTGATACTGCCTTAATCGACCGCGAAAAAGCTAAATTAAAGCTTGATTTTAATGAGAACTACGGATACATCCCTGATGTGGAAGCGTTTACTAAGCAACTGAAAAAGCAAGTCTCAGCCGAGCTTGGCTTGAAGTTGGACGTGACGGTTTCCGTCGGTGGACGCAACGTCGAGGAATTTTTCTATGGTTACGACTTCGGATACAAGAAGCGTGACCGTCTTCCTTTTGTTTATGAGGTAAATCCGAGTTTCAAGCCTTCCAAGGGTTTGGCCGGTAAGAATATCGCCATCTGGCAAAGCCATGGTTATTACTTCGAGTCGAAGGAAAACCGCTGGGAGTGGCAACGTGCCCGGATTTTTGAGACGGTGGAGGACTTGTATACCCAAAGCTACGTGCTTCCGTTCCTGATGCCGATGCTTGAGAATGCGGGAGCTTACGTGATGAGCCCGCGCGAGCGCGACTTCAATACGGTTGAGATAATCATCGATAACGACGGCGGAAATGCCACAGGCCGCTACCAGGAGCGCGGCGGCGATGAGCAATGGACGGCCGGCGGCAAGGGATTTGCTTATGTGAAGAAAACGTATGAGGGTTTTGCCAATCCGTTTAAGGATGGTACTTACCGCAAGGTGAAGACTTCGAAGGGTCGCCGTCTGTCGGAGGTTACATGGTCAGCGCGTGTGCCGAAAGCCGGTACCTATGCGGTCTATGTATCGTATGCCTCACTTCCAGAAAGTACGACTGACGCGCTCTATACGGTGCACACTTCAGCCGGCGAGCGTCAGTTCCGCGTCAACCAGACGATGGGTGGCGGAACATGGGTCTATCTCGGTCACTTCCCGCTGAAGGCCGGTGACAATCCTATCGTAAGCCTCAGCAATGCCTCTACAAAGAAAAATAAGGTGGTTACTGCCGACGCTGTAAAGGTGGGCGGTGGCTACGGAAATATAGCACGTCAGGTGCCGCCGATGATTTCCGACAATGTGAAGAGTGCGGATGCGGCCATGGTTACTGCCGCAGCCCGTAAGTCGAGCATTATCAGCGAGCCGGCTGTCAGCGGCTATCCGCGTTTTACGGAAGCTGCCCGCTACTGGCTGCAATGGGCAGGTGTTCCTGATTCAGTTTACTCTCCGTCGCATGGCGAAAACGACTATACCGACGATTACAAGTGCCGCGGCCTTTGGGTGAACTACCTGGCCGGAGGCTCTGACGTTCTTCCGGAGCGTGAGGGTCTGGGCATCCCTGTGGATTTGGCGTTCGCATTCCACTCTGATGCCGGTACGACAATGAATGACTCCATCATCGGCTCGCTCGGTATCTATTACTCCAATAACGGCGATACCTATGCCAACGGTACGAAACGCATGAGCTCACGCATGCTGACCGATATGGTGCTTTCCAATATTGTGAACGACGTGCGTGCGAAGTACGACAGCCATTGGACACGCCGCGGCATGTGGGATGCTTCCTACTATGAGGCACGCGTGCCGGAAGTGCCGACCATGCTGCTCGAGCTGCTCTCTCACCAGAACCTGGCCGATATGCGCTACGGTCTTGACCCGACATTCCGCTTTACGGTCAGCCGTGCCGTCTACAAGGGTATGGTTCAGTTCCTGTATGCACTTAACGGCAAGGACGACTACGTTATCCAACCGCTTCCTGTCAACAGCTTTGCAATCGAGAAATCGGCTTCCCATTTCTACCGTTTGTCGTGGAAACCGACTGTCGATGAGCTTTGCGACCGTGCGGATGCACGCGGTTATCTCGTGTATGAGAGCGTAGGCGATGAGGCGTTCCGTCTGATTGGTGAGACATCCCGTCCGGAATATACGGTGGCTGTGACCGACAACGAGATTCACAATTACCGGATTGTAGCGAAGAATGAAGGTGGTGTCAGCTTCCCGTCGGAGACTCTTTCTCTCTGTGAGGCAGAGAACTCAAAGGGCGAGGTGATGATTGTCAACGGATTTACCCGTCTGTCTGCTCCTGATTCGTTCGTGTCGGGCGATATCGCCGGATTCAACGGTATGCGCGACCGTGGCGTTCCTTATATGTATGACATCAGCTACATCGGCGACATGTTTGAGTTCCGCCGTCCGATTCCTTGGAGCGATGACGATTCCGCAGGTTTCGGCGCTTCGAGAGCCAACTATGAGGACAAGGCGATTGCCGGAAATACGTTTGACTATCCGTTCGTTCACGGCCGTTCGATAAAGGCTGCCGGTTACTCGTTCGTCTCTGCGAGCGTGGCTGCCGTAGAGAACGGTGCGGTCGACTTGAAGAAATACAATTATGTGGACCTTATCCTCGGTAAGCAGAAGGAGACTCAGCTGGGACGCGGCGAGAAGCCGAACCGCTACAAGATTTTCTCTCCGGAATTGCAGACTGCCCTCCGCGGATTCTGCGACGGCGGCGGCAGCGTCTTTGTCAGCGGTTCCTATGTGGCAACCGACGTGTGGGACGGATTGAGCAAGGACGAGGCTACACAGAAGTTCGCTTCTGACGTGTTGGGATACAAATGGAGAGTGGGGCAGGCATCCATCGAAGGACAGGCTCATGTCGTTGACTCTTACTTCCCGGCATTCACGGGCCTGCGTTTCAGCTACCATACAACTCCGTCGCTCAACCGCTACTCCATGGAGTCGCCTGACGGTCTGATACCGGCTGATACGGAAAAGGGCTGTCCGATACTCCGCTATACGGAAAACAACATTCCTGCCGGAGTGGCTACTGATTTCGGCAACTACCGTACTTGTGTCATCGGTATTCCGTTTGAGCTTATTATGGGCGATGACATCCGTGATTCGTTCATGAAGCAGGTACTTGAATTTTTTGAAGCTAAAAAATAACAGAACACTATACAAAACCGAATAACAAAAACCTAATTAGATATGAAAACAATCAACTGTTTTATTCCTTTCCTGAGTGAGAATCAAGTGAAGGCCACTGTTGAGGGTCTGAAGGCGTGCAGCCTGGTGAAGAACATCTATCTCCTTGCCGGTCCAGAGGCAGAGGGATGCATGGAAGGCTGCGAGAAGATTGAAATCAAAGGTCTCAACAGTAGCGACACAATGAAGAAAATCGCAGCGAAGGCTGATGCTGACTTCGTATTGCTCTATACAAAGCACAACACATTGGAGTTCGGCTATTTCGCCATCGAGCGTATGGTGAACATCGCCTGCGACTCTGCTGCCGGAATGGTTTATGCCGACCATTATGCCGTTTCTGGTGACAAGCGTCAGAACGCACCGGTTATCGACTATCAGCAAGGCAGCTTGCGCGATGACTTCAACTTCGGCTCTGTAATGATGTTTGAGGCTGGCGCATTCAAGAACGCTGTTGCCAAGATTACGAAAGAATATGAATTCGCGGGTCTCTACGACGTGCGTCTGAAACTCAGCCGTGAGGCAGAGCTCGTACACATCAACGAATATCTCTATTCAGACGTAGAGCTTGACACTCGTAAGAGCGGTGAGAAAATCTTCGACTATGTTGACCCGAAGAACCGCGGCGTGCAAATCGAAATGGAAGAGGCTTGCACCGACCACCTCAAGGCTGTGGGCGCATACCTGGAGCCTAACTTCAAGAAAATCGAGTTCTCTGCCGGTAACTTCGAGTATGAGGCTTCTGTCATCATTCCGGTGCGCAACCGTATCCGCACTATCCGTGACGCCATCAAGTCGGTACTCAGCCAGAAGACAGACTTCAAATATAACCTTATCATTATCGACAACCACTCTACCGACGGTACAACAGAGGCTATCGACGAGTTCAAGGACGACGAGCGTCTGATTCACATTATCCCGGCCCGTCAGGACCTCGGCATCGGTGGTTGCTGGAACGAGGGTGTACACCATCCGAAGTGCGGTAAGTTTGCCGTTCAGCTCGACAGCGACGACGTCTACAAGGATGAGAACACGCTGGCAACAATGGTGCGTGCGTTCTACGAGCAGAACTGCGCTATGGTAGTGGGTACTTACATGATGACTGACTTCAACATGAACATGATTGCTCCGGGCATCATCGACCACAAGGAATGGACTCCGGAAAACGGACGTAACAACGCATTGCGCATCAACGGTCTCGGCGCGCCCCGTGCATTCTACACTCCGGTGCTCCGTGAGGTGAAGGTGCCTAACACCAGCTACGGTGAGGACTATGCTCTGGGCTTGAACTTCTCCCGTCAGTATCAGATTGGCCGTGTTTACGACGTGGTTTACCTCTGCCGTCGTTGGGACGACAACTCTGACGCATCGCTCGACGTTGTGAAGATGAACGGTCACAACCTCTACAAGGACCGCATCCGTACATGGGAGCTTCAGGCGCGTATCGCATTCAACAAAAAGAAATAAAACACAACATTGAAATAGAAAATAAATGGAAGCGGCAATAGATATCATAGGATTTATAGACCGTCAACTGCAAGTGTGGGAGACAGCCCGCAATAACTACGAAGCGTTGAACGGTGTGGAAGAAAAAACGTTTGCGGCAGGCAATGCCACTTTGAAAGTACAGTTTAATCCGGCCCGGATTGTGTCGTCGGCTGCCAAGGTCGACGCGAAATCGCTGAAGGAGCGCAAGTGCTTCCTCTGCGAGGCTAACCGTCCGGACGTGCAGGAGGGCATTGAATGGGGCAAATACACGATTCTTGTAAATCCGTTCCCGATATTTCCCCGCCATCTCACAATTCCCGACCGTAATCACACCGACCAGCGCATCGCCGGACGTATCTCCGACATGATGCGCCTGGCCACGGTGCTCGACGGCTTCACGCTTTTCTACAACGGTCCGAAATGCGGTGCGTCGGCTCCCGACCATATGCACTTCCAGGCCGGAAACAAAGGTTTCATGCCGGTTGAGGCCGACATGAAGAAGGCCGATTGCCACGTAGTGAAGCAGACTGACCGCAGCCGTCTGATGATTGCCGAGGGACTGGCTCAGCCATTCTTCCTTATCGAAACGAAGGAAGTGGCCGACGGCTCCCGTCTGTTTGAGGAACTTCTCTCCGTACTCGACATTCCGGAGGGAGAGCCGGAGCCTATGCTCAATGTGTTGTGCAATTGTGAGGACGGACACTGGAACATTGCAGTGTTCCCGCGCAAGAAACACCGTCCCGACTGCTATTTCGCAGAGGGTGACGACAACCTGCTCATCAGTCCCGCATCGGTCGACATGGGCGGCGTGTTCATCACTCCGCTGGAAAAGGATTTCCGCAAGATTACGGTCGACGACGTGTTGAAGATTTTTGCCGAAGTGTGCCTGAATGCCGCTGAGTTAAAAGAAATAGCCAAACGAATCAAATAAAATCAGTAGTCATGACTCAACCTCAGGTAAAGGTCGGCATTATGAGTGAGCCGACAATCAAGTTCAATCTGTCTACGGATTATGTCGCTGCCGGAGTGCAGTGCGAAGGCCCGCAGGAAGCTGTCGTAGCCGACGGAATGGTGGAATGGCGCGGAAAGCGCTATGAGCAACTCGAATTCAACCCTGTTGATTCGAAGGCCGGCAATTTTGAGCTGGTCGGAGTGACCATCGGCGTCAACTTCCACTGGGAAAGAAAGGAAAATCAGCGTTTCAGCGGCTCGTTGCGCCTTATCGTGGAGAACGGCAAGCTGACCGCCATCAATATCCTCCCTATCGAGGACTATCTGCTGAGCGTTATCTCTTCGGAGATGAGCGCGACAGCCTCTCTTGAATTGCTGAAAGCCCATGCCGTGATTTCCCGCAGCTGGCTTCTCGCTCAGATTGAGAAGAACAAGCAGCTTTCAGCCGAGGCAACTCCCTACAATGCCTGCACGGAAACCGAAGAGGAGCTCGTGAAGTGGTATGACCGTGAGGACCACGTTAATTTCGATGTGTGTGCCGACGACCACTGCCAGCGCTACCAGGGCATCACGCGTGCGTCTACACCGAAGGTGGCTGAGGCCATCGAGGCAACGCGCGGCCAGGTGCTGACCCATGACGGTGTGCTTTGCGACGCTCGTTTCTCCAAATCGTGCGGCGGCGTGTTTGAGGAGTTCGAGAATTGCTGGGAACCGAAGCATTACGACTACCTGGTGGCTCGTCGCGACGGTGGCGAACCTATGAACTTCCCTGATTTGACAGTGGAGGAGAATGCGCGTGAGTGGATTCTCAATGCACCGGAGGCTTACTGCAACACTCAGGATGCCCACATTCTCTCACAGGTGCTCAACAGCTACGACCAGGAGACAACCGACTTCTACCGCTGGAAGGTGGAATATACGCAAGCCGAGCTTTCCGAGCTTATCCGCAAGCGCTCAGGCGAGGACTACGGCGACATCAAGGCGCTCGAGCCGGTAGCCCGCGGTACGTCCGGCCGTCTGTACCGCATGCGTATCGTCGGAACGAAGAAAACGCGTATCATCGGTAAGGAACTCGAGATACGCCGTACGCTTTCTCCGTCACACCTCTACAGCTCTGCTTTCGTAGTGGAGACAGAAGGCGAGGAGAACGGTCTTCCTGCACGCTTCATCATCCGTGGCGCCGGTTGGGGACACGGTGTAGGTCTCTGCCAGATTGGCGCGGCTGTGATGGGCGAGAAGGGATTCGGCTACAAGGAAATTTTATTGCACTATTTTATCGGTGCTGACATTACAACTTTATATTAAGACTATGAGCGAAACAAATAAGAATACGTCCCCATGGTGGTGGGTGCCGACTTTGTATTTTGCCGAGGGTGTGCCTTATTTCGTTGTAAACAACATTTCAGTGATGATGTTTACAAAAATGGGTGTGCCTAACGGTGACATGTCGTTTTTTACGACACTGCTTTATTTCCCATGGTTCCTGAAAGGAGTATGGGGACCGATTGTCGACGTAGTCAAGACAAAACGCTGGTGGATTATTTCCATGCAGGTGCTGATGACAGCGTTGATGGTGCTTCTGACATTGACTTTGCCGAAGCCGGATGTCGACGTAATTGCCGGCGGACAAACGCCAATCAGTATGTTCACGCTGACTTTGATTCTGTTCATCATAGCGGCTTTCGCTTCAGCTACCCACGATATTGCAGCCGACGGCTATTACATGCTGGCTCACAGCCCGAGCAGTCAGGCCGCCTTTATCGGCATTCGTAGTACGTTCTATCGTATTGCTTCCGTTTTCGGTCAGGGTGTGCTTGTCTATATTGCCGGTATGATTGAAAAGAGCAGTAATGACATTCCTTATTCTTGGCAGGTAACGCTCGGTGTGAGTGCCGGAGTATTCTTCCTTATCACAATGTACCATATCTTCATTCTGCCGCATTCTGCGGAGGATAAACCCCGCAACGCAGGCGGTGAGGGTGGTGCAAAGTCAAACCTTTCGGAATTGGCCAACTCTTTCGTTTCGTTTGTCAAGAAACCGGGATTCCTTCTTGCCGTAGCATTCATGTTGCTTTACCGTTTGCCGGAAGGATTCTTGATAAAGCTTTGCCAGCCGTTCCTCGTGCATTCTGTTAAGGATGGAGGATTGGGACTTACAACGGATATGGTTGGTCTTGTGTACGGAACCTTCGGTGTGATTGCGCTTCTTGCCGGTGGTATTGCCGGAGGTGTGTTCGCCTCTAAGGTCGGTTTGAAGAAATCCTTGTGGTGGATGGCAGCCTGCATGACATTGCCATGCCTTACATTCGTTTACCTCGCCATCGCTCAGCCGTCTGACCCGGTCATCATCAGTATTGCCGTCTGCATTGAGCAGTTTGGTTACGGTTTCGGCTTTACAGCCTACATGCTTTATATGATGTACTTCTCGGAAGGCGAGTTCAAGACTTCCCACTATGCCATCTGTACAGCATTCATGGCATTGAGTATGATGTTGCCGGGCTTCGTGGCCGGTTACATTCAGGAAGCAATCGGTTACGTCAACTTCTTCTGGATGGTGATGGTATGCTGTGTCGCTACGCTGGTTGTAACTTACCTCGTTGACAAAAAGATTGACCCGAATTACGGCAGAAAATAATTAATCAGCAAAAAACAATGTAGTGAATAAGGTTTCAGGAAGTTGCCTTTCTCCGCAATCCTATCCCCCCTTATTCCGAATAAACTCCAATAGAAAATGAAAAAGTTTATATTGTCCATATTCGTCATGGTAACGGCTTTCACTGCCGTTGCTGTGACAAAGCCGGGAGTGGAAGTGCTTCGCGACCACGGATTCCGCGAATTGGCCGGTAAGCGCGTGGGTTTAATTACCAACCCGACGGGCGTTGACAATAACTTGAAATCGACTGTAGACATCCTCCATGAGGCAGCCAACGTGGAACTTGTGGCTCTCTTCGGTCCTGAACACGGTGTGAGAGGCGACGTTCACGCAGGTGACAACGTGGATAATACAGTGGACCCGGCAACCGGTGTAAAGGTCTATTCCATCTACGGCAAGACCAAGAAACCGACCCCGGAAATGCTCAAGGGCATCGACGCTCTGGTCTATGACATTCAGGACATCGGCTGCCGCTCATTTACATTCGTTAGTACGCTCGGTCTGGCTCTTGAGGCTTGTGCTGAGAACAATATCGAGCTGGTAGTGCTCGACCGTCCGAATCCGCTCGGTGGTAACCGCGTGGAAGGTAACCTGGTAGAGCCGGGCTTTGAGTCGTTCGTAAGCCAGTTCCCGATTCCTTATCTCTACGGTCTGACTCCCGGCGAGATGGCACAGTTCCTTAACGGTGAGGGCCTCGTTGCAGGCGGTAAAAAAGCGAAACTCACAGTCGTTCCGATGGAAGGCTGGACACGTAACATGACGTTTGAGCAGACAGGCATGCCCTGGATTCTCCCGTCACCTCACATTCCACAGCCTGTAACGTCCTACTATTATCCGGCTACGGGTATTCTCGGAGAGCTTTACTATGTTTCAATCGGTGTAGGCTACACGCTTCCGTTCCAGCTCATCTGTGCTGAATGGATTGACGCCGAGAAGTTCTCTGCCCGCATGAACGCTTTGCAGCTGCCGGGCGTGAAGTTCCGTCCGATTCATGTGAAGCCGTTCTACTCAACCGGTCAAGGCAAGAACCTTCAGGGTGTGCAGTTCTACGTAGAGGACACTCCGGAATCCAGCCTGACGCTGATACAGTTCTATGCAATGCAGGAATTGGCAAAGCTCTATCCGGAGAAGAAAATATTTGAGACAACCACTGACAAGTCGCGTTTCAGCATGTTTGACAAAGTGTGCGGCTCCGACCAGATTCGCCTACGTTTCGGCAAGCGCTATCAGGTGAGCGACATCATCGACTACTGGAACAAAGACGTACAGTCGTTTAAGCAAAAATCAAGTAAGTATTACTTATATCGTTAAAAATGAAAGAATCCTACCTATCCTTTTTGAAGGAAATTCGCACATTCATTCCCGATGACCGGATTTACAGCGACGAGCTTCGCCGTCTGGCATGGGGAACGGATGCCGGGTTCTACCGTCTGATTCCACAGATTGTGGTGCGCTCTTCTTCGGAGGAAGAAGTGGCGCGCCTGCTCGTTATAGCCAACCGTCTGAACCTTCCGGTCACATTCCGTGCTGCCGGAACGAGTTTGTCGGGACAGGCTGTGAGCGATTCTATCCTTGTGGTGGCAGGCAAGAACTGGGAACGCTATAAAGTCTCGGCCGATGCTTCGACCATAACCATGCAGCCGGGAATTATTGGAGAACGGGTCAACCAACTGCTGAAGCCTTACGGTAAAATCTTTACGCCCGACCCCGCTTCCAAGAATGCAGCGATGGTGGGAGGAATTGTCATGAACAACGCTTCGGGTATGAACTGTGGCACGCATGCCAACAGTGACCGGGTGCTGCAGTCGGTGCGCATGGTGCTTGCCGACGGTACAGTGCTCGATACGGGAGTGGAGGAAAGCCGCAACCGTTTCCGTCAGAGTCATCCCGAATTTGTGCGCAAGATTGAGGAATTGCGTGACCGCGTGCTGGCCGATACAGAGTTGGCCGACCGCATCCGCTACAAATATTCCATCAAGAACGTGACCGGCCTGAACCTCCTTCCGTTTGTGACCTATACAGACCCATTCGACATCATGACGCACTTGCTCGTGGGGTCGGAGGGTACGTTGGCATTCCTTTCGGAAGTGACGATGCGCACGGGTCATCTCTACAAGCATTCGGCAAGTGCGATGCTTTACTTCTCCGACATCAGAGAAGCATGCCGTGCGGTGGTGGCGATGAAGAAGGGTCCGGTGTTCAGCGCGGAGATGCTCGACAAGAAATCCCTCTCATCGGTCAACGACACGACAGGAACGGGCCTGACAGCCGTACTGACGGAAACCAAGGGCGACACGAAGGAAGAATTGGAAGCCAATATCGCAACCATCAAGCAAATTCTGGAGCCGTTCGACCTCTATACGCCGGTGAAGTTTACCGACGACCCTGCCGAGTATTCCAAGTACTGGGCTATCCGTGCCGGAATTTTCCCGTCGGTGGGTGGCACGCGTCCATTGGGCACTACGGTGCTGATTGAGGACGTTGCTTTCCACATTGAGGACCTCCCCGATGCGACAGCCGACCTGCAGGAACTCCTGGAGCGCCACGGCTATCCCGATGCCTGCATCTACGGACATGCGCTGGAAGGCAACTATCACTTCATCCTTGCCCAGTCGTTTGAGACACAGGCCGAGGTCGACAAGTACAAGAACCTCATGCTCGAGGTGGAGCGACTGGTTGTCGACAAATACGATGGCTCGCTCAAGGCCGAGCACGGTACAGGTCGCAACATGGCGCCGTTTGTCGAGAAAGAGTGGGGCACGAAGGCATTTGAGGTCATGAAGGAAGTGAAACAGCTCTTCGACCCTAAGAGATTGCTCAATCCGGGTGTGATATTCAATGATGACCCGGAATGCTATATCAAGAACATCAAACCGATGCCGCTCACTAATCCGAAGGTCGACCGTTGCATCGAGTGCGGTTTCTGTGAGGTGAATTGCGTGACTTGCGGTTTTACGCTCTCTTCCCGTCAGCGTATTATCGCACAGCGTGAGATTGCGCGCCTGCGTGCCACGGGTGAGAACCCGCAGCGTCTGGCTGCCCTTCAGAAAGGATTCCGCTATCTCGGTCAGCAGACTTGCGCTGGCGACGGACTGTGCAGCACGTCGTGCCCGATGCGTATCAACACGGGCGATCTTATCCACGACCTTCGTGCCGACATTAATCCGTTAGGCAGTGTGGGGCACCGCACCGGTAAGATGGTGGCCAACCATTTCTCCTGTGTGAAGAAGATGATGCGTCCGATGTTGTCGGTAGCATCCGCTGCTCAGTCGGTGCTGGGTGACAAGGCAACGAATGCCGTCGGCCGGGCGATGAATTCCGTCGGTCTGCCGATGTGGTCGTCAGCGTTCCCGGCAGCCTACTATCCGCACGCCGTTCAGACGAAGACCAGCGAGCGGAAGGTGGTCTATTTCCCAAGCTGTATCAATCAGACGATGGGTAAGGCAAAGGAAACGGACGAGCCGTTGGTAGACAAGACCGTGAAACTGCTTGAGAAAGCCGGGTATGAGGTGATTTTCCCGAAGAAGATGCAGTCGCTTTGCTGCGGTACGATTTGGGAAAGCAAGGGAATGCCTGACATTGCCGACCAAAAGGCGAAGGAGCTGGAGGATGCCCTCTATGCGGCCAGCGAGAACGGAAAATATCCGGTGCTTTGCGACCAGAGTCCGTGTCTGCACCGCATGCGCAACACGATGACGCGCGTCAAACTGTATGAGCCGGTGGAGTTC
This sequence comes from uncultured Muribaculaceae bacterium, assembly GCA_944321875.1. Classification (GTDB taxonomy): domain Bacteria; phylum Bacteroidota; class Bacteroidia; order Bacteroidales; family Muribaculaceae; genus Limisoma. Next base: position 54,958 of record CALUMX010000015.1, read on the forward strand.
ATTTATGAATTCGTCGCTCCCTATCTTACGTTCCATCCTATCGATGAGCCGGTGGCCATCCACCTGACTTGCTCTTCCCGCCACATGAAGCTCGAGCAGAAATTCATGGCGCTGGCACGTCTTTGCTCTACGAATGTGGTGAATCCGGAGGAAGTGGGTTGTTGCGGATTTGCCGGCGACAAGGGCTTCACGCATCCGGAGGTCAACCGCTACGCTTTGCGTAAACTGCGCGGTCAGATTGAGAAGCACGGTATCAAGCGTGGTTTCTCCAACAGCCGTACCTGTGAAATCGGTCTGACGCTCAACGCCGGAGTGCCGTACAAATCAATCGTCTATCTGGTTGACGAGTGTACAACTCAAAAATAATTACCTTAAAATTAAAAATGGAAGCTAAAAAGAAAAATAGAATCTTGGCCCTCGACATTCTGCGGGGCATAACGATAGCCGGGATGATTATGGTGAACAATCCCGGCTCATGGGGCGCTATCTATGCACCTCTGGAACACGCGCAGTGGCTCGGACTGACGCCGACTGACCTCGTGTTCCCCTTCTTTATGTTTATCATGGGTATATCTACCTATATCTCTATGCGCAAGTTCGACTTTTCGTATTCACACGCTACGCTGGTGAAAATCGTGAAGCGTACGATTGTAATTTATCTTATCGGACTCGGTATTGCCTGGTTCAGCCGCTTCTGCTACGGTCTGGCCGGTGCCGACGAGTCGCTTCCGCTGGGTGAGCGTCTGCTCAATGCGGCCAATAGTTTCAGCCATCTGCGCGTGTTGGGCGTAATGCCGCGTCTGGCTCTCTGCTACTGTGCGGCTGCCATCGTCGCCATTTCGGTGAAGCATTCACGCATCCCGTATCTGATTGGCGGAATCCTGGTGGTGTATGCGGTGATTCTTTGGGTCGGACACGGACTGGAGTTCTCGCTCAACAACATTGTCTACGTCGTTGACCATGCACTCATCGGTGATGCCCATCTTTACAAGGATACGGTGACGACGCTTGTTTCCACTCAGAATGACGGTCTTGTGCAGGTTTATGAAACCCGTACGCTGCCCATTGACCCGGAAGGTCTGCTGAGTACGCTTCCTGCCATTGCCCATGTGCTTATCGGCTTCTGCTGCGGTAAGATTATCGTGACTGTCAAGGACAACAACGACCGCGTGCTCCGCTTCTTCCTGGTAGGTACGGTGCTTATGTTCGCCGGTTTCCTTCTCAGCTACGGCATGCCGATTTCCAAGAAGCTCTGGACGCCGACATTCGCCATCGTTACCTGCGGTATGGCAGCGAGTCTGCTGGCACTGCTCATCTGGATTATCGACGTGAAGGGTTACAAGCGCTGGACACGCTTCTTTGAGGCATTCGGTATCAATCCGTTGTTCATGTATGTGCTGGGCGGTGTGCTCGGAACGCTGTTCAACACCATCAACATCGGTGGCAATACCATTCATACATGGCTCTATACAGAGACATTCGTGCCGCTTTTCGGCGACCGCACGTTCGCATCGCTCATTTATGCGTTGGTGTTTATCGGCATCAACTGGTCAATAGGTTACATTTTGTATAAAAAGAAAATATATATAAAGATATGATTTTAATAGCTGATTGTGGTTCAACAAAAATCGACTGGTGTGTTCTCAATGGAGATAAAGTAGAAAAGCAGATTTTCACCACTGGTATCAATGCCTTGATGATGACAGAGGAAGAAATCAAGGCTCGTCTTGCGGAGGAACTGGCATCGCAAGTGGCGGAATTCCCGATTGAGGAGGTTTATTACTACGGAGCCGGCTGTCTTTCAGACGAAATCTGCGGCAACGTAAGCCGCGCCATTGCCGCAAATGTGCCGACCGCAAAGAAAATTGACGTAAACAGCGACTTGCTGGCAGCTGCCCGTGCCTTGTGCGGTACGGAATCCGGTATTGCCTGCATCCTGGGTACAGGTTCCAATTCCTGCTATTATGACGGCAAGGAGATTAAGGACAACGTATCGCCTCTCGGCTATATTCTCGGCGACGAGGGTAGTGGCGCCGTTTTGGGCAAGCTGCTTGTGGGCGACGTGCTGAAAAAGCAGTTGCCGGAGGATTTGTGCCGCAAGTTCCACGAGGAGACAGGTCTTGACCGCATGGACATCATTACGGCAGTTTACCGTAAGCCGGGCGGCAACCGTTTCCTGGCCTCCCTCTCTCCGTTCATCTCGAAGTATATCAACGAGCCGTCGATGCACCAGCTGGTGCTCAATGCGTTCAAGGCTTTCTTCGTCAGAAATATTGCAAACTATGAGAACTACAAGTCACTTCCTGTGAGCTTCGTAGGCTCAGTGGCATTCTACTACCGCAATATTCTCGAAGAGGCAGCGCAGTCGCTTGGCATTACAATCGGACAAATCATCAAGAGCCCGATGGAGGGGCTGTTGAAATATCATAAGAATTAATATTAAAAAACTGAAGGACTATGGCATTTGTAAAAATCAGCGAGCAGTCATCGCTGTACAACGATCTGGAAAATAAACCGGTCAGAGAAATTCTTGAGGACATCAACCGCGAGGACCACAAGGTTGCTGACGCAGTGGAGAAAGCTATCCCTCAGATAGAGAAACTGGTTACGGGTATCGTGACACGCATGAAGAAAGGTGGCCGTATTTTTTATATCGGTGCCGGTACGTCGGGACGTCTTGGTGTGCTTGACGCTTCTGAGATTCCTCCAACATTCGGCATGGACCCGGGATGGGTTATCGGTCTGATTGCCGGTGGCGATACCGCATTGCGCAACCCGGTGGAAAATGCGGAGGACGATACGCTCCAGGGCTGGAAAGACCTCGAAAAGTATAATATCAACGAAAAGGATACAGTAATCGGTATTGCTGCTTCAGGTACGACTCCTTACGTTATCGGAGCTTTGAAGGAAGCCCGCGCACGCGGCTTGCTTACTGCAGCCATCACTTCCAACCCGGACGCTCCGGTGTCGGAAGTTGCTGAAATTCCTATCGAGATGATTGTGGGCCCGGAATACGTTACGGGAAGCTCCCGCATGAAATCGGGTACTGGTCAAAAGATGATTTGCAACATGATTACCACTTCCGTAATGATTCGCATGGGTCGCGTGAAGGGCAACAAGATGGTCAACATGCAGCTGACCAACGCTAAGCTCGTTGACCGCGGTTCTCGTATGGTTTCAGAGGAATTGGGCTTGCCTTACGATGAGGCGAAGCGTCTTCTTTTGTTCCACGGCTCTGTTAAATTGGCGGTGGATGCCTACCGTTCAGAACATTAATCGGCATATATGGTGGCAAAACGTATTCTTGCGGTGCTTGCCTGCTGTGTGTTGGGCGTAGTTGTCATGTCGGCTCAGGAGAAATACGAGTATAACGAGTACTACTATCAGAAGTCCTCGCTTTTCGAGCGTCTTCCGATTGGTAGCTCCGACATCGTGTTCCTCGGCGACAGCCAGACCGACGGCTGCGAATGGAGCGAAATGCTGCGGAATCCTCATGTGAAGAACCGCGGTATCTCTTCCGACATCGTGCAGGGATTCATCGACCGTGTCGGACCCATTGTGAAGGGAAAGCCCGCCAAGGTGTTCATCCTGGGCGGTATCAACGATATCTCGCACAATGTTACTCCTGACTCATTGGCCACTTGCATGCGACGCCTGATTGAGACTATCAAGGCCGGCTCTCCGCAGACTCGGATTTATCTGCAGAGCCTGTTGCCGATTGACAACTCCTTCCGCCGCTACAAGAACATTCTGGGCAAGGAGCAGGACGTGGTTGAGACCAACCGCCTCTACCGGAAAGTAGCTGAGGAGACAGGTGCCGTATGGATTGACCTTTTCAGCGTGATGGCTGACCCGGAGACGGGCAACATGCGCAAGGGGCTGACCAATGACGGTCTGCACCTGCTGGCCGAAGGCTATGAGTTGTGGGTACGGACGGTGCGTCCTTACGTGGAAGAATAGAAAGGAAGTGGCGCCGGCATTTGCGGCGTGCTTCGAATGAATATGAAATTGCGGGCGACGGTACATTTCGGGTGTACCGTCGCCCGCTGTCGTCAGGGGGAGAGGCGGCCCTGTCGTCATAATGGAGTTGCGGTCGCTAAAAAAATCAATAGAGGGGATAAAATTTACGAAAAATATCGTATTTTTGCAATAAGGCTAAAGCCTGTCGTTAAATAAAACCTGTTGAAAATGAACATAAATCTGAGAAAATTAGGTCTTCTGCTGGTCTGCCTGTTTTCGGCATTTTCCGTTATGGCCCAAACCGGGGAAGAAAAGACTCAATTGTTTGAATATCCGGAAGTCCCCGACCGCTTGACGAAGCCGGAGCTTCGGGCTGATTACATGGTGCTTCACTTATGGGACAAGTGCAATCTCGAAAAGGAGACGATTACCGATTTCGATGCCTTTCATGAGGCGTTTACGGACTATCTGTCGTTCTTTGTAATTGCCAACAAGGACGAGGTGGAGAAGTCCATCAAGCAGTTTGTGCGCCGCATTGCGAAGAATGAAGGCAATCTGCGCCTGCTGCTGACGGTGCTGAACGAGGAGGTGCTGTCGCCTTACGGCAACTATGTGAGCGATGAGGTTTACTCAATGTTTGCAATGAATCTTGCCGATGAGAAGAAGGTGGACAAGGAATTGCGCCGCGTGATGGAGCATAACGTGGAGATTATCAACGCAAATGCCGTTGGTGCCGTGTTCCCCGACCTTCCTGTGGCGATTGTGGGTGCCGGTGAGACAAGTCTTCATCAGCTCGCTTCAGAACTGACGGTTGTCGTGGTCAATACGGAGTCGGCTTCCGATACGTCGATTTTCAAGTTGCGTCTGGGCACGGATATAGCTACGAATGCTCTGATTGGAGCGGGACTGGTGACAGTCGTATCGGTTTACGATAAGGATTCAACTGCGGCAGAGTCGCAAATCGCATCGGAAACGAAAGGCTGGGCCGTAGCCAAAGTGGAGAAACCCGGCGACAGATTCGACATGCGGGTGACTCCGACGGTCTATCTGCTTGACCGCGACCACAAGATTGTGAAGAAATATGTACAGATTGACGAAGTGCTGGCTATTATGGCAAGCCTGAAGAGTCAGAAAGGAATATAAACCCCAAAAAACGTCTGTTATGGGAAAGTTTTCTTGGAGAAAATTATTTATAGCAGAGGCTTACCGGAGCTTCAGCAACCTGTCACGTTTTTTCATGCGTGCCTTTACGGGAATCATGTTCCTGCAGTTCGGAATTCGTCAGATGGCTAATTTCGACTATTTTGCCGTGTCCTTCCCATCTGTGTTCGGGATGAGTTCGGAGGCGGTGCTGACGACGATGATAACGGTGGAGATTGTCTTCTCCATAATGCTGATATTCGGATTTCTGACGCGCTTCGCCGCGTTGGTGCCGGCAATCGTCATGGCGGTGGCAGAGTACCACATCGTGGCCAACGGCTTCAACGAGCGGTTGTTTGACCCTGCTTCGGAGGTTTCACTGCTCTACAGCCTGCAGCTGGGCTATGTGCCGATGCTGTTTATCGGAATGTTTGTCTACATCATTCTGGCCGGTCCGGGAAAAGTGTCGGTCGACTATCTGCTGTCGCTTTACTTTATGAACAAGGACAATCTAAACGAATTGAATTTCAATTAAAAACAGAATTGTATTCATGAAAATTGCCGTATTGATTTCTGGCGGAGTGGACAGCGCGGTCGTTGTTCACAAATTGAAGGAGGAGGGACACGACCTGAATCTGTTTTATATCAGAATTGGAATGGACAACGGCGAGGGCGACTGCTCCGCCGAGGAAGATATAGAAATGTGCACGGCGATAGCCCATAAATACGGCTTGCCGTTGGAAGTGGTATCGCTGCATGAGGAATATTGGGAGAACGTGATGGAGTATGCGTTGCGCACCGTGAAAAGCGGACTCACTCCTAATCCCGACATGATGTGCAACAAGATGATTAAGTTCGGATTTTTCGAGCAGCGTTGGGGCAAGGCGTTTGAGAAAACAGCGACCGGTCACTACGCTTCGACCGACTTTATCGACGGAAAGCACTATCTGGCGACGGCTGTCGACCCGGTGAAGGACCAGACCGACTTCCTCGCACAGATTACCTACGAGCAGTTGTCGCACCTGATGTTCCCGCTCGGCTCCATGCCGAAGGAGGAGGTGAGACGTCTGGCCGTGGAGGCGAAACTGCCCAATGCCTACCGTAAGGACAGCCAGGGCATCTGTTTTCTGGGTAAGATTAACTATAACGATTTCATCCGTCGCCATTTAGGTGAGCGGAAAGGCAACATCATCGAGCTGGAGACCGGACGGAAAATCGGAGAGCATAAGGGATACTGGTTTCACACCATCGGTCAGCGCAAGGGTTTGGGTCTGAGTGGCGGACCGTGGTACGTTGTGAAGAAAAACGTTGACGACAACACGATTTACGTCAGCAACGGATACGATACCGACAAGCAGTATGGCAAGACCATCCACATCGACGAGATGCACTTTATTTCGGGAAATCCCTGGGAAGGCGTCGATGGTCCGGTTGACATCCTGTTCAAGAACCGTCATACGCCGGCTTTCATGAAAGCGAAGTTTGTGCCGCTCGGAGGTTCGGAGTATGTCATCGAGTCGGAGGAACGCGTGCAGGGTATCGCACCCGGTCAGTTCGCCGTGATTTACGATGCTACGGGGCACCTGTGCTACGGTAGCGGAGTAATCACCGGACAGAAAATTAAACTTTAGGCAGGCAAAAACGAATAGTAATGAGTGAAAAAATCAGATTGAGAGTAGAAGGCATCACCGTCAATTCCATCAAGTCGGGGGCTTACGTGTTGCTGCTGCGCGAGTATGAGGGCGGCAGACACCGGGTGCCCGTGCTGATTGGGGCGGCCGAGGCGCAGTCGATAGCCGCCCGTCTGGAGGGCGTCACGTTGCCGCGTCCGCTGGTCCACGAGATGATGCAGTCGACGCTCCGGGCTTTCGGAATCGTGCCGAGAGAGGTGCTGATTTACAAGTTTGCCAAAGGTGTGTTCTATGCGGAAATCACCTTTTCCGATGGCGACCGAGAGGTGGTGATTGACTCCCGTACGTCGGACGCGATTGCGTTGGCAATCCGTTGCAAAGCTCCGATTTACGCTACTCCTGAGGTAATGAAGGTGGCGGGAATCGAGGTGCAGGAAAAGGATGTGGACTACCGTACACCGGCTGAGGAAGAGCCTTTCGACATCAACCGCGTACCGTTGGAGAAATTTGCTGTCGAGGAACTGGAAAAAATGCTGCAGGATTGCATAAAGAAGGAGCTTTATGAGCGTGCGGCGGAAATCAAGCAGGTGCTTGAGCGCAAAGGAATGTAGTGAATGATAGATAAAATTTAATAACTTGAGAAATTAAGAAATGGAAAATTTGAGATTTATACGCACCCGTCTGGCGGTGATGAACTTCCTGCAGTTTGCCGTGTGGGGGTCTTATCTGACGTCGATGGGTAATTATTTGGCAACTATTGGAATGGGAGAGAACATCGGTTGGTTCTATGCCATGCAGGGTATTGTTTCGCTGTTTATGCCGGCTTTGATGGGTATCATTGCCGACCGTTGGGTTCCGGCTCAGCGGTTGCTCAGCCTTTGCCACTTCCTCGCAGCCGCATTCATGGCTGCAGCCGGTTATTACGGTATGACGAAGGGTGGCGCAGCGGAGTTCCCCGTGCTGTTCTCGCTTTATTCTTGCAGTGTGGCTTTCTATATGCCGACGCTCGCTTTGTCCAACTCGGTGGCTTACACTTCGCTGGATAAGGCAAAACTTGACACCATCAAGACATTCCCGCCTATCCGTACACTGGGTACCGTCGGTTTTATCTGTATGATGTGGACGGTTGACGCTTTGCATATTCAAGGCTCTTACGGCCAGTTCTTCGCTTGTGCGGTGGTCGGTGCCGTATTTGGTCTTTATGCGCTCTCACTGCCGGCTTGTCCGGTTTCACGCGGCAAGGCTTCGGCTTCGCTCGCAGAATCGCTGGGATTGAAGGCGTTCCTTCTGTTCAAACAGAAGAAGATGGCGATATTCTTTATCTTTTCGATGCTTCTCGGAGTCTCTTTGCAGATTACTAACGGCTATGCCAATCCGTTCATCGCAAGCTTTGGCAGCATGCCGGAATATGCCGACTCCTTTGGCGTTCAGCACCCGAACATGCTGATTTCACTGTCGCAGATTTCGGAGACGCTTTGTATTCTGCTTGTGCCTTTCGTATTGAGCCGTTTCGGTATCAAGCGGGTGATGCTCATCGCCATGCTGGCATGGGTGTTGCGTTTTGGATTTTTCGGCCTCGGCGACCCGGGAGCGGGCGTATGGCTGTTTGTCCTTTCCATGATTGTCTATGGAGTGGCATTCGACTTCTTCAATGTGTCTGGTTCTCTCTATGTCGACAAGGAAACCGATATTTCGGTACGCTCCAGCGCTCAGGGTTTGTTCGTTATCATGACCAACGGTTTCGGTGCGACTATCGGAACGCTTGCCGCACAGGCTGTCATCAACCACTTTGTCGATTTCTCGGCAACTACTTCTCAGGTCGACGGCTGGCAGACATCCTGGTTTATTTTCGCGGGCTATGCGCTTGTCGTAGCTGTACTGTTTGCACTCGTGTTTACGTATAAGCATAATCCGGAGGTTAAACCTGTCAGATAAGAGCTATGCACAGATTTTATGCACCAGACATAGAGACGGTCAATCTGCTGCCGGAGGAGGAGGCGCAGCATTGCGTGCGCGTACTCCGGCTGAAAGAAGGTGACCAGGTAGAGGTTGTCGACGGAAAAGGACATTTGTTCCTCTGCGAGATTGTATCGGCCAATCATAAGAATTGTGCGGTCAGCATCGTGGAAAAGACGGATGTGGCTCCGCATTGGGGTTGCCGTCTGACGGTAGTGATAGCTCCGACAAAAAATATCGACCGTTTTGAGTGGATGCTTGAGAAGTCGGTGGAGATGGGCGTGGACCGCATCATCCCCGTGTTGTGCCGCTACTCGGAGCGTAAGCAGCTTAAGACGGAACGCCTGAACAAAATCCTTGTCTCGGCGATGAAGCAATCGCTCAAGGCAACGTTGCCCCAACTCGACGAGCTGACGCCGGTGATGGATGTGATTAACTCGGTCGGTAAGGACGGACAGCGTTTCATTGCCTACTGCGACAAGGAGATACCGCGGCGCGACCTTGTGAAGGAATACAAGAAGGGAAGCGACGTGGTGATTATGATTGGACCGGAAGGCGATTTCAGCAAGGAGGAAATCCGCGCCGCGCTTGATGCGGGTTTCGTGCCGGTGACACTCGGAAAGAGCCGTTTGCGCACGGAGACGGCCGGTGTGTTTGCCGTAGCGGCTGTTCATACTATTAATCAATTGTAATAATTAAAAGAATTCTATATGATACAAGAATTGAAATCTTCCAAGTCGGGTAATTTTTTCCTGCTTGCAGGACCTTGTGTGATTGAGGGAGAGCAGATGGCAATGGATATTGCCGGACACGTTTCGGAGATTGCCCGTCGTCTTGACATTCCTTATGTGTTTAAGGGCAGTTATCGCAAGGCTAACCGCTCTCGTGTCGACTCCTTTACGGGTATCGGCGACGAGAAGTCATTGGAGATTTTGAAAAAGGTACGCGATACGTTCGGAGTGTCGGTGGTGACCGATATCCATGAGGCAGCCGAGGCAGAGATGGCGGCGCGCTATGTCGATGTGCTTCAGATTCCGGCTTTCCTGTGCCGTCAGACGGATTTGCTCGTAGCGGCAGCCTGTACGGGAAAGATGGTCAACATCAAGAAAGGCCAGTTTCTTTCGGCAGAGGCTATGGAGTATGCTGTGCAGAAGGTGCGTGACTCTGGCAACGATGATGTGGCAATCACAGAGCGAGGTACGACGTTCGGCTATCAGGACCTGATTGTGGATTACCGCGGATTTCCCGTGATGCAGCAGTTTGCACCGGTGATTCTTGACGTAACCCACTCGTTGCAGAAGCCAAACCAGAGTTGCGGCGTGACCGGAGGTCTGCCTCACTTGATTGAGACGATGGCCCGTTGCGGTATCGCAGCCGGAGCAGACGGTCTGTTTATGGAGACACACCAGAATCCGTCGGTGGCAAAGTCAGATGGTGCCAACATGCTTCCTCTCGACCGTATCGAAGGTTTGCTGGAGCGTCTTACGGAGTTGCGCTATGCCGTAAATCGTATCAATGGTAAATAAAAAAGAGTATTGAGAAATCAGTATGCGTTTACATACATTCGACGATGATATTTCCGCTGTGGTATTGCCTGCGGAATTCACGTTCCCCTTTTGCTACAAGCCGCATCCGCTGGTATTGAAGGCGGCGGAGCAGTTGAGGAAATATGTCGAAGGCAAGACAGAATGGCACGCCGAACTTTCCGCCGGGAAAATGTTCGGCGTGCTGGTCGTTTCTGACCCTTCCGGGCAGATTGGATTCCTGGCTGCCTTTTCCGGAAACTTGGCGCATTCCAATAATCATGCCTATTTCGTGCCGGCAGTCTATGACTTGCTTGACAAGGAGGCTTATTTCGTAAAGGAAGAGGCTGAGATTTCCGGTATCAACCGGGAAATAGAGCGGTTGATGAATTCGGAATCCTGGCAGGATGCACGGAGTGAGCTTGAGGCCGCGGAGAGGCAGGAGCGGGCGGAAGTGGATAGATTTGCGGATTTCCTGAAAACAGAGAAGGAACGGAGAGCCCGGTTGAGGGATGGTGCTTCGCCGGAAACGGTCAAGGCGTTGGACGATGAGAGCCGGTTCCAGTCGGCAGAGTTCCGGCGGCTGAAGAAAAACTTGAGAACGGCTGTGGAGACCGCTGCTGAAAAGGTTGCTTCTTTGGAACGGCAGGTGGAAGGGTTGCGTCAGGAGCGCAAACAGCGGTCAGTGGCGTTGCAGAAATGGATATTTGACCGTTTTGAGATGCTGAATGCGAAAGGCGGGCAATGTTCGCTGACAGATATTTTCGCAACGGAGCGTGGCGAGTTGCCTCCTGCCGGAGCGGGGGAGTGTGCTGCCCCGAAGCTGTTGCAGTATGCCTATCTGCACAGGTTGCAGCCGTTGGCGATGGGCGAGTTCTGGTGGGGGCGGTCTCCGGTTGGTGAGATTCGCCGTCATGGAGAGTTTTATCCTTCGTGCAAGGAAAAGTGCGAGCCGATATTGCATTTCATGATGCAAGGCTTGCGGGTGGAGAAAAGTCCGCTGTCTTTTTTCAAGGGAGCGGAGCTTGAGCCGGCTACGCTTTATGAGGATGCCTATTATTGGATTGTAGACAAGCCGGCGGGAATGCTTTCCGTGCCGGGAAAGGAAGGCGGACGGTCCTTGCTGGAGTTGGCTCGGGAACGTTGTGGCGAGGCTTATGAGGTGCATCGGCTTGATATGCACACTTCCGGTGTGTTGGCTATCGCTAAGACGGAGGAGGCACAGCGTGCTTTGCGCCGCTTGTTTGAGGAGCGGAAGGTGCAGAAAGTATATGTTGCATTGCTGGAAGGGTATGCGGGTAGCGACCAGGGAGCGGTGCAGCTGCCGTTAGCTCCCGATTATGTCAACCGTCCTCAGCAAAAAGTGGATTATAAGGAAGGAAAGGAGGCGATAACCCGTTATCAGGTAGTGTCGCATAATTCGGACGGTACTACGCGCATTTTGTTTTATCCTTTGACCGGACGGACTCATCAATTGCGCGTGCATGCGGCGCATCCTGATGGGCTGAATGCTCCGATTAAGGGCGACATGCTTTACGGACATCATGCCGACAGGCTGTATTTGCACGCTTCCATGTTGATTTTCCGCCACCCATTTTCGGGAAAATCTTTGAAAATTGTATCAAAGCCTGCGTTTTAAGGTAAAAACATGGATAGAAAGGTGTACAGTTGTTAAAATAATAGCCGCCGCAGCTTGAAGTGTTAAATATGTGTTATATAACATATTTTTTTGGCACAAATGTAGTGTAATTAAAAAAATATGCTTACCTTTGCAATGTGGAAAACAAAACAATAGGTTATTAGGTTTTGTTAGGTTTTTTTGTTAGGTATAGATTTTATTTTAAGGATTGATTGATTTTATGAAAAGGTTTTTGTTAGGTCGTTAATGTTGTTTTCCACACAAACGAGGTTGATTAAAACCTCTTTCTGTTGAAAAATAGAAAAAGCGGTTTGAGCAATGTCCCGGACATGAGGGATGTTGCTCTAATTTTTTTATGCCATTTTTTATCGCTCTATTTTATTGTTGTCCGATTCCCCTGTTTACTCTTGTACTGTTCGGTCTCGATTTGAGATTGTTCGGATGTCATATATAATGATGTCGGTGTTCGAGGAAGAGGGGACGTTTTACATTTAAATTTCCCGCATAAGGAAACCGATGGGAAAGGATAAATGTATATGGAGGATGAGAGCCTGATTAATCGCAAAAAAAGTTTTCATGATAATTAATTGATTGATAGGCGGAAGCGAAATTTTCATGTTTTAGAGCATAAAAAGTTGCGAAAAAATTTGGAGGGGAAGTTAAAAGTACCTACCTTTGCACTCGCAAAAACGGGGGAGCCCGACGGCAGAAAGCCGGAGAGATTTACTGAAAAAATATTTTTGAA